>NZ_JBSFIA010000007.1:93717-246049 GCF_053597355.1 Streptomyces sp. NPDC001443
GCACGGGCCGCCGGACGGTAGACCGCCGTCAGACACGGGCCGCCGGACGGTAGACCGCCGTCAGACACGGGCCGCCGGACGGTAGACCGCCGTCAGACACGGGCCGCCGGACGGTAGACCGCCGTCAGGCGCGGGCCGCCGGACGGTACGACGCCAGCCAGCCCGGGAAGTGCAGGAGGTCCGGCAGGACGACGTCCGCGCCGGCCGTGCGCAGTTCCGCCGCGCTGCACGGCCCGGTGACGACCGCCACCGACAGCGTGCCGGCCGTACGCGCGCCGCGGACGTCCCCGACGTGGTCGCCCACGTAGACGTCCGCCGCGTGGGCGCGCAGCGCCTGCGCCTTGGCCTCGGCCCACAGGTCGCCGATCACCTCGTCGGGTTCGATGCCCAGGTGCTCCAGGTGCAGCCTGGCGCTGGGCTCGTACTTCGCGGTCACGACGATCGTCCGCCCGCCGGCCGCCCGTACGGCCTCGATCGCGGCGCGGGCGCCCGGCATCGCGGAGGTCGCGGCGACGGCGAAGGCCGGATACATCTCCCGGTACAGCTCCACCGCGGCCGGCACCTCCTCCGCCGGGAACCAGTTGGCCAGTTCCTCCACCAGCGGCGGCCCCAGCCTGGTGACCACCAGGTCCGCGTCGACGTACGTCCCGGTCCGCTCGGTGAGTGCCTTGTAGCAGGCGTGGATGCCGGGGCGGGAGTCGATCAGCGTCATGTCGAGATCGAATCCGACGGTCAGCGCGGGAGCGGTGATGGAGGCCATGCAGGCCATTGTGCCCAGGCCGACGGCCCGCGGGCGGGGCGGAGGCGGAGGCGGGCGCCCCGCCCCCGCGGCCGGGGCGGGTCAGCGGCTGCGCTGGGAGCGCCACACCAGGAACAGGGCCGACGCGACGGCCGCGCCCCGCACCACCCAGGGCCAGGTCTGGGCGACCGCGTCGTTCATCCGGCCGTCGGCGATGGGGGTCCCCCACCGGCCGTCGGTCCTGCCCCACAGCCACACCAGACCGGACGTGACCGCCAGGCCGGGCAGCCACACGACCGCCCACTTCGCCTCCGCCCGGGTCAGCCGCCGCGAGGCGTAGGCGATCAGCCAGCCGAGCAGCAGCGCGAACCAGTTGCCGAGCACCGCGCCGACGACGAGCGCGCCCGCGGCGACCAGCAGAAGCGGATTGCTCCAGTTTCCGGTGCCCAGGGACGGCAGGCGGCGGCGGGCGGGGGCGGGTTCGTCCGGGACGCCGGCCGCCGTCTCCGCGTCCCGGTCCGCCGGTGCCGCCGGGTCCTTCAGGTTCTTCAGGTCCTTACGCGGCGGCGGCTTGAGCAGCTCGGGGATCTCCACCCCGCCGACGAACCCCGGCACCTCGTCGCCGACGCCGAAGGGGCTGCTGTCCGTACGCCACCAGTCGGGCTGGGTCGCGCTGTCGCCGAGCTCGTGCGCGGGCGCGCGGTGCGGGGGCGACGCGGCGTCCGAGGGCGGCGGCGCGTCCGTCCCGGAGGTCCGCCCCGACCTGGGGCGCGGGACCGCACGGCGCAGTCGGCCGGTACGCCCGTCCTGCGGTTCCGGCGTCGCGTCGCGCTGTACGGGCACGGCGGCGGCCGGTGCCTGCGGGGCGCCCCCGCCGCCGGCGGCGGCCGCGACGACGTCGTCCGGACTGCCGAGGCCGTCCAGGATGCGGCGGACGGCGGCCGGGCTGTCCACCGGCGTCCTGGCGCGCCGCCGGTCGATCTCGTTGCGCAGCTCCGACACCAGCCGCATCCGCGTGGACGACGGCAACTGCCGCTGGTGCGCCACGTCTCCGACACGGCTCAGATACTCGTAGACGACCTGGTCGCTCTCGATCCCCACGAAGTCCCCTCCGGGGCGGATGTGTTGGCTGACCCCGTGGTGGCAGACGTTACCGCTCCCGGCACGGCCGGGGCATCTCCCGGCCCGCGCGGCGGTTCGCGCGGCGGTTCGCGCGGTCGCCCCGACCGCCGCGACCGCCGTCGCCGGGGCGCGGCCCCGGGAGCGCCCGAGCCGACAGGCCCGCGCGGGGGTCGGCCGCCCAAGGGGAACCGCTACCGTGGGTCAGATGAGCACCGCGGACCACCCCGCCCCCCGCTCCCTCGCGGAAGCGCTCCGCGCCAGGGACGACCACTCCCTGGCCGCCCTCCTGCGCAGCCGCCCCGACCTCATCACCCCCGTCCCCACCGATCTCACCCAGCTGGCGACCAGGGCGGGCACCCGTGCCTCGGTGGTCCGCGCGCTGGAGCGGCTGGACCGGTTCACCCTCCAGGCGGCGGAGGCGCTCGCGGTCGCGGCGGACCCGGCGTCGTACGACGAACTGCTCGGTCTGATGGGCGGCGACGACGGGGACCCGGCCGTCACCGCGGCCCTGCCCGGTGCCGTGGCCGGACTGCGCGAACAGGCCCTGGTGTGGGGCGGCGACGACCGGCTGCGGCTGGTGCGCACCGCCCGCGAACTGCTCGCGCCGTCGCCGCAGCACCCGTCGCCGACCGGCCTGGGCCCGACGGTGCAGGAGGTGACGGCCGGGATGTCGCCCGGCCGGATCCAGGAGATCGTCGGCACCGCCGGGCTGGCGTCGACGCACGACGCCGTGTCCGCGGCCGCCGCGCTCACGGCGCTGTTCACCGACCGCGCCCGGATGGACGCGCTGCTCGGCCAGGCCCCCGCCGACTCGCTCGACGTCCTGGACCGGCTGGTGTGGGGCCCGCCGTACGGGCAGGTCACGGCCGACCCGGCGGCCCGGCTGCGCTGGCTGCTGGACCGCGGGCTGCTGCTGCCGACGGCGCCCGGCACGGTCGTACTGCCCCGCGAGGTCGCCCTGCATCTGCGGGCCGGGCGGGCACACCGCGCCCCGGAGCCCGTGCCGCCCGCCGTCGAACCGGCCGGTACGCACACCGCGGCGGTGGTGGACTCGACCGCGGCCGGCCAGGCGTACACGGCGCTGGCGACCGTGGAGGAGCTGCTGAAGGACTGGGACGAGGGCGGGCCGGCCGTGCTGCGGGCGGGCGGGCTGAGCGTGCGCGACCTGAAGCGGACCGCGGTCGCCCTGGACGCGTCCGAGCCCATGGCCGCGTTCTGGGTCGAACTCGCCTACGCGGCGGGGCTGCTGGCCTCCGACGGCGAGGCCGACGAACGGTACGCGGCCACCCCGGCCTACGACGAGTGGCTCCAGCAGCCGCCGGCCGAGCGCTGGGCGCGGCTCGCCGAGGTCTGGCTGCTCGCGACCCGGACGGCGGGCGTGGTCGGCGGCCGGGACGCGAAGGAACGGCCGCTGTCGGCCCTGGGCCCCGGGCTCGACCGGTCCGCCGCGCCCGAGGTGCGGCACCGGGTGCTGACCCTGCTGGCCGGGCTCCCGGAGGGCACCGCGCCGGCCGCCGACGTGGTGCTCGCCCGGCTGCGCTGGGAACGTCCGCTGCGCGCCCGCGGCGGCGCCGTCGCCCGTCCCGGCGAGACCGGGAACCCCAGGAACCCCGGGACCCCCGGGAGCGAGGACGACGACCTGCGCTCCCGGCTGGTGCGCTGGACGCTGTCGGAGGCGGAGACGCTGGGCGTGACCGGCCGGGGCGCGCTGTCGGCGCACGGGCGGGCGCTGCTGGGGGCGCCCGGGCCGAGGGCGGCCGACGCCGACGGTCCCGCCGGGCCGGGCGGCAGGCTGCCCTTCCCGCACCACCGGGCCGCCCGCCTCGAACCCCTCTCCCCCGCCGACCAGTCCGTCGCCTCCGCGACCGCGGCCCGGCTGCTCGCCCCGCTGCTGCCCGAGCCGCTGGACCACGTGCTGCTCCAGGCCGACCTCACGGCGGTGGCACCCGGACCGCTGCGCCGCCCGCTGGCCGACACGCTGGGCGTGCTCGCGGACGTCGAGTCGAAGGGCGGGGCGACGGTGTACCGGTTCACGCCGGGCTCGGTACGGCGCGCGCTGGACGCCGGCCGGACCGCGAGCGATCTGCACGCCTTCCTCGCCACCCACTCCCGTACCCCGGTCCCGCAGCCGCTCGCGTACCTGATCGACGACGTCGCCCGCAGACACGGTCATCTGCGGGTCGGTGCGGCCTCGGCGTACGTGCGCTGCGACGACGACGCCCTGCTGAACGAGATCATCGCCGACAGGCGTGCCGCCGCCCTGCGGCTGCGCCGTCTCGCGCCGACCGTGCTGGCCGCCGAGGCCGACCCGGCGACGCTGCTGGAGGGACTGCGGGCGATGGGGTACGCGCCCGCCGCCGAGTCCGCCGAGGGCGACGTACTGATCGCCCGCGCGCACGCCCACCGCACCCCGCCCCGCACGGCCCCCGAGCCGGTCCCCGAGGGTCCGCCGGTGCCCGACCCGACGCTGCTGACGGCGGCGATCCGGGCGATCCGGGCGGGCGACCTGGCCTCCACGGCCCCGCGGAAGGTCCCGGCCGACGACGCGGCCCCGCCGGCCGGCGGCGAGCTCCCGCGCACCGGCTCCGCGGAGACCCTGGCCACCATGCAGGCCGCCGTCCTCACCGGCCAGGCCGTGTGGATCGGCTACGTCAACGCCGAGGGCGCCGCGAGCCAGCGGGTGATCGCGCCGGTACGGGTCGAGGGCGGCTTCGTCACGGCGTACGACCACACGGCCGACGAGGTCCGCACGTATCCGCTGCACCGGATCACGGGGGTGGCGGAACTCGCCGACGAGCAGCAGTGACGCGGCGGTGACCGCCCGGCGCCCCGGCCCGACGGCTCCGGCCGGCGGTACGGGGCAGAGGCCCCGGCCACGGCCGGACGGCCTCGCCCGCGGTCCGGGACAGCGGTTCTCGCCTGCGGTCCGGCCGACGGACCTCGATCCGGTGATCCGGCCGACGGCTCCGGCCCGCGGCAGAGGTACCCGTCCACGACCGGGCCGGACGGACCTCGCACGCGGTCCCGCCCTCGGCCCCCGGCAACAGCCTCCACCCCCGGACGGGCCGACGGACCTCGCCCAAAGCCCCTGCCCGCCATCCGGCCGACGGACCGCGCCCCCGGGCCCGCCGACGGTCCTCGCCCGGGGGCGCGGTCAGCAGTCCTCCACGCGGGTGCCCTCGGGCAGGCCGAAGTGTCTGCGGGCGGCGGCCTCCAGCGCCGAGGGCCGGTCGGCGCCGTCGAGCACGGACCGGGCGTGGAACCCGAAGTGGTCCGCTTCCCACTCGCCGTACCCGGCGCCGTCCGGCGGTTCCTCCTGCGACAGCACGCGGTAGCCGCCGTCCGTCTCCCGCTCCAGCCGGACCACCTGCGGGACGTGGGAGCCGCTGCACTCCACCAGAGCGCCGTCGCGCACCCCGTACTCCCTGCACAGCGTGTCCACACCGGCCCGGATCCGGTCCCCGCTGCGCTCCATCTCCAGCGCCCTCGCCCGGCAGAACCACCGCGCCTCCAGCTCGGGCACGCTCTCCCCGTACCCGCTGCCCTGCGACTGCGCCACCAGCCGGGCCTCGATCACGGGCCCCACCTCGTCCCACAGCCGCGTGTCGATGTCCGCCGGACGCGTCATGACCCACGAGCCCGTCGCCACCAGCACCGCCGCGGCTCCCACGCCGGTGCCCCATCTGCGTACCGACATTCCGTGAGCTCCTCACCGCGCCGCCCGGACCGCGCCGCTTCCGTCCTGGTCAGACAGCCGCCGGGTGGACAGGGTTGCGCGGGAGAATGAAGAAACCACTTTTCACAACGGTCCGGACATCTCCGTCGGCCGTGCCCCGGGGGCCGGCGGACCTTCGTCCCGGGGCCGACCGCGCCGACGGCCGGTAGGGCACACTGGACGTTTGGCCATGCCGCGCCATCCAGAAAGGCAGCCCCGAGTGAACGGTCCGCTGATCGTCCAGTCCGACAAGACCCTGCTCCTCGAAGTCGACCACGAGCAGGCCGACGACTGCCGCCGGGCCATCGCCCCGTTCGCGGAGCTGGAGCGGGCGCCGGAGCACATCCACACCTACCGGCTGACCCCGCTCGGTCTGTGGAACGCGCGGGCCGCCGGCCATGACGCCGAGCAGGTCGTGGACGCGCTCGTGCACTACAGCCGTTACCCCGTGCCGCACGCGCTGCTCGTCGACATCGCGGAGACGATGGACCGCTACGGCCGGCTGACGCTGTCCAAGCACCCGGCGCACGGGCTGGTCCTGACCACCACCGACCGGCCGGTGCTGGAGGAGGTGCTGCGCTCCAAGCGGATCGCGCCGCTCGTGGGCAGCCGCATCGACCCCGACACCGTTGTCGTGCACCCCTCCGAGCGGGGGCAGATCAAGCAGACGCTGCTGAAGCTGGGCTGGCCTGCCGAGGACCTCGCCGGGTACGTCGACGGCGAGGCGCACCCGATCGAGCTGGCCGAGGACGGGTGGGCGCTGCGGCCGTACCAGAAGCAGGCCGTGGAGAACTTCTGGCACGGCGGCAGCGGTGTCGTCGTGCTGCCGTGCGGCGCGGGCAAGACGCTGGTCGGGGCCGGGGCGATGGCGCAGGCCGCGTCGACCACGCTGATCCTGGTCACCAACACCGTCTCCGCCCGGCAGTGGAAGCACGAGCTGGTGAAGCGGACCTCGCTCACCGAGGACGAGATCGGCGAGTACAGCGGTACGCGCAAGGAGATCCGGCCCGTCACCATCGCCACGTACCAGGTGCTCACCACCCGGCGGAAGGGCGTCTACCCGCACCTGGAGCTGTTCGACTCCCGGGACTGGGGGCTGATCGTCTACGACGAGGTGCATCTGCTGCCCGCGCCCGTCTTCAAGTTCACCGCCGACCTCCAGGCCCGGCGCCGGCTCGGGCTCACCGCGACCCTGGTGCGCGAGGACGGCCGCGAGTCGGACGTCTTCTCGCTGATCGGGCCCAAGCGGTTCGACGCGCCGTGGAAGGAGATCGAGGCGCAGGGCTACATCGCGCCCGCGGACTGTGTCGAGGTCCGGGTGAACCTCACCGACTCCGAGCGGCTGGCCTACGCGACCGCCGAGACCGAGGAGAAGTACCGCTTCTGCGCCACGACCGCGACGAAGCGGAAGGTGACCGAGGCGATCGTGCGGCGCTTCGCGGGCCAGCAGATCCTCGTCATCGGCCAGTACATCGACCAGCTCGACGAGCTGGGCGAGCACCTGAACGCGCCGGTGATCAAGGGCGAGACGTCGAACGCCCAGCGCGAGAAGCTCTTCGACGCCTTCCGTGAGGGCGAGATCAGCGTGCTGGTGGTGTCGAAGGTGGCCAACTTCTCCATCGACCTGCCGGAGGCGACCGTCGCCATCCAGGTGTCGGGCACGTTCGGCTCGCGGCAGGAGGAGGCCCAGCGGCTGGGCCGGGTGCTGCGGCCCAAGGCCGACGGCCACCAGGCCCACTTCTACTCGGTCGTCGCCCGCGACACGATCGACCAGGACTTCGCGGCCCACCGGCAGCGGTTCCTGGCCGAGCAGGGGTACTCCTACCGGATCGTGGACGCGGACGAGCTGCTGTCGGAGGGCTGACGGGAGCGCCCCGCCGGGTCCGGATCCGGGGACGGGCGACTCCGCCGCGCCGGGACTCCGGGCGGGACCGCCGTCCCGGGCGGGACCGCCGTCCCGGGCGGGGCCGCCGTCCCGGGCGGGGCCGCAGTCCCGGGCGGGGCCGCAGTCCCGGGCGGGGCCGCAGTCCCGGGCCGCGGCAGGTCTTCGGCGACCCGGGCGGCCCGCCGTCCGGAGAGGGCCGCGCCCGCCAGCAGCGCACAGCCCAGCAGCGGGTACGGCGCCGCCGCCGGCTGCTGCCACCAGGACAGCCGCAGGTCCAGGTCGCCCTGGTGCGGCAGCAGCCACATCGTGCGGGCGGTGAACAGCACCGTGGTCAGCAGCGCCGTACGGAGACGGCCTTCGGCCAGCAGTACGGCGATCAGCGGGACGCACCACACCCAGTGATGGGACCAGCTGACCGGCGATACCAGCAGCGCGGTGAACGCGGTGAGCAGCACCGCGTGCCGCTCCCGTGCGGCGCGCGCGGCGAGCCACAGGCCGCAGACGGCGACGGCAAGCGCCGGGAGCGCCCAGGCGAGGCCGGGCGTCGGGTCGCCGAGGAGGCGGGCCGCGAGGCCCTGGAGGGACTGGTTGTCGACGATCCACGGCTTGCCGACGCGGCCGGTGTCGTAGAGGCGGCGGGTCCAGAAGTCGGCGCTGGCGGCGGGCAGCGCGAGGGCGCCGAGCAGGACGGTGGCGCCGAACGCGGCCGTCGCGGTGGCCGCCTCCCGGCGCCTGCCGCGCAGCAGCAGATGGACGACGAAGAGCGCGGGGGTGAGTTTGACGCCCGCCGCGATCCCCAGGGCGACACCCCGGCCCGGGGCGCCCGGCGGGCGCGTGAGGTCCCACAGCACCAGGACGGTCACGGCCAGGTTGACCTGGCCGAACAGCACGGTCTGGAAGACCGGTTCCAGCCAGAGCGCCAGGGCCGTGGCGGCGCACAGGGCGGAGGATCCGAGCGGACGGCCCGCGAGCCGGGTGGAGAGCTGGACCAGCCGGGCCAGCAGGAGTGCGTTGCCCGCGAGGAAGGCCGCCTTCAGGGTGGGGACGGGCAGCCAGGCAGCCGGGGTGAACAGCAGCGCCGCGAAGGGCGGGTAGGTGGCCGGGAGGTGCCACCGGGTCACGGTGAAGCCGTAGAGGTCGCCGCCCCCGTCCAGGACGGCCGCGCCCTCGGCGCGGTAGACCAGCGCGTCGGCCATCGGGGCGCGCTGCACGACGCACAGGGCGACGAAGGCGGCGAGGGAGACCGCCAGCAGGAGAAGGGAGGTCGCGGAGGGTGATCGACGGGTCACGCAGTGACCCTAGGGTGTCATTTGTGGCGGACGCCCGCCTCCTCGCCGTACTCCCCGAGGATGACCACGTCGAAGGCCGCCCCCAGGAACACCTTCACGGCGCGCAGGGCGTCGCCGAGGCGGTGCGGGTGACTCCCGGTGAGCGGGGTGGCCCCGGGGGGACGATTCGGTGCTGGGGTGACGATGGCTGCACTCATACCTCCATAGTGGCCTTCCCCGGACGAAAGCGGCATCGGACGAGAGGTCGACCCCGTACCGTCCCCACGTACACCCGTGGGCCGAGCGAACGCCTCCGGGACGGAAGGGATGTCCCTTAGGGGAGACGCGGGGGGAGACGCGGGGTGGAAAACCGTTCGCTTCCGGACCGCCCTCTCGCCTACAATCTCCGCTCTTGCCCGCCTCCCTCGCGGAGCGCGGCCGGCCGGACGGAAACCGGGCGGCATCCCCGCGGCCGCCCATCGGCCGCGGCGCACCAGTCGTCATCCCGCAGCAGGCCCCGGAGGCACTCCCTTGTCCACGCCGTCCGCCGACGATCCCCTCTCCCGCGAGCGCGCCCACCTCACCTCGTCCCGGGCCGCGCTGCGCGCGATGCGCGAGGACGTCGAGTCACTCGACATCCGCGACGTCACCGCGAACTGGGTCAACGCCGAGGTCCTCTCCCGTCAGATCGACGACCGCATCAAGGCGCTGGCCGACCTCAGCGACACCCCGCTGTTCTTCGGCCGGCTCGACTACCTGCACGCTCCCGGCGCCGAGCAGGCCGAGGGCGCGGAGGGCGAGCAGTTCTACATCGGTCGCCGGCACGTGCACGACGGGGACGGCGACCCGATGGTGATCGACTGGCGTGCGCCGGTCTCGCAGCCGTTCTACCGGGCGTCCAAGAAGGACCCGCTGGACGTCGGGCTGCGCCGTCGCTTCGGGTACACGGGCGGCGACCTCACGGCGTACGAGGACGAGCACCTCTCGGACCCCGCCGAGACGGCGCGCACCAGCAAGCTGCTCCAGCAGGAGATCGAGCGCCCGCGTGTCGGTCCGATGCGGGACATCGTGGCCACCATCCAGCCCGAGCAGGACGAGATCGTGCGCAGCGGGCTGGGCGGAACGGTCTGTGTGCAGGGCGGGCCGGGAACCGGGAAGACGGCCGTCGGCCTGCACCGGGTCGCCTACCTCCTGTACGCGCACCGGGAGCGGCTCGCCCGCACCGGCACCCTGGTCATCGGGCCGAACCGGTCCTTCCTGAACTACATCGAGCAGGTGCTGCCCGCGCTGGGCGAGCTGTCGGTCCGGCAGGCCACGGTCGACGACCTGGTGGGCCAGGTGGAGATCCGGGGCACGGACGACGCGACGGCCGCGGTCGTCAAGGGCGACGCCCGGATGGCCGAGGTGCTCAGGCGGGCCCTGTACTCCCATGTCACGCTGCCCACCGAGCCGGTCGTGGTGGTGCGCGGCTCCCGGCGCTGGCGCGTGCCCGCGTACGAACTGGAGGACATCGTCCGCGAGTTGCTGGCGCGCGACATGCGTTACGGCGCCGCCCGCGAGGCCCTGCCGCAGCGCGTCGCGCACGCGGTGCTGGTGCAGATGGAGCGGTCGGGCGAGGCGCCGGACGACCGGGTGCAGGACGCGGTGGCCCGCAACACCGCGGTGAAGGCGGCGGTGAAGGAGCTCTGGCCGCTCGTCGACCCGGCGAAGCTCGTGCTGCGACTGCTGGCCGAGGTGGACTTCCTCGCCGAGCACGCGGCCGGGATCCTCACCGAGGAGGAGCAGAAGGCGATCCTGTGGGCGAAGCCCGCGCGGAGCGTCAGGGCGGCCAAGTGGTCCCTGGCCGACGCGGTGTTGATCGACGAGGCGACCGACCTGATCCAGCGGACGCACTCCCTGGGGCATGTGGTGCTGGACGAGGCGCAGGACCTCTCGCCCATGCAGTACCGGGCGGTGGGCCGGCGCTGCACCACCGGTTCGGCGACCGTGCTCGGCGATCTGGCGCAGGGCACCACCCCGTGGGCGACCCGGAGTTGGGACGAGGCGCTGACGCACCTCGGGAAGTCGGACGGTGTGGTCGAGGAACTGACCGCCGGTTTCCGCGTACCGACGGACGTCATCACCTACGCCTCCCGGCTGCTGCCGCACATCGCCCCGGGTCTGACGCCGGTCGCGTCGGTCCGGGAGAACCCGGGCTTCTTCGACCTGCGCCCGGTCACCGAGACCGACGAAGTGGTCGCGGCCTGCACGGAGTTGCTGGGCAACGAGGGCTCGACCGGCCTGATCGCGGCCGACGCCCGGATCCCGGCGCTCGCCGAGGCACTCACGGCGGCCGGGCTCGCGTATCTGGCGCCCGGCGAGGAGACGACCCGGCAGACCCGGCTGACCCTGGTCCCGGCCTCGCTCGCCAAGGGCCTGGAGTACGACTACGTGGTCCTCGACGAGCCGCGGGCCGTGGTGGACGGCGAACCGGACGAACGCACCGGGCTGCGCCGCCTGTACGTGGCGCTGACCCGAGCGGTGTCGGGCCTGATCGTCACCCACGCGGCACCCCTGCCGGACGAACTGACCGGCTGACCGGCTCGTCGGCCGCCGCCGCTGCCCGGCCGCGGTGGCCGACCCCTGACCCGGCCAGCCGTCCGGCCGCGCCACCCCGCCCCCGTGCCGGGTGCACGACGCCGAGCGGCCTGCACGAGCGGCCGGCGCCAGGCGATCGGCGCCGGGTGGCCGCCACCAAGGGGTACCGGCCGTCACCCGGCGGCCGATCCCGGCGTCGCGCCGGGTCTCACTCCCGTCGACCGCCCGCCGCCGCTCCTCGACCGCGGTGGCCGACACCGGGCCCGACCAGCCGCCCGGCCGCGCCACGCCACACCGCCCCGCGCCGAATGACCGGCGCCAAACGACCAGCGGCCAACGGCCATCGGCCAGCGGCCAGCGGCCAGCGGCCAGCGGCCAACGCCAGGAAGTCGCAGTCAGGCGGTCCGCGCCAGGGAGTGCCTGCGCCGGGCAGTCGACGCCCGGCGGTCCGCGCCGAAGAGCCGGAACCGGGCGGTCGACGCTCGGGATCGACGCCGGACGGCCCGGGTCAGACGGCCCGGGTCAGGGAGCCGGCGCCAGACGGCCGGAAGCCTTCACCCGGCGCCCGCTCCCGGCCTCGCGGCCGGTCTCACTGCCCGTCGACCGCCCGTCGCCACTCCTCGACCGCGGTGGCCGACACCGGGCCCGACCAGCCGTCCGGCCGCGCCGCGCCGCCGATGTGGAAGCCGTCGATCCGCGCGTCCAGCAGCGTCGGCACATGGTCGAGCCGGAGCCCGCCGCCGACGAGGATCCGCGGCTCGTAGCCGGGCTCTCCGCGCCGGGCCGCCTCGGCCAGCAGCGTGGGCAGACCGTCGTCGACGCCGTTCGGCGAACCGGCGGTGAGGTAGGTGTCCAGTCCGGCCAGGCCGTCGAGCTGCTTGCGCAGGGCGTCCCGGTCGGCGGCACGGTCGATGGCCCGGTGGAAGGTCCAGGGGGCGCCTTCGAGTGCGTCGACGATCCGCTCGACCGCGTCCAGGTCGACGCCGCCGTGCCCGTCGAGGAAGCCGAGCACGAACTCGGTGGCCCCGGCCGCCCGCAGCTCGCGGGCGGCCTGCACCAGCCGGTCGAGGTCGCCCGCCGTGAAGCCGGCCTCGAACCTGAGCATCACGCGCAGACCGATGTCGACGGCGTCCCGGATCCCGGCGAAGGTCCTGACCGACGGGGTGAGCCCCTCGGCGGCCATGTCGGTGACCAGCTCGAGGCGGTCGGCGCCTCCGGCCTGGGCGGCGACCGCGTCCACGACGTCGAGGGCGATCACCTCCAGGACTGCACGCGTGCTCATAGGTCCCCTTCTCTTGGGCTGCCCGGATTCCCCGGGCCCCCGGCGCGACTACAGGTCTAGTCCAATATCAGGGTACGCCCACCGACCCGGGACCGGCGAGAGCCGCACGGCCCGCGCCGACGCCCGTCAGTCGAAGAGGTTCAGTTCCCCTTCCCGCGCACCGGCCAGTTCGTACGAGCCGCTCCGCACCGGACGCCCCGCGTACAGCCGTACGAGGGTGGCGGCGTCGCCGATGTAGCGCGCCGGGGGACGCCCGGCCAGGTGGTCGCCCAGGGCCAGCGGTTCGTCCCGGTCGTCGAGGTCGGCGTGCAGGGGCAGCCGGCCGCGCTCGCGGCTGATCCGGGCGAGGAGCGTGAGCGCGTACGGCAGTCCGTCCCCGGCGTACGCCCCCGGCTCCCCGAGCGCCTCCCGTACGTCCCCGGCATGCACCCTCCCCCACTGCCTCAAAGACGTGGGGGGACCCCCACCCCGAGCGCGATCCCGTCGATCCCGCCGTCGGTCCGGGCGATCACGGGCCCCGCCTCGGTCATCCCGCGCTCCAGCTCGTCGACGACCCGCGCGTTCGTCCACCCGGCGCGCTCGGCGATGTCGCGGTCGTTGGACTCGGGCGAGAAGACGCCCTTCCCGAACCTGCCCTCCACCACCCGGCTCAGCGCGGCCGAGGCGTGCGCCAGCACATCACGCACCGTCCAGCCCGGACACGCTTCGGTGGGCAGCGCGAAGTCGTCGTCCGTCCTGGCCCGCAGCAGCGGGATCAGCGCGTCCCGCTCGATCCTCAGGAGCCGCCCGGGCAGCTCGGGGTCCCGTTCGTCGGATGTCCAGTCAGTCATGACCACCACGCTAGGGGGAAGACGCCCCCGGCGGGAGAATGGCCACATGGCCGAACACGTCGTTCCCGACGCTCTGCACGCCCTGCGTTCCCGCTGGCTGCCCACGCTGCTCGCGGCCCGCGAGGGCGCCAGTCACCCCGACCCGTGGCCGTACGCCGACGAGCTGCTGCGCCGCTGGTCGGAGCCGCAGCGCAAATACCACACGGTCGCCCATCTGACCGCGGTCCTGGACCACGTCGACACGCTGGAGGAGTACGCGGACGACCCCGCCGCGGTGCGGCTGGCCGCCTGGTTCCACGACGCGGTCTACCTGCCGGAGCGGTCGGAGAACGAGGAGCGCTCGGCCCGTCTCGCCGAACGCGCGCTCCCGGAGGCCGGCGTCGGCGCCGCGCGCGCGGCCGAGGTCGCCCGGCTGGTCCGGCTGACCGTCGGCCACGACCCGGCCGAGGACGACCGCAACGGTCAGGTGCTGTGCGACGCCGACCTCGCGGTGCTGGCCGGGGCGCCCGGCGCGTACGCCGCCTACACGGCCGCCGTCCGTCAGGAGTACCACTTCGTCCCCGACGACGCCTTCCGCGCCGGACGGTCGGCGATCCTGCGTCAACTCCTGGACCTGCCCAGGCTGTTCCGCACCCCGCTCGCCGCGGAGCACTGGGAGGCCACGGCACGCCACAACCTCCGTTCGGAGCTGGAAATGCTGTCGCTCCGATGACGGACCCGCCCCTACTCTGCCCCTCATGCATGCATGGGGCGGGGAACAGGTGGAAGAGGCCGTCGCGGGCTGTGTCGCGGCGCTGGGCGAGGCCGTGGACACGGACTGGACCACGGTGAAGGCCGGCGGGCTGGAGTGGGACTGCCGGGAGACGGCCGCGCACATGGCGGGCGCCCTCCTCGCCTACGCCGGGCAGCTGGCGGGCCGGGCGCAGCAGAGGTACGTCCCCTTCGAGATCACCCTCGACGGCGACGGCGACGACGGACTCGACCCGGCGGACAACGCCGGTGTCCTGGAGGTGGTCGAGACGACCGGCGCCCTGCTCGTCGCCACCCTGCGCACCACCCCGCGTGAGGTCCGCGCCTTCCACCCGTTCCCGTTCCGCAGCGCGAACCGCGAGGGCTTCGCCGCGATGGGCGTCACCGAGGTGCTGCTGCACACCCACGACATGGCCGAGGGTCTCGGGATCGCCTACGAGCCCTCCCCGGCCCTCGCCGAGGACGTGCTCACCCGGATCTTCCCGCAGGTCCGGCCGGGCCCGACGCCCTGGGCCACCCTTCTGTGGGCCACCGGCCGCGGCGACCTGGCCGGGCGCGCCCCGGTCACCGACTGGCGCTGGAGCAACAACCTCGTGATCCCGGCCGGCCGTCTCACCCTCCAGGGCATCACCCCCGCCGCCGCCCGCGACCTGCGCCAGAGCGGCGACGGCGGGTTCGAGTGGATCGAGGGCGGCCCGTTCGAGGGGACGCGGGACGCCGCCGGGATGCTGGTGAAGGCGTACGAGGCCGGGGTGCACCGGCCCGAGTGGGGCGTGTTCGCCCTCGTACGCACCGAGGACGGCCGCGCGGTCGGCGGCATGGGCTTCCACGGCGCCCCCGACGAGCAGGGACGCGCGGAGATCGGCTACGACCTCGTCGAGGGCGCGCGCGGCCGGGGCTACGCCACCGAGGCGCTGCGCGCGCTGTCGGAGTGGGCACTGGCCCGTGACGACGTACGCTCCCTGTTCGCGACCGTCGAGCGGGGCAACGCCCCTTCGCAGGCGGTGCTGTCCCGGGCCGGGTTCACCCGCGTCGACACGGACACCCCGCACCCCGCCGACGACGGGGAGCTCGCCTACGAACTGGGCCGCTGAGCGCGGCCCTTCGGCCGGCGCAGTCCCGCGGAGTGCAGCAGCCGCACCACCTCGCGGCTGCTGACCTCGACCGCGCCGGCGGCGACCGCGTCGGCGTAGCGGTGCGAGGGGAGGTCGTAGTGGTCCCGCTCGAAGGCCCGCCGCGGCACGCCCAATCCATGGGCGAACAGGTGCAGTTCGTCGAAGGAGACATCGCTGACGACGTGCGACCACACCCGGCCGTGGCCGGGCCAGGTGGGCGGATCGATGTAGATCGTCACGGGCGTGCCCCGCGCGTGCCCGGGAGAACCGCCGCGGATGTCCTCGTCCGGTCCCTCACGACGAGGGCGTCCCGTCCGTGGCCGACCCGAGCGCACCCACCGGCGCGACCTTCACGCCCGCCTGGTGGCACACCCAGTGCGGGTCGGGTCCGAGTTCCGGTTCGACGTCCAGGGCGTGCGGGTCGCCGGAGCCGCAGACCGGGCACAGCGGCCAGCGGCCGTAACGCTCCAGCAGCGCGTCCTGGACGTCCTGCGCGACCAGCCCGGCCACGTAGTCCAGGCCGTCCGGCCACTGCTCCACCCACCAGCGCCGCTGCACCACGGAGTCCTCGACCAGCGAGACCACGTCCGCCTCCGCCACCTGGCCCGCGACCAGGTCGGCGAGCACCAGGGCGCGCGCGGCGTGCAGCGCCTTCTCCAGGGGGTTGATGGGGTTCATGCACCCATTGTGCGCACTCTTGACCCAGGCACCGAGCCGAAAATATCTTTCAAGGGTGACCCAGGACGTGAAGGAAATTTTCGGCAGCTCCGGTTCACCCGGCGGCCCGCCCGCCCCCGCCGCCCTCGCGGCCAAGGTCCGCACGCTCGCCCCGTCGATGACCCGCTCCATGCAGCGCGTCGCCGAGGCCGTCGCGGGCGACCCGGCCGGCTGCGCGGCCCTCACGGTCACCGGCCTGGCCGAACTCACCGGCACCAGCGAGGCGACCGTGGTGCGCACCGCCCGGCTGCTCGGCTACCCCGGCTACCGCGACCTGCGGCTCGCCCTCGCCGGCCTGGCCGCGCAGCAGCAGTCGGGGCGGGCCCCCGCGATCACCACCGACATCGCGGTCGACGACCCGATCGCCGACGTGGTGGCCAAGCTCGCCTACGACGAGCAGCAGACCCTCGCCGACACCGCGGCCGGGCTCGACACCGTACAGCTCGGCGCGGCGGTCGCCGCGGTCGCCACCGCCCGCCGCGTCGACGTGTACGGCATCGGGGCGTCCGGCCTGGTCGCCCAGGACCTCGCCCAGAAGCTGCTGCGCATAGGGCTGATAGCGCACGCGCACAGCGACCCGCATCTCGCCGTCACCAACGCGGTGCAGCTGCGCGCCGGGGACGTGGCGATCGCGATCACGCACTCCGGGTCCACGGGCGACGTCATCGAGCCGCTGCGGGTCGCGTTCGAGCGCGGGGCGACGACGGTGGCGATCACCGGACGGCCCGCCGGCGCGGTCACCCAGTACGCCGATCACGTACTGACCACGTCCACGGCCCGGGAGAGTGAACTGCGGCCCGCGGCGATGTCCTCCCGCACCAGCCAACTGCTGGTGGTGGACTGCCTGTTCGTGGGGGTGGCGCAGCGGACGTACGACACGGCGGGTCCGGCGCTGGCCGCGTCGTACGAGGCGCTGGCCCACCGGCATCGGTAGACCTGGTGCCGCGGCAGGCAACGTTTGCCCGTCAAGGAGCGGCGTCGTGGGGGAGCGTGCTCTCGGCGTGCCGGCCGGAAGTCCTCGTACTGGACGTACTCGGGCTTTCGGCCGGTGCGGCGGTGGGGGCACCGCCCGCGCGAGCGAAGCCGAGCGTGGGGAAGCGTGCCGGGCGTCGCGACGGGGCGAACCTCGCCTGCCGCGGCACCAGCCACGGCGGCCGCCCCGCCCGCGGCGACGCGGGCCCGGCGGGACCGTCCACGACGCGCAGGACCGATCGACCGTCGACCCGCAGGACACGAAAGAGCCACAGCCATGACCTCCACGTCTCCTCAGCACGACCTCCGCTCCGAACTGGAGACCCTCACCACCGAGGCGTTCCGTCCGGAGCTCGCCGACATCGACCGGCTGCCCACCCTCGACCTCGCCCGGCTCATGAACGGCGAGGACACCTCCGTACCCGCCGCGGTCGCCGCCCGGCTGCCCCAGATCGCCGCCGCGATCGACGCCGTGGCGGAGCGGATGGCCCGGGGCGGGCGTCTGGTCTACGCCGGGGCGGGGACGGCCGGCCGGCTCGGCGTGCTGGACGCCTCCGAGTGCCCGCCCACCTTCGACACCCGGCCCGGCCAGGTCGTCGGCCTGATCGCGGGCGGCCCCGACGCCCTGGTCACCTCGGTCGAGGGCGCGGAGGACTCCCGGGAGCTGGCCCGGGCCGACCTCGACGCCCTCGCCCTGACCGCCGGCGACACGGTGGTCGGCGTCTCGGCCTCCGGGCGCACCCCGTACGCGATCGGCGCCGTGGAGCACGCCCGGGCGCGCGGCGCGCTGACGATCGGGCTCGCCTGCAACGCGGGCAGCGCGCTGGCCCGCGCCGCCGAGCACGGCATCGAGATCGTCGTCGGGCCCGAACTGCTCACCGGCTCCACCCGGCTGAAGGCGGGCACCGCGCAGAAGCTGGTGCTCAACATGATCTCGACGATCACGATGATCCGGCTGGGCAAGACGTACGGGAACCTGATGGTCGACGTCCGCGCCTCGAACGAGAAGCTGCGCGCCCGCTCCCGCCGGATCGTCGCGCTCGCCACCGGCGCGGACGACCCGGAGATCGAGCAGGCGCTGACGGCCACCGGCGGTGAGGTGAAACACGCGATCCTGGCGATCCTGGCCGGGGTGGACGGGCCTACGGCCGGCCGCCTTCTGGAGGAGTCGCACGGCCATCTGCGCGCCGCGCTGGCGGCCGCCGGGGACTGAGCCGCACGCTCGACGGGTGCGCACCGATCCCGCTTCCACCGCCGCCGCGATCCTCCCCCTGGTCGGCGGCCCCGCCAACGTCACCTCCGTCGCCCACTGCATGACCCGGCTGCGACTGGGGCTGGCCGATCCCACGCGGATCGGCGAGGAGGCGCTGCGGTCGCTGCGCGCCCTGCCGGGTGTCCTCGGTGTCGTCGCCGACGACACGTCGTACCAGATCGTCCTGGGGCCGGGGGCGGTGGCGCGGGTGACGGCGGAGTT
The DNA here is from genome assembly GCF_053597355.1 of Streptomyces sp. NPDC001443. Taxonomy (NCBI): domain Bacteria; kingdom Bacillati; phylum Actinomycetota; class Actinomycetes; order Kitasatosporales; family Streptomycetaceae; genus Streptomyces; species Streptomyces sp. NPDC001443. The sequence goes on from NZ_JBSFIA010000007.1 coordinate 112,164, forward strand.
CGAGGAGCTGGTGCGGGGCACGGCGGCCGAGGGCCCTACGGACCTGAGCGCAACGGCCGGGACCCCGGCGGCCCGGAGCACCGCGCCGCCCGCGGAACGGCGGCCCGCCGCCACCCCCGCGAAGGCGGTGCTGCGCCGGGTGGCGGACATCTTCGTGCCGCTGATCCCGGCGCTGATCGGCTGCGGAGTGCTCGCGGGCGTGGCCGGGCTCCTGGTGAACAACGGCCTCCTGCCCGGCCTCGCCCCCGCCCTGTCGGCCGTGGCCTCCGCGTTCATGGCCCTGATCGCCGTGTTCGTCGGCCACAACACCGCGAAGGAGTTCGGCGGGACGCCGATCCTGGGCGGCGCGGTGGCGGCCGTGGTGGTCTACCCGGGGGTCGCGAAGGTGACGGTGTTCGGGACGGCGCTCGCGCCCGGTCAGGGCGGGGTGCTGGGGGCACTGGCGGCGGCCCTGCTGGGCACGTACGTCGAGAGGTGGTGCCGCGGCCGGGTCCCGGACGCCCTGGACGTCCTGCTCACCCCGGCCCTCACGGTCCTGGTCGCCGGCCTCGCCACCCTGTACGGCCTGATGTACGCGGCCGGACAGGTCGCGACGGCGATCGGCACGGCCGCGAACTGGCTGCTGTCGACCACAGGGGCGTTCGCGGGCCTGGTCCTCGGCGGTCTGTTCCTGCCCCTGGTCATGCTGGGCCTGCACCAGGCGCTGATCCCCATCCACACCACCCTCATCGAGCAGCAGGGCAGCACCGTCCTGCTGCCCATCCTGGCGATGGCGGGCGCGGGCCAGGTGGGCGCGGCACTGGCGGTGTACGTCCGCCTGCGCCACGACACCTCCATCCGTACGACGATCAGATCGGCACTCCCGGCGGGTCTGCTGGGCGTCGGCGAACCCCTGGTCTACGGCGTCTCGCTGCCACTGGGCCGCCCCTTCCTGACCGCCTGCGCGGGCGGAGCGGCCGGCGGCGCCTTCATCGGCTGCTTCGCGATGCTCGGCGGCCACGTGGGCGCGAAGGCGATCGGCCCGTCGGGCTGGGCCCTGTTCCCGCTGCTGGCCGGGAACAGGGGACCGGCCGCCACGGCGGCGATCTACGCGGGCGGACTGCTGACGGGGTACGCGGTCGGCTTCGCCGCGACCTACCTCTTCGGCCTCACCCACCTCACCCGAACCGCCACCTCGGCCGCCGCCCGAACCGCCACGGAGGCCTCGGGCCCGGCCGCCGCCGAGACCTCCGACCGGACCACGGTCCCGGCCTCCGACCGGACCACGGTCCCGGCCTCCGACCAGACCTCCGGCCCAACCTCCGCCCGGACCACCATCCAGACCACCGACCCGGCCGCCGCCCCGGCCACCCCGGCGTCCGCCCGGACCGCCACCTCGGCCACCACCCAGGCCGCCGACCCGACCACCGCCCAGACCACCCCGGCGTCCGCCCAGACCGCCACCGCGGCCGCCACCCAGGCCGCCGACCCGACCTCCGCCCCGACCACCGCCCAAGCCTCCGGCGGGACCACCACCCAGACCACCCCGGCGTCCGCCCGGACCGCCACCTCGGCCACCACCCAGGCCGCCGACCCGACCACCGCCCAGACCACCCCGGCGTCCGCCCAGACCGCCACCGCGGCCGCCACCCAGGCCGCCGACCCGACCACCGCCCCGACCACCCCCAGGCCTCCGACCTGACGCCGGCCCGGACCATCGCCCCGGCCACCACCCCTGCGTCCGCCCGGGCCGCCGCCTCGGCCGCAGCCCCGGCCCCGGCCGCCGCCCGGATCGCAGCCCGGTCTCCGACCCGGCCCCAGCCCGGACCACCGCCCCGGCCGCCGCCCCGGCCCACCGCCGGGACCGCTGCCCAGCCCTCCCGCGCGAGGACGGTCCCCACCGGGGGACCTCCTCGTACCCTGGGGAGTGACCGTCGACCATCCCTCCCCGTCGGCATCACGCTCGACACCGAGAAGCCCAAGGACTACGCCGACCGACATGAATCACGCCCAGCTCACGGCTCTCGGTCGTGCTCTCCGCCTGCTCGGCGAGCACGGGGAGGCCCTCAACGCCGACACGCCCGACGCCCGGCTGCACGAGGTCAGGGCGGATCTGCGGCGCGCCCTGGACCTGCTGGAGGAGAGCGTCACCACGGCCGCGCCCAGCACCCGGTGCGCCGAGCACCCGAACGGTCCCGTCGACACCGCCGCCCCCGACCTGTGCCTGCTGTGCGAGACCCGGCGCCGGGCCGCCCGCCGCTCCGAGATCAACGGCCCCGCCGCCGACCCGCGGCCCGCCACCGGCCCGTCCCGCTACGGGGTGCGTGCCGACCGGCCGCAGCCGCAGCAGCGCTGGCTGCCGGAGCTGTGGAACGGGCAGGAGTGGCAGCTGTGCGGCACCCCGCGCCGCGACCGCCGGGAGGCGGAGCTGTTCATCGCCGCCCAGCGGCGCGGCTCCCGGCCCGCGATGGCCTACCGGCTCGTGCACGAGTTCACCGACTACGAGGTGCTGCGCGTGTGGGGCACGCCGGTGAAGGTCGACATCGAACCGCTCGGGAACCTCTGAGCCCATGGCGCGCCGGACAAAGACGGCGGACGGCCGCCGTCCCGTCGGTGCGGGGCGGCGGCCGTCCGGTGAGAACGCGTCCTGCGCGTGCTACGCCTTGGCTCCGGAGATCTCGGCGGCACCGTCGGCCGCCTCGTTCCCGGGCTGCGGGTCCGGTTCGCCGGCCGTGGCCGCCGGCCGGCGGCCGGGCAGGAAGGCGGCGAGGACGAAGGCGAGGGCGGCGGCGCCCGCGCCGAGGGCCATGACGACCTTGAAGCCGTTCTCGGACGGCAGCGCGTAGCCGCCGAGGTTCATGGTCATGTTGGCCAGGATCACTCCGGCGACGGCGCTGGACACCGAGGTGCCGATGGACCGCATCAGGGTGTTGAGGGCGTTCGCCGCGGCCGTGGCGGACGGGTCGACGGCGCCCATGATGAGCGCGGGCATCGCGCCGTAGGCGAAGCCGACACCGGCGCCGATGATGCAGGACACCAGGATCAGGTGCCAGACCTCGGACATCAGGACGATGTTCAGGCCGTACCCGGCGGCGACGATCACGGCGCCGATCATCAGGGTGACCTTCGGGCCCTTGGCCTTGGTGATGGCCGCGGACGCCGGGGCGAACACCATCATGACCAGGCCCTGCGGAGCCATGACCAGACCGGCGGTCATCATCGACTTGCCGAGGCCGTAACCGGTCTGGGTGGGCAGCTCGAGAAGCTGCGGCAGGACCAGCGCCATCGCGAACATCGAGAAACCGAAGGCGATCGAGGCGAGGTTGGTGAACAGGACCTGACGGCGGGCGGTGGTGCGCAGGTCCACCAGCGGGGTCGTGGTGCGCAGCTCGAAGAAGCCCCAGGCGACGAGGACCGCGACCGCGACGGCGAACAGGCCGAGCGTGGTGCCGCTGCCCCAGCCCCAGTCGCCGCCCTTGGAGACGGCGATCAGCAGGGAGACCAGACCGGCCGCCATACCGAGCGCGCCGAGGAAGTCGAAACGTCCGCCGGAGCGCACCGGGGACTCCGGCACCAGCGTCAGTACCAGCCCGAAGGCGACGACGCCGAGGGTCGCGGAGGTCCAGAACAGGACGTGCCAGCTGAAGTTGTCGGCGATGAAGGCCGCGGCGGGCAGGCCCAGGGCACCGCCGACGCCCAGTGAGGCGCTCATCAGGGCGATCGAGCCGGCCAGCTTCTCGGCCGGCAGTTCGTCGCGCATGATGCTGATGCCGAGCGGGATGACCGCGGCGGCCAGGCCCTGGAGGGCACGGCCGATGATCATCGGGACCAGCGAGTCGCTGAACGCGCAGACCACCGAGCCGGAGACCAGCAGCACGATGCTGACCAGCAGCAGCTTGCGCTTGCCGAACATGTCGCCGAGCCGGCCGGCGACGGGCGTGGCCACGGCCGCGGCGAGCAGGGTGGCGGTGACCGCCCAGGCCGCGTCGGACGCGGAGGCGTTCAGGTACTTCGGCAGCTCGGGGACGATCGGGATGACCAGGGTCTGCATCAGCGAGACGACGATTCCGGCGAAGGCCAGGACCGCCACCACTGCGTTCGACCTCGGCGGGGCGGTTCCCCCGGCGGCTGCGGGCCGGACAGGAGCGTCGGACATGAAGAGGCCTCCGTGGGAATGGGACGCGCGGGCACGCCAATGTGCTTGACTCAGGCAACCTTAAGTCGATTGATTGACTTAAGCAAGCGAAAACTTGCACGCCCGCCCCCCGGGGCGCCCGAGCCCCGGGGCTGCGCCGGGGCCTATCGCAGGTCCGGGGGCCCGTACCGGGCGAGCACCTCGCGGGTGCGTTCCTCGTCGAGTTCGTAGACGGTCTCGTGGGCCCGCGGGTCGCGCGCGTGGAAGGTGTGGAACATCGGCCCCGCCGTCCCGCCGAGCTCCACCAGCGAGGCGGACGCGCCGCGTACCGCGCGCTCGGTGCCCGGCCGGGTCGTCAGGTCGACGCGGTTGACCACGCCTGGCGTGACCCACACCGGCACGCCCGCCAGGAAGCCGGACAGCTGGAGATGGAAGTGTCCGGCGAGCACGACCCGTACGTCCGTCCCGCGGATCGCGTCGGCCAGGGCGTCCGCGTCGAGCAGGCCGAAGGCCCGCTGGGTCGGCACGTCCAGACAGATCGGCGGATGGTGCAGCGCGAGGACGGTGCCGTGCCGCGCGGGCGTGGCCAGCACCTCGCGCAGCCAGGCGAGCTGGGTCTCCCCCAGCCGCCCGTAGACCTCGCCGGGCACCAGCGAGTCCAGCGTCACGAAGCGGTGGCCGGCCACCTCGCCGACGGCGGCCCGTTCGGCCCCCGGCAGGACGGCGGCGGCCCGGTCCGTGCCGTCCGGTCCCAGGTGCCCGCTGCCCAGCACCTTCGCGAAGGCCTGGCGCTCGTCGTGGTTGCCGGTGGTGAAGAAGACCGGGGCGCCCCAGGTCCGCGCGAACGCGCCCACGGCCTCCCGTACGGTCGTGTACGCCTCCACCGCCCCGTCGTTCGCCAGGTCGCCGGTGACGACGACCGCGTCGATGTCACGCTGACCGGCCAGCTCGGCCAGCATCAGCCGCAGGGACCCGGTGGCGTCGACGCCGTGCCGGTTGGGCTCGTCCGTCCGCTCCAGATGGGTGTCGGACAGATGCAGGATCCTCATCCGCCGCACGCTAACGGGAGTCGGGGCCCGCGGCCAGAGGGCGTCCGCGGGCCCCGACGGTTCAGCTGAGGGTCTTCAGGGCGGCCGCGTCGTACGGCTTCAGCTCGTCGAAGCGGTCGGCCAGCACCTTCGCCGCCCACTGCGGGTCCTGGAGCAGCGCGCGGCCGACGGCCACCAGGTCGAACTCGTCGCGCTCGAAGCGGTCGAGGAGGTTGTCGATGCCGAGCACCGGGGAACCCTCGCCGACGAACGCGTTGATGAAGTCGCCGTCGAGGCCGACCGAACCGACGGTGATGGCGGGCCTGCCGGTGAGCTTCTTGGTCCAGCCGGCCAGGTTGAGGTCGGAGCCGTCGAACTCCGGGAGCCAGTAGCGGCGGGTGGAGGCGTGGAAGGCGTCGACACCGGCCGCGGCGAGCGGGGCCAGCAGCGCCTCCAGCTCCTGCGGGGTCTCGGCGAGCCGGGCGTCGTACTGCTGCTGCTTCCACTGCGAGTAGCGGAAGATGACGGGGAACCGGGGCGAGACGGCCGCGCGCACCGCGGCGACGATCTCCGCGGCGAACTTCGTCCGGGCCACCGGGTCGCCGCCGTAGGCGTCGGTGCGGCGGTTGGTGCCCGCCCACAGGAACTGGTCGATCAGATAGCCGTGGGCGCCGTGCAGTTCGACCCCGTCGAAGCCGATGCGCTCGGCCTCGGCCGCCGCCTTCGCGAACGCCTCGACGACGTCGTCCAGGTCCTGCTGGGTCATGGCCCGTCCGGTGACCTCGGCGCCCTCCTTGTAGAGGCCGGAGGGGCCGACCGGCGGGGCGTCCGCGAACGGCGGCTGGCCCGGGCGGCGCACCATGCCGATGTGCCACAGCTGCGGCACGATCGTCCCGCCCGCCGCGTGCACGGCCTCGGTGACCTTCGACCAGCCCGCGAGCTGCTCCTCGCCGTGGAACCGCGGTACCCGGTCGCTGTAACCGGCCGAGTCGTGGCCGACGTACGTCCCCTCGGTGACGATCAGGCCGACGCCCGCGGCGGCGCGGCGGGCGTAGTACGACACCACGTCCTCGCCCGGGACCCCTCCCGGGGAGAACTCGCGCGTCATCGGCGCCATCACGATGCGGTTGGGGACGGTGAGGCCGTTGATGTCGACGGGCCGGGACAGGATCTCGGCCGCACGGGAGACTGCGGACTCGGTGACGCTCACGTGGGGGGCTCCTCGCGAAGTGACGATAGACCGGACGGTATGTGCATACGCATATAACGCGTGCCTACCTCAACGGCACCGCGCCCCCGACGCATTCCGGCCACCGTCACCGTGTTCTGTGATCCCGGACACGCACCGGACGCCGGTCCGCCGCAGCGCGGGCGGGGACGCGGGCCCGGACCGGCCGGACCGGGAAATGCCCGAGGGCGGTACCCCCCGTCGTCGGGAGGTACCGCCCTCGGTAAGGACGTGGATCAACCAGAGGTCGATCAGAAGTCCATGTCACCGCCCGGCATGCCGCCGCCGGCCGGGGCCGCGGCCTTCTCCGGCTTGTCGGCGATGACGGCCTCGGTGGTGAGGAACAGCGCGGCGATGGAGGCGGCGTTCTGCAGGGCAGAGCGGGTCACCTTCGCCGGGTCGATGATGCCTTCGGCGATCATGTCGACGTACTCACCGGTGGCCGCGTTCAGACCCCAGCCCACGGTCAGGTTGCGGACCTTCTCGACCACGACGCCGCCCTCGAGACCACCGTTGACGGCGATCTGCTTCAGCGGGGCCTCCAGGGCGAGCTTCACGGCGTTGGCGCCGGTCGCCTCGTCACCCGAGAGCTCGAGCTTCTCGAACACCGCGGAGGCCTGGAGCAGGGCCACGCCACCACCGGCGACGATGCCCTCCTCGACGGCCGCCTTCGCGTTGCGGACGGCGTCCTCGATGCGGTGCTTGCGCTCCTTGAGCTCGACCTCGGTGGCGGCACCGGCCTTGATGACGGCCACGCCGCCGGCCAGCTTCGCCAGGCGCTCCTGGAGCTTCTCGCGGTCGTAGTCCGAGTCCGAGTTCTCGATCTCGGCGCGGATCTGGTTGACCCGGCCCTGGACCTGGTCGGCGGAGCCGGCCCCGTCCACGATCGTGGTCTCGTCCTTGGTGATGACGACCTTGCGGGCGCGGCCCAGGAGGTCCAGGGTCGCGTTCTCCAGCTTGAGGCCGACCTCCTCGGAGATCACCTCGCCGCCGGTGAGGATGGCGATGTCGTTCAGCATCGCCTTGCGGCGGTCACCGAAGCCCGGGGCCTTGACGGCGACGGACTTGAAGGTGCCACGGATCTTGTTGACGACCAGGGTCGACAGGGCCTCGCCCTCGACGTCCTCGGCGATGATCAGCAGCGGCTTGCCCGACTGCATGACCTTCTCCAGGAGCGGGAGCAGGTCCTTGACGGAACCGATCTTGGAGTTGGCGATCAGGATGTACGGGTCGTCGAGCGACGCCTCCATCCGCTCCATGTCGGTGGCGAAGTACGCCGAGATGTAGCCCTTGTCGAAGCGCATACCCTCGGTGAGCTCCAGCTCCAGACCGAAGGTCTGGGACTCCTCGACGGTGATGACGCCTTCCTTGCCGACCTTGTCCATCGCCTCGGCGATGAGCTCGCCGATCTGGGTGTCGGCGGCGGAGATGGAGGCCGTGGAAGCGATCTGCTCCTTGGTCTCGACATCCTTCGCCTGCTCGAGCAGGGCGCCGGAGACAGCCTCGACGGCCTTCTCGATGCCGCGCTTGAGGGCCATCGGGTTGGCACCCGCGGCCACGTTGCGCAGACCCTCGCGGACGAGCGCCTGGGCGAGGACGGTCGCGGTGGTCGTACCGTCGCCGGCGACGTCGTCCGTCTTCTTGGCGACTTCCTTGACCAGCTCGGCGCCGATCTTCTCGTACGGGTCCTCGAGCTCGATCTCCTTGGCGATGGAGACACCATCGTTGGTGATCGTGGGGGCGCCCCACTTCTTCTCGAGGACGACGTTGCGGCCCTTGGGGCCGAGCGTCACCTTCACGGCGTCCGCGAGCTGGTTCATGCCGCGCTCGAGGCCGCGCCGTGCCTCCTCGTCGAACGCGATGATCTTGGCCATGTGAAGTGGTCCTCCCGGACTGGGGTGGATTGCTCCGGACCGCGCTGGCGCCCGCGACGGACGGCTCGCACGCCTCGTGGTTCCTTGCCCCACTTGGCCTGCGGGCCTCACCGACCCGGTCCTCGTTGTCACTCTCACCTTCAGAGTGCTAACGCAATGATTAGCACTCGCCCCTGCCGAGTGCAAGCGCCTCCGGCCGACGAGTGCGAGCGCCCCGGGTGATCCGCGGGTCCCGCGCGGCGGTGCCCGGACAGGCCGAAGGGCTCGCATCCCGGGGGATGCGAGCCCTTCGACGAAAGAACAGAAGAACGTCGCTGCAATAAGTCGGCGCGTGCTTCAGCCGGTCGCCAGGCGGACCATGTCCGCCTGCGGCCCCTTCTGACCCTGCGAGATCTCGAAATCGACCCGCTGGCCCTCTTCCAGGGTGCGGTACCCGTCCATCTGGATCGCGCTGTAGTGGACGAACACGTCCGCACCACCGTCGACCGCGATGAAGCCGTACCCCTTCTCCGCGTTGAACCACTTGACGGTGCCCTGAGCCATGCCTAACTCCCCTATTACTGGCCCTTGCACAGATCCACACTTCGCGGATCCGGGTCAGACCTCACCCCCCATGGGACGGGGGCGTGCGCCGGAACGCGTCGACCGCGGCTGAATGTATCTGTCCAACTGCCGTCTGCAACAGGTCAATCGGACGAGAAATCCGGGCACGACGGGCTCACGGAACATGTGCAATTCGCCTTGTTCCAGGGCAACTTGGGCCAGGCATTGGGAACGAAAGGCGCAAAACACCTGCCCACTTTGGCTACTTCTCGTCGTCCGTACGGCAGGTGGTGAAGGTCGCAAACCCCGGAATCGGGAGCGGGTTCCCCAACTCTACCGCGCTCAATCACACAGAATTGCCCCCTCCGCTTCTCTCGCGGAGGGGGCAATTCGATGAACACTCGGTAACCGAGGTTACCGAAGGTAATGATCAGCCTCCGGCGACCGCCGGAATGATGGAGACGCCCGCGCCGTCCGGGGTCGCCGTCTCGAGGCCCTGCTCGAAGCGGACGTCGTCGTCGTTCACGTACACGTTGACGAACCGGCGCAGCTTGCCCTGGTCGTCCAGGACGCGGGCCGCGATGCCGGTGTGGTTCTTCTCCAGGTCGGAGATGACCTCGGCGAGGGTCGCGCCCTCGGCGCTCACCTCCGCGGCGCCGCCGGTGTAGGTGCGCAGGATGGTGGGGATGCGGACGTTGACGCTCATGATGCGAGGCCAGCCTCTCGGAAGGAGTCCAGGTTCGGGCGGATGGTCGCGGTCAGACCGGTGCCGGCCACCGCGTCGAGGGTCTTCAGGCCGTCACCGGTGTTCAGCACGACGGTCGTCAGGCTCGGGTCGAGCAGGCCGTTCTCGATGAGCTTGCGGGTCACGCCCACCGTCACCCCGCCCGCCGTCTCGGCGAAGATCCCCTCGGTCCGCGCCAGCAGCTTGATCGCGTCCACGATCTGCTCGTCCGTCACGTCCTCCACGGCACCGCCGGTGCGGCGCGCGATGTCGAGGACGTACGGCCCGTCGGCCGGGTTGCCGATGGCGAGGGACTTGGCGATGGTGTCCGGCTTCTGGGGGCGTACGACGTCGTGGCCGGCCTTGTAGGCCACGGACACCGGCGAGCAGCCCTCCGCCTGGGCGCCGAAGATCTTGTACGGCCGGTCCTCGACCAGGCCGAGCTTGATCAGCTCCTGGAGTCCCTTGTCGATCTTCGTGAGCTGGGAGCCCGAGGCGATCGGGACGACCAGCTGGTCGGGCAGCCGCCAGCCGAGCTGCTCGCAGATCTCGTACGCCAGGGTCTTGGAACCCTCCGCGTAGTACGGCCGCAGGTTGACGTTGACGAAGCCCCAGCCCTCGCCCGCCGGGTCGCCGATCAGCTCGGAGCAGAAACGGTTCACGTCGTCGTAGTTGCCCTCGATGCCGACGAGTTCACCGCCGTAGATCGCGGCCATGACGACCTTGCCCTGTTCCAGGTCGTGCGGGATGAACACACAGGAGCGCAGACCGGCGCGGGCCGCGGCGGCGCCGACGGCGCCGGCCAGGTTGCCGGTGGAGGAGCAGGACAGGGTGGTGAAGCCGAAGGCGCGCGCGGCCTCCAGGGCCTGGGCGACGACCCGGTCCTTGAAGGAGTGCGTCGGGTTGCCGGAGTCGTCCTTCACGTACAGCCCACCGGTGACACCGAGTTCACGGGCCAGGTTGTCGGCCTTGACGAGCTGGGTCCAGCCGGGGTTGATGTTGGGCTTGTCCGCCACGTCCGCGGGGACGGGCAGCAGCGGCGCGTAGCGCCAGATGTTCGCGGGTCCCGCTTCGATCCGCTTGCGCAGCTCCTCGGTCTCGTACCGCGAGAAGTCGTAGGCGATCTCGAGCGGGCCGAAACACTCCTCGCAGGCGAAGACCGGGCCGAGCGGTACCCGGTGTCCGCACTCGCGGCAGGAGAGCGCCGCGGCGGAGCCCAGATCGACGGGGTTCGTGGTGCTTACAGCAGTCTGCGCAGCCATGGAGGCGAGGCCCTTTCTCCTCATCTTCCTCACGACGCACTTCGCCGTGAGACGGATTTGGCACCTTCCCGAGCCGGGAGCCTCGCGTGAACGAGAAACCGACTGGAGGGTTGCCGGGGCTTCATCGGGCCGTATCCCTCTGCCCCTCTGGATGAGCGGTATGAAGTTTTCAGCGGTCGGCCACCCTGGACATGCGATGGTCATCCGCGTTGTTCAAGACTGTAACCGAAGGCCCCGACAGTTGAGAGAGTCGTCCGAACCGCGAGATGCCCGTGACCGTCGACCGCTGTCGCAGCGGGCACTCCCACCCGCCGCGAGCACGCAGAACGCAGAAGGAGCCGCCGCTGTGCTGGAAGAAGTCGAGCGCTGGCTGAGCACCCGCTCCTGGTCCGTCAACGACCGCCCGCTCCACAAGATCCTCGCCGCGAAACGCGCCCGGGGCCAGTCGGTCTCCGTCGTCCTGCCCGCGCTCAACGAGGAGGAGACGGTCGGCGACATCGTCGCCGTGATCCGGCACGACCTGATGCAGCAGGTCCCGCTCGTCGACGAGATCGTCGTCGTCGACTCGGGATCCACCGACCGCACCTCGGCGGTGGCCGCGGCCGCGGGCGCCCGGGTCGTCCACCGCGACGCCATCCTGCCCCGCATCCCGGCCGTGCCCGGCAAGGGCGAGGTGCTGTGGCGGTCCCTCCTGGTCACCGGCGGGGACATCGTCTGCTTCGTCGACGCGGACCTGAGGGAGTTCTCCTCCGACTTCGTCTCCGGCATCGTGGGCCCACTGCTCACCGATCCGGACGTCGACCTCGTCAAGGCCATGTACGACCGCCCGCTCGGCGGGGCGGCGGGCCAGGGCGGCCGGGTCACCGAGCTGATGGCCCGCCCGCTGCTGAACATGCACTGGCCGCAGCTGGCCGGCTTCGTGCAGCCGCTCGGCGGCGAGTACGCGGCCCGCCGCTCCCTGCTGGAACAGCTGCCCTTCCCGGTCGGGTACGGGGTGGAGCTGGGCATGCTGGTCGACTCGCTGCACCTGGTGGGCCTCGACGCGCTCGCCCAGGTGGACGTCGGGGTGCGCAAGCACCGCCACCAGGACGGACAGGCACTGGGCCGGATGGCCGCCGCCATCTACCGCACCGCGCAGCTGCGGATGGCCCGCGGGCATCTGGTCCGGCCCTCCCTCACCCAGTTCGAGCGGGGCCGGGACGGCTTCGAGCCGCGCACGTACTCCGTGGACACGGAGGAGCGGCCGCCGATGGCCGAGATCGCCGAGTACGCGTCACGCAAGGTGGCCTGACGGATGCGCGCGGTGATGTTCCCCAAGGGTTCGTATACAAATGTTTCCGGACTGTCAGGGGCCTTCCGCACGTTTGAGCGTTTCCGGGCCGGGCTAGGTTGAGGCGTATGGCTTCCACGCACGCTGCTGAGGTGCTGGTCGCGTCCAACCGCGGCCCGGTTTCGTACGAGGTGCGCGAGAACGGCTCGCTGCACGCCCGCAGGGGCGGCGGCGGGCTGGTCTCGGGCCTGTCGGCCATCGGGCCCGACGCCGGGGCGCTGTGGGTGTGCTCCGCCCTGTCCGACGGCGACCGCGAGGCGGTGCGGCGCGGCACGGGCGAGCCGGGCGTGCGGATGCTGGACATCCCGGCCGACGTGCACGCCGACGCCTACAACGGCATCGCCAACTCGGTGCTCTGGTTCGTCCACCACATGCTGTACCAGACCCCGCTGGAGCCGGTCTTCGACGCGGAGTTCCGGCGCCGGTGGGCGTCGTACGAGCGCTACAACCGCGCGTTCGCCGAGGCGCTCGCCGAGGAGGCGGCCGAGGGGGCGACGGCGGTCGTCCAGGACTACCACCTGACGCTGGTGCCGGGCATGCTCCGAGAACTCCGCCCCGACCTGCGCATCGGCCATTTCTCGCACACCCCGTGGGCGCCGCCGGACTACTTCCGGATGCTGCCGGACGACATCCGCGAGCAGATCGTGCGGGGCATGCTCGGCGCGGACCGGCTGGGCTTCCTCACCCACCGGTGGGCGGGCGCCTTCATGGACTGCGCCGGTGAGGTGGACCGCGAGCGGATCCGCCCGGCCCGGCCGGACGACGGACCGCACGGGACGATCGAGCACACCCCGCCCGGCGGCGGCGCGCCGCGGACCACGGCGATCGGCGTGCACGGCCTCGGAGCCGACGCCGACTTCCTGCGCGAGCGCGCCCACCGGGCCGACGTCGGCGAGCGGATGGCGGCGCTGCGGGCGGAGATCGGCGAGGGCCGCCGGTCGGTCGTGCGGGTGGACCGGACCGAGCTGTCGAAGAACATCGTGCGCGGTCTGCTGGCGTACCGGCAGCTCCTCGACGACCACCCCGAGTGGCGGGAGCGGGTCGTGCACGTCGCCTTCGCCTACCCCTCCCGGCAGGACCTCGCGGTCTACCGCGAGTACACCGCCGAGGTGCAACGGCTCGCGGACGAGATCAACGCCGGGTACGGGACGCCGGGCTGGACGCCGGTCGTGCTGCACGTGAAGGACGACTTCGCGCGCTCGCTGGCCGCGTACCGGCTGGCCGACGTGGCGCTGGTGAACCCGATCCGGGACGGCATGAACCTGGTCGCCAAGGAGGTGCCGGTCGTCTCCGACGAGGGGTGCGCGCTGGTGCTGTCACGGGAGGCGGGGGCGTACGAGGAGCTGGGCGAGGACGCGATCACCGTCAATCCGTACGATGTGACCGGGACGGCGCGGGCGCTGCACGAGGCGCTGGTGATGCCGGTGCCCGAGCGGGCGGAGCGCACGAAGCGGCTGGCCGGCGCGGCGACCGCGCTGCCGCCGGCCCAGTGGTTCCTGGACCAGTTGAACGCTCTGCGCGGCTGACCGTCCTGCGGCTCGAGGCCGACCGCCCCGGCGGTCGGCCTCGAGCCGGGCCGTCAGCCGAGCCGGGCCGTCAGGGCGCGCAGCAGGTCCACGACTCCCTCGGGGCCGTCGACCACCAGGTCCGACCGTTCCCGCAGGGCGGCCACCTCGTCGCTGCCGCTGCACACCAGGAGGCCTGGGACGCCCTCGGAGCGGAGTTTGTCGACGGCCGCGAAGGCGGGGAGGTCGCCGAGGTCGTCACCGGCGTAGAGGACGGCCTCGGCGCCGATCTCGCGGACGTAGTCCGTGAGGGCGACGCCCTTGTCCATGCCCGGCGGCCGCAGTTCGAGGACCATGCGGCCGGGCTCGACGATCAGGCCGTGGCGGGCGGCGAGCCGGGCGAGGGGCTCGCGCAGCGCCTCGAAGGCGGCCTGCGGGTCCTCGGCCCGGCGGGTGTGGACGGCGAGCGCCCGGCCCTTCTCCTCGATCCAGGTGCCCTTCCAGGCCCCGATCGCGTCGAGGAAGCCCGGCAGTTCGGCCCGTACGGCCGCGACGCCGGGGTGCGGCGGCGGGGCGATGACGGCGCCGGTGCCGGCCTCCCAGCGTTCGGCGCCGTAGTGGCCGAGCACGACGAGGTGGTCCAGGCCCGGCACGGCCTCGAAACCGCCGTGCCGTACGGCCACCGCGGGGGGCCGGCCGGTGACCACGGCGACCGCCGCCACCTTCGGCGCGAGGGCGGCGAGCGCGGGCACCGCGTCCGGGTGCGCACGGGCCTGCTCGGGGTCGGCCACGATCGGCGCGAGCGTGCCGTCGAAGTCGAGTCCGATCACCGAGCGCTCCGGGCGGGCGAGGATGGCGTCCAGTGCTTCGCGGCCCGCCGGGGTCGTGGGGGTCGGCAGGGGCCGTGCGGGGTGCGGGGGGTGCGTGTCGTGGCTGCCCATACGGCGACCCTATCCGCGGGGCAGGGGCCGTACCCCTGACTCGTCGGACGCGGGGGCGACGAGTCAGGGGTACGGCCCGCTCACCGTTCGGCCCGCCGGGACTCCCGCACCCGTCTCAGCCGGTTCACCGTGACCGGGTCCTCGGCGAGGGCCCGCGCGTCGTCGAGGAGGGCGTTGAGCAGCTGGTAGTAGCGGACGGGCGCCAGGCCGAGCTCCTCGCGGATGGCGCGTTCCTTCGCGCCGGGGCCGGCGAAGCCCCGGCGCTCCAGGGCGAGGATGTCCCGTTCACGGCGGCCGAGGGCGGCACCGCGGTCCTGGTCGTCGTCCATGACGGCACCGTAACCGCTCCCGGCGGCCGAGCGGGAGTGCGGCGAGGCCGGCGGCCGGGTCGCACCGCGCCGCGGGCCTTGCCCGCTCAGGGCACACCGCGCCGGCAAGGCCCGCCCTGCACGCACCGCGATCGTCCCGGTCCGGACCGTCTGGCACACCGCGCCGCGCTTTGTCCCGACTGCGCCGCTCTTCGCCCGGACCGCGCCGGCCGCTCGTCCGTTTGTCGAATAAAGGTCTATACCGCGCAAGTGGACTAGACCTCTCCCGGGTCCACGGGCCACACTGTCTCCGTGAGACATGTCATCGCCCTCGACGTGGGCGGCACCGGGATGAAGGCCGCCCTGGTCGGGGTGGACACCACACCGTCCGGGGGAGCGTCGCCCGGACCCCCCGTGCTGCTGCACCAGGCGCGCCGGGCCACCGGCCGCGAGCGCGGCCCCGACGCGGTCGTCGACGGCATCCTCGACTTCGCCGCCGAGCTGCGCGCCCACGGCGAGCGGCACTTCGGCGAGCCCGCGGCCGCCGCCGGCGTCGCCGTCCCCGGCATCGTCGACGAGCGGCAGGGCATCGCCGCCTACGCGGCCAACCTCGGCTGGCGCGACGTACCCCTGCGCGACCTGCTCACCGAGCGGCTCGGCGGGATCCCCGTCGCCCTCGGGCACGATGTGCGCACCGGCGGTCTGGCCGAGGGCCGGATCGGCGCGGGCCGGGGCGCCGACCGCTTCCTGTTCGTCCCGCTCGGCACCGGCATCGCGGGCGCCATCGGCCTCGACGGCCGGGTGGAGGCGGGCGCGCACGGCTTCGCGGGCGAGATCGGCCATGTCGTCGTACGGCCCGGCGGCACCCCCTGCCCCTGCGGGCAGCGCGGCTGCCTGGAGCGCTACGCGTCCGCCTCGGCGGTCAGCGAGGCGTGGGCCGCCGCCTGCGGACGCCCGGAGACCGACGCGGCGGACTGCGCGAAGGCCGTCGCGTCCGGCGACCCGAACGCCGTCCGGGTCTGGCGGACGGCCGTGGACGCGCTCGCCGACGGACTGGTCACCGCACTCACCCTGCTGGACCCCCGCACGATCGTCATCGGTGGCGGACTCGCCGAGGCGGGGGAAACCTTGTTCACACCGCTGCGGGACGCCGTCCGGCAGCGCGTCACCTTCCAGAAGCTTCCGTCGATCGTCCCCGCGGCACTCGGGGACACCGCCGGCTGCCTGGGCGCGGGGCTCCTCGCCCGGGATCTCCTGACCACCACTGACCCCTCGGAGGTAACCGCCTGATGGCCACTAGGAAGGTTCTCGCCGGCGCCCGGGTGGTACTGCCCACCGGGACCGTGGACGGCGGCCGCGTGTTCGTCGAGGGCACCCGGATCGCCGGCCCGTCCCCGGCCGACGCGGAGACCGTGGACGTCAGCGGCCACTGGCTGGTACCCGGCTTCGTCGACATCCACAACCACGGAGGCGGTGGCGCGTCCTTCTCCGGCCCGGCCGAGGACGTCCTGACGGCCGTCCGCGCCCACCGTCTGCACGGCACCACGACCCTCGTCGCCTCCACCGTCACCGACGACATGGACGTCCTCACCCGGCAGGCCGGGCTGCTGTCCGAACTGGCCGAACAGGGCGACATCGCGGGCATCCACTTCGAGGGCCCGTTCATCTCGCCCTGCCGCAAGGGCGCGCACTCCGAGGCGCTGCTGCGCGACCCCGAGCCGGCGGAGGTCCGCAAGCTGGTCGACGCGGCCCGCGGCCACGCGAAGATGGTCACCCTCGCCGCCGAACTGCCGGGCGGCATGGACTCCGTACGCCTGCTGGCCGAGCACGGGGTGATCGCGGCGATCGGCCACACGGACGCGACGTACGAGCAGACGGTGGAGGCGATCGACGCGGGCGCGACCGTCGCCACCCACCTCTTCAACGCGATGCCCGCGCTCGGCCACCGCGCCCCCGGCCCGATCGCCGCCCTCCTCGAGGACGAGCGCGTCACGGTCGAGCTCATCAACGACGGCACGCACCTGCACCCGGCCGCCCTGGAACTGGCGTTCCATCACGCGGGCCCGGACCGGGTCGCGTTCATCACCGACGCGATGGACGCGGCCGGCATCGGCGACGGCCGCTACATGCTCGGCCCGCTGGAGGTCGAGGTCAGCGAGGGCGTGGCCCGGCTGGTGGAGGGCGGCTCCATCGCGGGCTCCACCCTGACCCAGGACCGCGCGTTCCGGCGGGCGGTGACGGTCGACCGGCTCTCCGTGGAGCACGCGGTCGCCGCCCTCTCCGCCAACCCCGCCCGGCTGCTGGGGATGTACGACCGGGTGGGCTCCCTCGAACCCGGCAAGGACGCCGACCTGGTGCTCCTCGACGAGGACTTCGACCTCAAGGGCGTGATGCGCCGGGGCGAATGGGTGATCGATCCCCAAGTGGCGTGAAACGTCCGCTCCCATGGAGACGGTGGCCGACCCGAGGACTGGGCCGACCGCCGTCTCTTTGGCATGATCAGGCCTCTGGGCAAGGCGACACGACAGGCGTGTGCCTGATTTCTTCGGGGGAGGTCGCTCCGGGTGATTCTCACGGTCACGCTGAACACCGCTCTCGACATCACCTATCGCGTACGGTCCCTGCGGCCGCACACCTCCCACCGGGTCTCCGAGGTACTGGAGCGCCCCGGCGGCAAGGGCCTGAACGTGGCCCGCGTGCTGGCCGCGCTCGGCCACCCGGTGACCGCCACGGGCTTCGCGGGCGGCGCGACGGGCCAGGTCGTGCGGGACCGGCTCGCGGACACGCCCGGCGTCCGGGACGCCCTGGTCCCGGTCGCGGGTCCGACCCGCCGCACGGTGGCCATAGTCGACCCGCTCTCCGGTGACACCACCCAGCTCAACGAGCCCGGCCCGCTCATCACGCCGGCCGAGTGGTCCGCCTTCCAGGAGACGTACGGGGAACTGCTCCGCGGTGCCGCCGCGGTGGCCCTGTGCGGCAGCCTGCCGCCGGGGGTGCCGGTCGGGGCGTACGCGCTGCTGGTGCGGACCGCGCGGGCGGCCGGGGTGCCCGTCCTGCTGGACACCAGCGGCGAACCCCTGCGCCGGGGCATCGCGGCCCGTCCGGACATCGTCAAGCCGAACGCCGCGGAGCTCGCCGAGCTCACCGGCTCCCACGAGCCCCTGAAGGCGACCCAGGACGCCCGCCGGCGCGGCGCCCAGTCGGTGGTGGCCTCTCTCGGCCCCCAGGGCCTGATCGCGGCCACCCCGGAAGGCCGCTGGCGGGTCGCGCCGCCGCGCCGCGTGCACGGCAATCCGACCGGCGCGGGCGACTCGGCGGTCGCGGGGCTGCTCTCGGGCCTCGTGGAACACCTTCCGTGGCCCGCGCGGCTGGCCCGGGCGGCGGTCCTGTCGGCGGCGACGGTGCTCACGCCCGTGGCGGGCGAGTTCGACCGGACGGTGTACGAGGAGCTGACGGACCAGGTCTCGGTGACGGAGGAGAGCAGCGCGGCCTGAACGCGGTCCGGGCCCGACGGCTCCGTCTCCAAGTTCGACCAGGGTATGCACAAGGAGCCGGTGAGGCAGATTCCCGTCACTCATGAAGCAGCGGCAACATAAACCGGCCACTCCTTCTTCTTTCCATGCACGACGTTGACTTTCGATTGACGGAATCAATACATTGTCAGCTTCATGACAAACACCCGCGGGGAGTGCAGCGTGCTGAAGAGGCGAATTGCCCTGAGTTCATGCGTGGCGAGTTCTGCATTGATACTTGGAGTGCTATCAGCCACTCCCGCATCAGCCTCGAACGTCTTCGTTTCATGCTCTACGACAGGCGCCAACGGAGATGTCTCCGTCTCAAACTTCGACGGAGCCACCGACACCATAGTTCTCTCGCTGGGAGCGCGCGACACCAGCGCCGACGGCCACCACGTGAGAGTCCGCTTGATCACGAAGAACCAAGCCGGAACAATTAAATACTGGGCATGGCACGCGAATTACAATGGCGCGGGATCGACTCAGTCATGGGACACCTACGCACATGACGAGAGCGGCATCTTTGACGTCGGGGTACAGGCCGCCAGGTTCGAAGGCGACACCCTTCTCAACTCCTGCACAAAATGGAACTGACGCCACACAGGCCCAGTCACCCACACAAGTTCAGCTGCTGAGGGCAATGTGCGCCGTGAGGGGCTTCCGCATCACGGCGCACAGTTCGATATTTGAGGATGGCCGGAAAGTGCAGGCGATCTAGTTTTTGACTTGGCCCTTCTTGACCCAGAGCTGGTCGAGCAGGACGTTGCACTTGTCGCCGTCCTGGCAGGACAGCGTGATCGTGTTGGTGCCCTTGGTGAGGGTCGGGTACGCGAAGGTCTTCGTCCAGCCCTTCTCGAAGTCACCGTCGGCGGCGTGCGCGAAGTTGCCCAGGTTGAGCTTGGTGCCGAACTGCTTGCCGTTGAACGTGAGGGTCATCGACTGGTCCTGGCCCGGCACGCTGTAGTGCGCGAAGAGCGTGTAGTCGCCGTCCTCGGGGATGCCGTCGACGGTCCAGGTGACGGAGCTGCCGACCTGGTTGAGGTTGCCGACGTAGATGCCGCCGTCCGCCTCGGCGCCCTTGACGTCCGAGGACAGGGCGGCGCCGCCGTCCAGTCGCAGCGCCTTCGCGTCGACCGTCGGGAGCTCGGCCTCCGCAGCGGGCTCGTCGCCGCCGGACTCGCTGGGTGAGGCGCTCGCGGAGGTGGTGGGCGCCGTGGAGGTGTCGTCGCTCGCCTTGTTGTCGTCGCCGCCGCCGCCCGTCATCGCCACGGCGATGCCGATGACCACCGCCGCGACCACCGCGATCGCGCCGATCAGCAGGCCCTTGGTGTTGGGACCGCGGCCGTTGCCGGCGCGGCGCGTCGGCTGCTGGGGAGCGGTGGGCGGGCCACCGGAGTGCGACTCGGGCGCCCCGTAGTGCGAGTTCGGCTGGCCGTACGCGCCCTGCTGGGGCACGCCGGTCTGGCCGTACGCGGCGGTCGGCGCCTGCTGGCCGTACTGGCGCTCACCGACCGCGCGCACCCGGCTGACCGAGTTCGGGTAGCCGTAGCCACCGCCGGAGGGCGGCTGAGCTCCGTTGGCCTGCCCGTCGGCGTAGAGGTAGCCGAACGGGTCTTCTTCCTCAGGCGTGCTCGCGCCGTTGTTGCCGGGCGTCATCCCTTCGTACTCCTCAACAGGTGCGGGGCGGATGCGGTACACGTTCTTATACGAGTGGAGAATGGCGAGCCTACCCGCTTCTGATGGCCCGAACAGGTGACTCGGGCCGCATCAACCCGATGACCTGCACATCATCCTGCGCGTCTGTGCTGTTTGGGACGAGATCGTTTCTCGACGTACATCCGTTCGTCAGCTGACTTCAGGACCTCGTCCGCGGTCATTCCGCAGTGCGCCCAGCCGATACCGAAGCTGGCGCCCACCCGAACGGCCCGCCCCTCGGCCCGGATCGGCTGGATGATCTCGTTGCGCAGCCGTACGGCCAGGTCCTCGGCGTCGGCCCGGCCGAGCCCGTCGGCGAGGATCACGAACTCGTCGCCGCCGAGCCGGGCCACCGTGTCACCGTCGCGGACCTGACGGCTGAGCCGCCGGGCGACCTCGATGAGCACCGCGTCGCCCGCGTTGTGCCCGAACCGGTCGTTGATGGACTTGAAGCCGTCGAGGTCGCAGAAGAGGACCGCGAGGCCCTTGGTGCCGTCGTCCTCGCCCGCCTCGGGGGCGGCGGTGTGCACATGGTGGTCGAAGCCGTCGTACGCCTCCGCGCCCGGCCGGAAGTCGAAGCCGTGGCCGTTGGCGTCGAACGCGGCGTGCCCGAAGGCCGCGTCGTGGGCGTCGAGCGCCGCGGGGTGCCCCGACTGCGGGCGCCGGCAGAGCCGGGCGGCCAGCCTGGCCCGCAGTTCGGCGGAGTTCGGCAGTCCGGTGAGGGAGTCGTGGGAGGCGCGGTGGGCGAGCTGGAGCTCGCGGCGCTTGCGCTCCTCGATGTCCTCGACGTGGGTGAGCAGGAAGCGCGGCCCGTCGGTGGCGTCGGCGACGACGCTGTTGCGCAGCGAGACCCAGACGTAGGTGCCGTCCCGGCGGCCCAGGCGCAGCTCGGCCCGCCCGCCCTCGGCCGAGGTGCGCAGCAGGGTGCCGATGTCCTCGGGGTGGACGAGGTCGGAGAAGGAGTAGCGGCGCATCGCCGAGGCCGGGCGGCCCAGCAGCCGGCACAGGGCGTCGTTGGTGCGCAGGATCCGGCCGTGCTGCTCGCCGCCCATCTCGGCGATGGCCATGCCGGAGGGCGCGTACTCGAAGGCCTGCCGGAAGCTCTCCTCGCTGGCCCGCAGGGCCTGCTGATCCCGCTCGAGACGGACCAGCGCGCGCTGCATATTCGCACGTAGACGCGCGTTGCTAATGGCGATGGCGGCCTGGAACGCGTACATCTGGAGCGCCTCGCGCCCCCACGCGCCCGGCCGGCGGCCGTTGCGCGGCCGGTCCACGGACAGCACGCCGATCAGCTCGCCGCTGGAGCCGCCCGGCACGGCGGGCGTGAACATCGGGGCGAACAGCCGGTCGGAGGGGTGCCACTCGTCCTCGAAGCGGGGGGCGGGCCCGTCGGTGTACCACTGGGGGACGTCGTCGTCGTCGAGGACCCAGCCCTCGGTGTGGGATATGAAGACCAGCTCGCCCCAGGTCTCGCCCATGCTCAGGCGGCGCTCCCAGGAGTCGCGCGAGCCGACGCGGCCGGTGATGAGGGCCTCGGCGGCCGGGTTGCCGGCGAAGGCGGCGACCACGAGGTCGCCGTCGGGACGGACGAGGTTCACGCACGCCAGCTCGTACCCGAGGGCGGTCACCACGCCCTCCGCGACAGTCTGCAACGTGTCGGCCAGGCTTCGGGCGGTGTTCATGTCCGCCATGACCTGGTGCAGCTGTCTCAGGGACGCAAGACGGACATAGGGCTCCGACTCGGTCTCCATGCTCGCCCTCCCCCCGAGACTTCGCAGCGAATCAAGGGTTGTCTTCGGCGTACGTCCTTGCAGCTTCCCCGTCACTGAATCACAGCGCGCTGCCCACTCGGTACACAGGGTCAACAATTAATGGCTCTTGTGACTCAAGTCACAGCCGAAGCTGAACAATTCAGTAGAGTTTCTGCATTTCTCCCGTGCGTTTTCTGAACGCAAACTATGTGGGCCTGTGAACAGGATGCGCAAGACGCCGTTGTCGATCTTGTAATCGGACCCTGTCCGCAAGACGGGCGGCCCGCCTTGCAGCTCTCTTGCAGCCCTGCTCGCAGTCCCTCTTCCACCGCCTTCCACCGCCTTGCAGCCCGGCTTCCAGCCTGCCGTGCGGCCGGTTCCGGCGTCGTCTCGGTCCGCGGTCGTAGGTCCGCACTCGGACCGAGGGCCGATGTGCCGCCCGCGGAGCGGAGACTAGCGTTTCCGGCGTGCTGAAGACTTCGCCCGCCCTGCCCTCCCCCGTCTCCGCGCCCTCGGCGCCCTCCGCGCCCTCCGCGCCCTCCGGCTCCCCCGCTCCCGCCGCCGGGCATGCTGAGGGGGTGAGCAACGACGAGTTCCGCGCCGCGATGGCCCGGCTGGCCGCGGGCGTGGTCCTGGTGACCGCGCAGGAGCCGCCGCTCGACCCCGACGACCCCACGGCGCCCGGCGGCGAGGACGTCGGCATGACCGCGACGGCCTTCCTGTCGGTCTCCCTGGACCCGCCCCTGGTGCTGGTCAGCCTGCGCGCCGGCGGCCGGATGGACGACCTCCTGGACGAGCAGCCCCACTGGGCGGTCTCCGTGCTCACCGAGGGCCAGCGGCACATCGCCGGCCGGTTCGCGATGAAGGGCCGGATCAGCGACCGGCTGCTGTTCGCGGACCTCCCGTACGTACGCGGCGAGGTCTCCGGCGCGCCCCTGCTGGACGGCGCGCTGGCGACCCTGGAATGCCGTACCGAGCAGCGGGTGACCGCGGGGGACCACACCCTGGTGATCGGGCGGGTGCTGACCGCACGGGTGCCGAGCGCGGAGGGCGGCCCCCTGCTGTACTTCCGCGGCCGCTACCGGCAGTTGGACTAGGTGCGGTACCGGGTGCGGTACCGGGTGCGGTACTAGGTCCAGTCCCGGCCGGACCGGTCGCGCTTGGTGTCCGAGCGCTGCTTCTTCTGCCGCAGCCGCCGCTCGTTGATGCCCCGTGGGATCCGGGTCGGCCGACGCGACTTGGGCGGCGGCGCGGTGGCCTCCGCGAGCAGCGCCGCCAGACGTACGGCGGCGGCCTCGCGGTTGCGCCACTGGGAGCGGTGCTCGGAGGCCCGTACGACCACGACGCCGTCGACCAGCCGGCCGGCCAGCCGCTCCAGCGCCCGCTGCTTCCACACCTCGGGCAGCGCCTTCGTCGCGGCCAGGTCGAAGCGCAGCTCCGCCTGCGAGTCACTGGTGTTGACGTGTTGCCCGCCGGGACCCGACGACCGCGAGAAACGCCACATGAGCTCGGCCTCGGGGAGCGAGACGGAGCCGCGGACGACATAAGGACCGGACATGCCGTCCATGGTCGCGCGTGCGTCCGGCCCGCGTCACGCGAATATCCGGCATCCGGGACTTCGGGCAATCGGGTAAAGAAAGTAAAGACACCTGGAACCTTGGGTACGTCTCACGGCGTTCATAGGGGTAGCGGTAGCTTCGTGCCGTACGAAGCCGTGTACGCAACGAGGGAAGGGACTCCCAACAATGGCTGTAAGCCTGTCCAAGGGTGGCAACGTCTCGCTCACCAAGGAGGCTCCGGGCCTGACCGCCGTCACCGTGGGCCTCGGCTGGGACGTCCGCACCACCACCGGTACCGACTTCGACCTCGACGCCTCGGCGATCGCGGTCAACGCCCAGGGCAAGGTGTACTCGGACGGCCACTTCGTCTTCTTCAACAACAAGCAGACCCCGGACAGCACGATCGTCCACACCGGTGACAACCGCACGGGTGAGGGCGCCGGCGACGACGAGGCGATCAACGTCAACCTCGCGGGTCTGCCCGCCGACATCGACAAGATCGTCTTCCCGGTCTCCATCTACGACGCGGAGAACCGCTCGCAGAACTTCGGCCAGGTCCGCAACGCCTACATCCGCATCGTGAACCAGGCCGGCGGCGCCGAGATCGCGCGCTACGACCTCTCCGAGGACGCGGCGACCGAGACCGCCATGGTCTTCGGCGAGCTGTACCGCAACGGCGCGGAGTGGAAGTTCCGCGCGGTCGGCCAGGGCTACGCCTCCGGCCTGGTGGGCATCGCCCAGGACTTCGGTGTGAACGTCTGATCCGCACCGCCCGCGCGAAGCCCCCGTCCGACCGGCCGGGGGCTTCGGCGTTCTCGGTACGGAGTTCCCGGGGACGGCCCAACTACCCTGCGGCCATGCGCCTCGAACCGCTCGCCCTCACCCCCGACCGCGACCTCCCGGGCCCCCTGCTCACCGAACTGACCGCGCTCTACGCGTCCGCCCGGGCCTTCCACGCCCTCAGCGGCGAGTTCCCCGACCCGGACGACATCCGTCCGGAGCAGGTGGCGACGGCGCTCGCGGACGAACTGGCCCAGCCGGGCGCGGAGGTGTCCCTGGCCCGCAGCGAGGGACGGCTCGTCGGGGTCGTCGTGACCCTGGACCGCCATCCCGACCCGGCCGACCCGGACCCGTGGATCGGACTGCTGCTGGTGGACGCGCGGGAGCGGCGCAAGGGGTACGGGCGCGAGCTGGCGACGGCCGTCGAGGAGCGGTTCCGGGCCGCCGGGCGCAGCGCCGTGCGCCTGGCCGTCCTCGACGCCAACCCCGAGGGGCTCGCCTTCTGGACCGCCCTCGGCTACGAGGTCCTCGACCACCGCCGCGACCGCGAACTCGACCGCCCCTGCGCCGTGCTGCGCAAGCCGCTGCGGGGATAGACCCGTTCCGACGGGCCCGGTCTTCAGCGGTGGGCCGGCTTGCCGTCTCCGTACAGCCAGTCCCGCCAGATCGGACCGAAGTCCTTGTCCGGCGCCTGGCTCTCCACGTACGCCGTGAACTCCGCCGTGTCCGCGTTGGCGTGGCGGTGGGCGGCCGCCCAGCCCTGGACGATGTCGTAGAACGTGTCGTCGCCGACGGTCTGCCGGATCTTCTGGAGGACCATCGCGCCACGCCAGTACACGGGCGGGTCGGAGATGTGCGCCGCGCCGGACGGCTTCGCAGGCGGGAACGCCCAGATCGCCGCGTTCGCCTCCGCGGTGTCGAAGTAGTCGCCGTCGTAGAGCGCGTCGAACGTCTCCTGGACACTGTCGCCGCCCTGGTCCTCCTGCCACAGCAACTCCGCGTAGGTCGCGAAGCCCTCGCTCAGCCACATGTCCCGCCAGGTCCTCGGCGTGACCGAGTCGCCGTACCACTGGTGGACGAGTTCGTGGACGAGGGTGTCGAGGTCGAGGACACCGGGGAAGACCGGCCGGTTCTGGGTCTCCAGGGCGTAGCCGACCTCGTCCTGGCGGTCGACGATCACCCCGGTGGAGGAGAACGGGTACGGGCCGAAGTTGGTCCGGGCCCACTCCATGATCTCCGGGAGCTTCGCCAGCACGGCGCGGCTCTCCTTCGCGCGGGCGGGGGCCACGGCGACGTACGCGGGCAGACCGTCGGCGGTGGAACGGCCGACCTCGTAGCGGCCGATCGCGACGGTGGCGGCATGGCTCGCCATGGGTTCGGCGGTGTGCCAGGTGAAGGTGGTCCGGCCGCCCGCGGTGGTCTCACCGGCCTGCTCCCCGTTGGAGACCGCGGTCAGGCCCTTCGGCACGGTGACGGCGATGTCGTACGTCGCCTTGTCGGAGGGGTGGTGGTTGCCGGGGAACCAGGTCATGGACCCGGTGGGCTCGCCGAGCGCGAGCGCCCCGTCGGCGGTGGGCAGCCAGCCCTCCTTCGAGCCGTCCTGGTCGGTGAGGGTGACCGGGGTGCCCGCGTAGCGGACCGTGACCTGGAAGGTCTCGCCGTCGCGGAGGACGTCGGGCGGACGGACGGTCAGCTCCTGGCCGGCCCGGTTCCAGCGTGCCTTCTCGCCCTCGACGGTGACCGTACCCACGTCCAGGCCCTTGAGGTCCAGGTCGAAGGCGGAGAGGTCCTGGGTGGCGCGGGCCGTGACGCCGGCGGTGCCGGTGAGCCGGCGGCTGCCAGGGTCGTAGGCGAGCCGCAGGTCGTAGTGGGTGACGTCGTAGCCTCCGTTGCCCGCCTTCGGGAAGTACGGATCGCGCACTCCGGAGCCGCCCGGCGTGCCGTGGACCCCACCGCCGTCGCACGCGGCGAGGACGAGCGTGAGCACCAACGCGGGCACGACGGGCGCGGATCGGGACATGTCAGCGATCCTATGAGGGCGTGACACCATCATTCACGTGCTCGACATCGGCTACGCCCTCTCCAACCGCTTCCCGGACCCGCCCCAGACGGACTACCGCCGCGCGGACGTCCATGCGCTGCGGCACGACCTGTTCTGCGGTGACGTCTATCTGGCGGACACCGAGAAGGACCACGAGTTGTCCACAGCCTGGGGATGGGTGCCGGTGCTCGACTTCGCGTGGGCGCTGTGCGACATCGTGGAACGCATCGACCAGGACCCGGCGGGCTCCCGTGCCTCCCGCCCGCAGCACGCGGAACTGGACTTCACCGAGTCCACCGACCGCATGCTCTTCGAGCGCCGCTTCGGCTGGGTGGACATCGAGTCCGACTGGATGCCGGCCGAGGAACCGCCGCTCACCTTCTCCCACAGCGAACTGCGCCGCGAGGCACGGGACTTCCTGCACGACCTGATCGCCGACCTGGTCGACCTGCACGACGACCTGGGCGAGAACCCGGCGATCTGGACCCTCCAGGCCCGCTTCCCCCGGGTGGGCTGAGCCCGCCCCGGCCGCCCGGTCGAGGCCCGGCGCCGCCCCGGCGCCGGGCCCTCAGCCCTCAGCCCTCAGCCCTCAGCCCTCCACGCGGATCCCCAGCTCCGCCGCCAGTACCGGTGCCAGATCCAGCAGCTGCCCCGTGCTGATCACCGCTCCGCGCAGCCGGTCCACACCGCGCGCGATCTCCAGCGAGGCGACCCCGCGCAGGTCCACGTCCGTCAGGGTCGCCGCGCCGAAGTCCACGCCCTTCAGCACGCAGTCCACGAACTCCAGCCGCTCCAGCCGGGCGCCCCCGAAGTCCGGCTCGACCAGGACGCAGCCCTCGAAGACGACGTCCTTCAGCCGGGCCTTGCGCAGGTTGAGGTAGTCGATCTTCCCGCCCCGGATCACCACCCGCTCCAGCACCGACCCGTGCAGCTGCACCCCGCCCAGCCGCGCGTCCACCAGCTCCACGTCCCGCAGCGTCGACTCGGCGAGGTCGGTCCCGACACCCCGTATGCCGGTCAGGACCGAGTCCAGGATCCGGGCGTGGTGCAGTCGCGTCTCGTCCAGCGCGCAGCCGTTCAGCGCGCAGTCCATGAAGCGCGCGCCCGCGCCGTCCTGTCCGGCGAAGTCCTCCGGCCCGAACTCGAGCCCGTCGTAGTCCCCGTCGGGCTCCAGAGCGCCCCCGCCGTACGGCTCCAGCGGCGGCAGCCGCACCTCCGGCCGACGCGCGCCCGCGCGCCGGGAACGGCCCGCCGTACCGGACCCGCTCCGTCCTGCCGTCCCGCCCGCGCCTGTCCTCGTCATGCCCTCATCCTGCACCGCGCCACTGACATCCCGTCCGGACCGGCCCACCGCTGCCCCTTGCCCCCTCGCCCCCTTGACCTCAAGTGCGATCGAGGTCGAAGAGTGGGTCCCGGGCCACGGCCCCGACCACTGAGCTCGTCTTCGGCCCCGGACCCGGCCCGGGTCCCGACCTCCGAACCCGGCCTCGGCCCCGCCTCCGACCCGACCCCGACGGGAAGTCCCCCATGCACGCCATCCGGCTCCACGCCTTCGGTCCCGCCGAGAACCTCGTCCACGAACAGGTCGAGGACCCGCTGCCCGCCCCCGGCCAACTGCGCATCGCCGTGGCCGCGGCCGGTGTCCATCTGCTCGACACCGCCCTGCGCGAGGGATTCCGGGGCCCGCTGCCCGAGCCGCCCGCCCTGCCCACCGTCCCCGGCCGCGAGGTGGCCGGCACGGTCGAGTCCCTGGGCGAGGGCGTCGCGGACCACTGGCTCGGCCGACGCGTGGTCGCGCACCTCGGTTTCGCCCCCGGGGGCTACGCCGAACTGGCCGTCACCGACGTCGACCGCGTCCACGAGATCCCCGAGAACCTCGACTTCGCCCAGGCCGTCGCCATGATCGGCACCGGTCGTACGGCGCTGGGGATCGTCCAGTTCACCGAGCTCGGCCCCGACTCGGTCGTCCTGGTCCCGGCGGCCGCGGGCGCGATCGGCACCCTGCTGGTGCAGTACGCCAGGAACGCCGGCGCCACCGTCGTCGGCCTCGCGGGCGGCCCGCGCAAGGTGGCTCGGGTGCGGGCGGCCGGCGCCGACCTCGCCGTCGACTACACCGACCCCGCCTGGCCCGGCAAGGTACGCGCCCACCTCGGCGGGCGCCCGGTGACCGTCGTCCTCGACGGGGTCGGCGGCGAGGTCGCCCGCGAGGCCGTCGCGCTGCTCGGCCCCGGCGGCCGGCACCTCGTCTTCGGCTGGTCGGCGCAGCTCCTGAGCGGCGGTGGCCCCCACCTCGTCGAGGGCGTCTCCGAGCAGGTCCTCGGCCCGGCCATGACCCGCAGGACCGGCGGACCCCACCCGCTGCGCACCCTCGAACTGCGTGCCCTCGCCGAGGCCGCCGCCGGCCGCCTCACCCCCGTCGTACAGCGTTTTCCGCTCGCCGAGGCCGCCGCCGCACACCGTGCCCTGGAAACCCGGAACACGGTCGGGAAGGTGGTCCTGGAGCCATGACCAGGTACGGCGCACACCGAGATGCGACCCCTGCCGAACCATGGTCTTCTGACCAGATGAGTGACCCCCGGACGGGTGAGACCACCACCTCCCTGGACGCCGACCCGCGCCGCTGGTGGGGTCTGGTGGTGATCGCGCTCGCCCAGCTCATGGTCGTCCTGGACGCGACCATCGTGAACATCGCCCTCCCCTCCGCCCAGCGCGCGCTGGGCATGTCCGACGGCAACCGTCAGTGGGTCATCACCGCGTACACCCTCGCCTTCGGCGGGCTGCTCCTGCTCGGCGGCCGGATCGCCGACATCGTGGGCCGCAAGCGCACGTTCGTCATCGGTCTCGTCGGCTTCGCCGCCGCCTCCGCGTTCGGCGGCGCGGCCACCGGCTCCGGGATGCTCTTCCTCGCCCGCGCCCTCCAGGGCGCCTTCGCCGCCCTCCTGGCCCCCTCCGCGCTCAGCCTCCTCACCACGACCTTCACCGACCCCAGGGAGCGCGGCAAGGCCTTCGGCATCTACGGCGCGCTGGCCGGCAGCGGCTCGGCGATCGGCTTCATCGTCGGCGGGCTGCTCACCGAGTACCTGAACTGGCGCTGGTGCCTCTACGTCAACGTGCCCATCGCGATCGTCGCCGTCCTCGGCGCCGTCGTCCTGCTGCGCGACAGCCCCGGCCACGCCGGTGCCCGCCTGGACGTCCCCGGTGTGCTGCTCGGCTGCGGCGGCCTCGTCTCGGTGGTCTACGGGTTCAGCGAGGCGAACCCGCGCGGCTGGACCGACCCGCTGGTCCTGACGCTGTTCGCGGTGGGCGTCGCGCTGCTCGCGGCCTTCGTGTGGTGGCAGACCCGGGCCCCCGTACCGCTGCTGCCCCTGCACATCGTCAGGGACCGCAACCGGGCCGGCTGCTTCCTGACCATGGCCCTCGCGGTCATCGGCATGTTCGGCCTGTTCCTGTTCATGACCTACTACCTCCAGGTCATCCTCGGCTACTCCCCCGTGCAGACAGGCCTGGCCTTCCTGCCGCTGACCGTCGCGATCATCATCGGCTCCACCCAGATATCCGCCCGGCTGCTGCCGCGGGTGGCCCCGCGGATGCTGATGGTCCCCGGCATGGTACTGGCCGCGAGCGGCATGCTCGTCCTCACCCGGATGACGGTCGGCTCCTCCTACCCCACCGAGATCCTGCCCGCGCTGGTCCTCATGGGCCTCGGCATGGGTCTGACCTTCATGCCGGTGTTCTCCACCGCCACCGCGGGGGTCGCCCCCCAGGACGCGGGCGTCACCTCGGCCACCGTCAACACCTCGCAGCAGGTCGGCGGCTCCATCGGCACGGCACTGCTCAACACCGTCGCCACCACCAGCGGCGCCGCGTACATCACGGCGCATCTGCGCGACCCCGCCCAGAGGGACCTGATCGTGCGCGAGGGCATCGTCCACGGCTACACCGTCGCCATCTGGTGGGCCGCCGGCATCATGCTGCTGGCCGGTCTGGTCGCGGGCCTGATGGTGACGGCGAAGCCGCCCGCCCGCGAGAGCCCGGCACGGACTCCGGTCCCCGAGTCGGCGGCCTGACCGACGTCCGCGGGCGGCGCGGACCACCGGCGGCCGTCCCGCGGCCTCGGCGCCGCCCCGCCGCCTCGGTACCGTCCTGCGCCACCCCGGTGCCGTCCCAAGGCCTCAGTGCCGTCCTGCGCCACCCCTGTGCCGTCCCGAGGCCTCAGTGCCGTCCCGCGCCACCCCGGTGCCGTCCCGAGGCCTCAGTGCCGTCCCGCCACCCAGTCCGCCGCCCGGGCCAGCCGGGAGGACTGCGCGCCGTGCGTCTCCCGCTCGCGCCGGTCCGCCGCCCGGTAGGTGGCGTACATCCCCTGCACGCCCAGCCACCGCAGCGGCTCCGGCTCCCACCGGCGGACCTTGTGTCCCACCCACGGCAGCTCCGTCAGCTCCGTGCGCCCGCCCTGACCGGAGTCCCGCTGCACGAGATCGCTCAGCGTGCGGGCCGCGAGGTTGGCGGTGGCGACGCCCGAACCGACGTAACCGCCCGCCCAGCCGAGCCCCGAGGACCGGTCCAGGGTGACCGTCGCGCACCAGTCCCGGGGCACGCCCAGCACACCCGACCAGGCATGTTCGATCCCCACCCCGGCCAGCGAGGGGAAGAAGTCCACGAGGATCGCGCGCAGCGCCTCGACGGTCGCCGCCTGGGTCCGTCCGTCGTTGTCGGTCCTCGACCCGAAGCGGTACGGGACGCCCCGCCCGCCCAGCGCGATCCGGCCGTCGGCGGTGCGCTGCGCGTACATGTACGCGTGCGCCATGTCGCCCAGCGTCTCCCGCCCGTCCCAGCCGACCGACTCCCACTGCGCCGCCGTCAGCGGCTCGGTCGCGATCATCGAGGAGTTCATCGGCAGCCAGGTCCGCCGCTGCCCCTTCAGCGAGGCGGTGAACCCCTCCGTGCAGCGCAGCACATAGGGCGCGCGGACGGTCCCGTACGGGGTGACCGCGTGCTTCGGCCGGATCTCCGTCACCGGCGTCGACTCGTACAGGGTCACGCCCAGCGCCTCCACGGCCGCCGCCAGCCCCTTGACCAGCTTCACCGGGTGCACCCGCGCCCCGTGCGGCGTCCAGGTCGAACCGACCGCGTCCGCGACCCGTATCCGCTCGGCCGTCTCCCGGGCGCCGTACAGCTCCCGGTCCTTCTCGCCGAACTCCAGTTCTCCCGCGTGGAACGCCTTCAGCCGCGCGAGCTGGGCCGGCGTGCGCGCGACCTCCAGCACCCCGCCCCGGTGGACGTCAGCCTCGATGCCCTCGTCCGCGACGACCCGGACGACCTCGTCGACGGTGTCGTTCATGGCCCGCTGCAACCGCGCGGCCGCCTCGTGCCCGTGCAGCTTCGCGTACCGGTCGCGGCCCGCGATGCCGTTGTACAGCCAGCCCCCGTTGCGGCCCGAGGCGCCGTAGCCGCAGAACTTCTGTTCGAGGACGGTGATCCGCAGGAACGGAGCGGCCTTCTTCAGGTAGTACGCGGTCCACAGGCCCGTGTACCCGCCCCCGACGATCACGACGTCCGCGGAGGCGTCCCCGGCCAGCGGCT
Organism: Streptomyces sp. NPDC001443; assembly: GCF_053597355.1. Lineage (NCBI taxonomy): Bacteria > Bacillati > Actinomycetota > Actinomycetes > Kitasatosporales > Streptomycetaceae > Streptomyces > Streptomyces sp. NPDC001443. The sequence goes on from NZ_JBSFIA010000007.1 coordinate 143,942, forward strand.
CCCGCCGCGCCGGAAGACCGTCGTCCGCGTACCAGAACGAGATGCCGCCGTTCACGACGCTGCCGCCCGAGTTGCTCATGTCCGGGACGCTAACCCCTGCACTCGGCCGCTGTCTCCTTCGGATTCCGTGCTTTTTCCGCGCCCTCCGGTCAGTGGGAAACAGGCCAGCCCGATCAGCACCGAGACGAAATGTCCGACATCGGTGAAGGTGCGGCCGACCACGAGCGGGACCCCGTACCAGACGAGCACGACGGCGAGATACGCGTACCGCCAGGGCGCGGCGATCCGGTAGGTGAGCACCGCGACCACCCCCGCCAGCGCGTAGCTGACGCCCACGTCGAGGGTGTCGACCGCCGAGGGCGGCGCCATCCCGTCCCGGATCGCCCGCAGCAGCACGCCCTCGCTGATCAGCGTCGCCAGCACGTGCGCGGCCACGCACACCGCCAGCCAGCGCAGCGTGCCCAGCCAGCGCTCGGCCTGCGCGTGGAAGACGGAGTACAGCACGACGTACGGCCACCAGAATCCGCCGGCGATCCACATGGCGCTGGCGATCAGCACCCGCACCGGGTTGTCCGACAGCTCGTGGAGGTTCGTCGACCGCTGCCGCAGGAACTGTTCCTCGAACTCCGGCGACATGTGGTGCAGGGCGACCGTGGTGAAGAACAGGATCGCCAGCCACACGTACGTACCGGGCGCGCTGCGGACATACGCCCGCACCCGGCGCAGGACCTCGCCTCCGCTGATTCGCATGAGCCAAGTCACACACGTCGGTATCGTCCGGCGCGCGATCGACATTCCGAACAAATCGGCGACGGTATTAGGCTCGCGGACATGATCCGTACCGCCGTGCCCGCCGATGTCCCCGTCCTCCACAGCCTGATCCGTGAACTCGCCGAGTACGAGAAGGCCCCGCAGGAGGCCAGGGCCACGCCGGAGCAGCTCCACGAGGCGCTGTTCGGCGAGCGGCCCGCCGCCTTCGCCCACATCGCCGAGGACGACGCCGGCGGCGGGACGGTCGGCTTCGCCCTGTGGTTCCTGAACTTCTCCACCTGGCGCGGCGTCCACGGCATCTACCTGGAGGACCTGTACGTCCGCCCCATGGCCCGCGGCGCCGGCCACGGCAAGGCCCTGCTGACGGAACTCGCCCGCATCTGCGTCGAGCGCGGCTACCAGCGCCTCGAGTGGTCGGTCCTGAACTGGAACCGCCCCGCGATCGACTTCTACGACTCGCTCGGCGCCCTTCCCCAGGACGAGTGGACGACGTACCGCCTGACGGACGAGGCGCTGACCAAGCTGGGGACCCAGGAATAGCTCGGGGACGCCCCCCGGGACAGCCCGGGGCCCCAGGGTCCCCGGACAGCCGAAAGCCCAGGCCACGACAACTCTGGCCTGGGCTTTTCCGGAGCCCCCTGTCGGATTCGAACCGACGACCTTCGCTTTACAAGAGCGGTGCTCTGGCCAGCTGAGCTAAGGAGGCGTGCGCGTCCGCCGGACGCACGTGCCCGTGCAGTGTACCCACGTCGCGGGGGCTCTCTGTCGAAAATTTCCGCGAAGTTCACAGTCGTCCGGGTACTGACAGATCGGGTGACCGGGAGGTAGCGTCCTGATTCGGTTCACTCGTGTGGACTACACCAACCACCTTCCTACAACGGATCGTCCGGCACGTTCCTGCCGGTAGAAGGGGGCCCATTCACCATGGCCACTGTCTCGTTCGACAAGGCGACCCGGATCTACCCGGGTTCCGAGAAGCCCGCCGTAGACGCACTCGAGATCGAGATCGAGGACGGCGAGTTCCTCGTTCTGGTCGGTCCGTCCGGCTGCGGCAAGTCCACCTCGCTCCGGATGCTCGCGGGGCTCGAGGACGTGAACGCCGGCGCCATCCGCATCGGTGACCGTGACGTCACCCACCTGCCGCCCAAGGACCGGGACATCGCGATGGTGTTCCAGAACTACGCGCTGTACCCGCACATGACGGTCGCCGACAACATGGGCTTCGCGCTCAAGATCGCCGGCGTCAACAAGGCGGAGATCCGGCAGAAGGTCGAGGAGGCCGCGAAGATCCTCGACCTGACCGAGTACCTGGACCGCAAGCCGAAGGCGCTCTCCGGCGGTCAGCGCCAGCGTGTCGCCATGGGCCGCGCCATCGTGCGCGAGCCGCAGGTCTTCCTCATGGACGAGCCGCTGTCCAACCTGGACGCCAAGCTCCGTGTGTCGACCCGTACGCAGATCGCCTCGCTCCAGCGCCGTCTCGGCATCACGACCGTCTACGTCACCCACGACCAGGTCGAGGCCATGACGATGGGCGACCGCGTCGCGGTCCTCAAGGACGGTCTGCTCCAGCAGGTCGACTCCCCGCGCAACATGTACGACAAGCCCGCCAACCTCTTCGTGGCCGGCTTCATCGGCTCCCCGGCGATGAACCTGGTCGAGGTCCCGATCACCGACGGCGGGGTCAAGTTCGGCAACAGCGTGGTGCCGGTCAACCGCGAGGCGCTGAAGGCCGCCGCCGACCGCGGCGACCGCACGGTCACCGTCGGCGTGCGTCCCGAGCACTTCGACGTGGTCGAGCACAACGGCGCCGCCGCCTCCTCCCTGTCGAAGGACGCCGAGGACGCCCCGGCCGGTCTCGCGGTCTCCGTGAACGTCGTCGAGGAGCTCGGCGCCGACGGCTACGTCTACGGCGCGGCCGAGGTCAGCGGCGAGGTCAAGGACCTGGTGGTCCGCGTCGGCGGCCGTCAGGTGCCGGACAAGGGCGCGCAGCTGCACGTCGTGCCGCGGCCGGGCGAGATCCACGTGTTCTCCACCTCCACGGGCGAGCGCCTCACCGACTGACCGCACACCGCCCGGGACGGCAGCTCCCGGAGGATTCACCCAGGCTGACGAACCGGGCCCCGCGCACCAGCGCGGGGCCCGGTTCGTTGTCGCCGAATACCCCGGCAAAACACCCTTTTCGAGTGACGTACGTCAACGCCCTACCCCAAAAAGGGCGTCTTCTCATCCCCCGAACCGGTGACTAAATGTCGCCAAATCATTACCGGGCGCTACCCTCACACGCGTGAAGCACTCCATCTCCCAACAGCCGCGACGCGGCCACCGCGGCCCCGCCCGCCGGATCGGCCGCACCCTCGCCCTCGTCCTGCCCGTCGTCCTGGTGCTCTCCGGGACCCTCGCGGTCACCCGAGTCAACTGGTCGGGGAACCCCTCGAACTCGGTGCTCACCGCGTCCGACGTCTCCACCGCGGGCGGCGCCTCGCACTCCGTGGTCCGCGCACCGCAGGACCTGCTGCGCGACCGGCTGCTGACCCAGCTGCAGGACAAGGACCCGGGCGTCGTCCTCACGCACCTCCAGGAGGCCGTCAACGGTCACCCGTCGCTCGCCGAGCACTGCGTCTCCATCGCCCGTGCCCTGGGCCGTGCCGCGGTGCGTATCTACGGCGCCCCGCGGGCCCAGTCGTACGCGCGCCCCGTCTGCGACACCTCCTTCGCGTCGGGGGTGGCGGCCGGCCACAGCTGAACCCGACCTCGCGGCCGGCCGCCCCGCGCGGCGGGCGGCCGGAACCGGCCGGTCGAGGATGGATCGCCGGTCCGGGCCACGGGCGGGGCGCCGCGTACAGTTCGGGCATGACCGATCCGCACGCCGTGTCCCGCCCCACGCAAGCCGTCATCCTGGCCGGGGGCCAGGGTTCCCGGCTGCGCCCCTACACCGACGACCGGCCCAAGCCGATGGTGGAGATCCCCGGCACGGGGACGCCGATCATCGGCCATCAGCTCGTCTGGCTCGCCGAGGAGGGCGTGACGGACGTGGTGGTCAGCTGCGGCCACCTCGCCGACGTCCTCCAGAAGTGGCTGGACTCCGCCGACCTGCCGGTGAACGTCACGACGGTCGTCGAGACCGAGCCGCTCGGCCGCGGTGGCGGTCTGAAGTACGCGGCCGCCCGTCTCCCGCACCCCGACCGGTCCTGGTACGCGACGAACGGCGACATCTGGACCCGTTTCTCGCTGCGCGACATGGCGGACTTCCACACCGAGCGCGACGCCGTCGCGACCCTCGCCCTGGCCCGCCCGCGCATCCCCTGGGGCGCGGTGAAGACGGACGGCTTCGGCCACATCACCGACTTCATCGAGGCGCCGCCGACGACGAACGAGATCAACGCGGGCGTCTACGTCTTCTCCCCGGAGTTCGCCGATCTGCTCCCCGCGCGGGGCGACCACGAGCGCACCACGTTCCCGCATCTGGCGCGTGAACGCCGCCTGGCGGGCTTCCCGATCCCGCAGGGCGCCTACTGGCGGGCGATCGACACGGCGAAGGACCTGACCGAGGCCGCGCGGGAGCTGGCCGCTCTGGGCCGCTGAGAGGCCTTCCGCGAGCTCTCCCCGCGCCTCGCGTCCCTTTCCCGGGGTTTTTCCCGGGGCGCGAGCGCACAGCTCGTACGACGCCGTACAAGCCTGTACACGCCTGTACTGCGCCCGTACGGCAAGGCGGCGCGACAGTACGACGACGGGGCCCCGCACGTCATCCGTGCGGGGCCCCGTCGTCGTGACGGTCGTGGCCCTAGCCGAGCAGGCCGCCGACCAGGCCGGACTGGCCGGCGGAGGAGGAGCCCGAACCGCCGCCCGAGCCGCCGGAGCCACCCGAGCTGCCGGAGCCGCCGGAACTGCCGGAGCCGCCCGATCCGCCCGAGCTGCTGGAACCGCTGGTTCCACCGGGCGAGCCGCTGCCGCCGGACGAGGGACCGGAGCTGGTGCTCGGGGCGCCGCCGGACGAGGTGGACCGCGGGGGCGGCGCCTGACCGGCCGTGCTCTGGCTCCGGCTGGGCGCGCCGGTGGTGGCGCTCCCGGTGTCGCGGGTGGCGTCCGGGGTGCCGGCGGTGCCGCTGGAGGGGCTGGCCGCACCGGAGGGGGCGCCGTGGGACGGCGCGCTGGAGGAGGGCGACGGCTTCTGCCGGTGCTTGCGCTTGGCCGGGTCCTGCGGGAGCGGCGAGCCGGGCAGTTCGTTGCGCGGGGCCTCGCCGGGGCCGGGGACGACGACCCGGCCGGCGTCGCGGACCGCGCCGCCTAGCAGGGAGCCGACGAGCAGGGTGAGACCCACGGCGACGGCCGTGACGAGGGCGCCGCGGCGCAGCACGAATCGGCGCAGCTCCCAGATGTCCGAGCGGGGTCCGAGGCGGCGCCAGGCACCGGCCGCGAGACGTCCGTCGATCGAGTAGACGGGCGCGCCCGCGATGACCAGCGGGGACCAGGCGGCGAGACAGATGATGTCGGGCGCGTCGTAGACCGGGACCGACTTCCAGCTGACGGTCACGAGGAGCGCGGCGGACAGCGCGGCGCCGACCACGGCGGTGACCCGCTGCCAGCAGCCGAGGAACGTCAGGACGCCCACGACGACCTGGAGGAAGGCGATGACCAGGCCGGACCCGACCGGGTGCTGGAGCGCGAACTGGCGCAGCGGCTCGGCGACTTCCCAGGGGTGCAGGGTGTCGAGCCACTTGACCATGGAGCCGCGCTTGCCGCCGTCGAAGTAGAGCGGGTCGCAGAGCTTGCCCATGCCGGCGTACACCGAGATGAAGCCGAGGAAGATGCGCAGCGGGAGCAGGACCACGCCGAGGTTCATCCGGCGGCCGGGGAAGTAGGCGTGTCGTGACGGGTCGTCGGCGCGCCGCCCGGACCGCGAGCCGCGCCGCGTCCTGCCCGCCGCCTCGATGTCGTCGTACGCGTCGTCGTACGCGTCGTCGTCGAACCGCCCGTCGTCGTAGGCGGGTTCGCCGTGCGCGGGACCGCCGTGGACGGGTGCGCCGCGACCGGGGCCGGCGTGGGCGGGTGCGGGCCGTCCGTAGGCGGGTTCGTCGTAGGCGCTGCCGACCGTGCGCATGTGGGGCAGGAGCCGGGCCCCGGCGGGCATACCGTCGCCCGGGATGCGCTGGGCGCCGACGACGGGGGTCTCCAGGGTCTGGTCCAGCTCGTCGTACCGGCCGCCGTAGCCGTCGTGTCCGCCGTAGCCGCCACCGGGTCGGCCCGGGGCCGCCCTCGTCGTGTCGACGCGCGGGATGACCTGGGTGGCCCCGGAGTCGGCGGAGGGCTGCTCGCCGTGCCGGACGCTGCCGGCCCGCACGGCCTGGAGGAGGCGGTGGGCGCCGGTGTCGTCGGGGGCGGACCTGCCGCTCCAGACGACCGCACGGCGACGGGCTCCGGCACCGCCCGCCGCGGGCGCCTGGGCGGTGCCCACGCCGACGCTCGAGTGCCGTGCGATCCGCGGCGATTGGGCGCGTCTCGCCGACGTGCCCAGCTGGACGCGGAAGCTCGCGTGATTGACGATGACCTGCGCCGGATCGCTCGGCACCTTCACCATGCTCAGCGCGGGAGCGTCGTCGTATCCCGACGAGCGGTCCCCCGTGGGTGTGCGGGGTGTTCTGGTGTCCACACTCATCTAACCGAGTGACGTGGAGTTAGGACACTGTCTTGACCGGGCGGATCTGTCCGGACCCCGTCAAGGTTGTCCTCATCGCCCAGATTGCCCCGAGTGGGTGACAGGGACGGACATCCGTTCGGACGACGTCCCGGCCCGGTCCGAGGCACGCGTCACACGCGCCCCGGACCTGCGTACGACCCGGACTCAGGCGCGGCGCCGGGCCGCCTCGTACAGCACGACACCCGCCGCGACACCCGCGTTCAACGACTCCGCGCCACCGGGCATCGGGATCCGCACCCGGAAGTCGCAGGTCTCGCCGACCAGTCGGGACAGTCCCTTGCCCTCGCTGCCGACGACGATGACGACCGGGCCGCCCAGCGCCTCCAGGTCGCCCACCTCGGCCTCGCCGTCGGCGGCCAGGCCGACCACGGTGAGACCGGACTTCTTGTACGCCTCCAGGGCGCGCGTGAGGTTGGTGGCGCGGGCCACCGGCGTGCGCGCGGCCGTACCGGCGGACGTCTTCCACGCGCCGGCGGTCATACCCGCGGCACGCCGCTCGGGCACCACGACGCCGTGGCCGCCGAAGGCGGAGACGGACCGTACGACGGCACCGAGGTTGCGCGGGTCGGTGACGCCGTCGAGGGCGACGATGAGCGGATCGGCGCCCTCGTCGTAGGCGGCGGCCACGAGGTCCTCGGGGTGGGCGTACTCGTACGGCGGGACCTGGAGGACCAGACCCTGGTGGTTGAGCCCGTTCGTCATCCGGTCGAGCTCGGGGCGGGGGGCCTCCATGAGGTTGATCCCGCCGCGCTCGGCCGCGAGCTGGAGCGCCTCGCGCACCCGCTCGTCGTTGTCGATGAACTGCTGGACGTAGAGCGTGGAGGCGGGCACGCCCTCACGCAGCGCCTCGACCACGGGATTGCGCCCGACGACCATCTCGGACGTGCCCTTGCCGCCGCGGCCGCGCACCACGGGACGGCGGGCGACCTGCTTGGCCTTCGCGGTGGCGATGCGGTTCTTCTTGTGCTTCTTGCGCATCTCGGCGGGCGGGGTCGGGCCCTTGCCCTCCAGGCCCTTGCGTCGCTGGCCGCCACTGCCGACCTGCGCGCCCTTCTTGCCGGACATGCGGCGGTTGTTAGCGGCCATGACCTACCTGTCTGTGCGGGGCGACGCGGCGCGTGCGCCCGCGTCGAAGCGTGTACGTCTATGAAGTGTGCCGCCCGAAGGCCCGGACGGCACAATCGATCACGTAGGCGATCGGGTGGGGTCAGCGCGGGCCGAGGCTCCAGCGCGGCCCCTGCGGACCGTCCTCGATGACGAGTCCGGACTGGTTGAGCTGGTCGCGGATGGCGTCCGCGGTGGCCCAGTCCTTGCGGGTCCGGGCCGCCTCCCGCTGGTCGAGGACCAGTCGTACGAGGCTGTCGACGACGCCGTGCAGATCGTCGCCCCGGTCCGTCTCCTCGGCCCAGTGCGGGTCGAGCGGGTCGAGTCCGAGGACGCCGAGCATGGCGCGCACCTCGGCGAGGCGGGCGACCGCGGCTTCCTTGTCGTCGGCGGCGAGCGCGGAGTTGCCCTGCCGGACGGCGGTGTGCACGACGGCGAGCGCCTGCGGCACGCCCAGGTCGTCGTCCATCGCCTCGGCGAAGGCCGGCGGCACCTCGCCGGCGGGTTCGACGACCCCACCGGCCTTCTCCACGACCCGCTGCACGAAGCCCTCGATGCGCGCGAACGCCGATTCGGCGTCGCGCAGGGCCTCCACGCTGTACTCGATCATGGAGCGGTAGTGCGGGGTGCCGAGGTAGTAGCGCAGCACGATCGGGCGCCACTCCTTGACCATCTTGGAGACGAGGACCGAGTTCCCGAGCGACTTGGACATCTTCTCGCCGGCCTTGGTGACCCAGGCGTTGTGCACCCAGTACCGGGCGAACTCGTCGCCGAACGCCTTGGCCTGGGCGATCTCGTTCTCGTGGTGCGGGAAGATCAGGTCGAGCCCGCCGCCGTGGATGTCGAAGGCGGAACCGAGGTACTTGTGCGCCATGGCGGAGCACTCCAGGTGCCAGCCCGGACGCCCGCGCCCCCACGGCGTCTCCCAACTCGGCTCGCCGGGCCTGGCCGACTTCCACATGGCGAAGTCGCGGTGGTCCCGCTTGCCCGTCTCGCCCTCGCCCGAGGGCTGGCGGAGGTTGTCCAACTCCTGGTTGGAGAGCTGGAGATACCCCGGGAAGGAGCGCACGTCGAAGTAGACGTTGCCGTCGGCCTCGTAGGCGTGTCCGCGCTCGATGAGCCCGCGCATCATCTCGATCATCTCGGGCACGTGCCCGGTCGCCCGCGGTTCGTACGTGGGCGGCAGGCAACCGAGGGCCTGGTAGCCGTCGTTGAACGCGCGCTCGTTGTCGTAGCCGATGGACCACCAGGGGCGGTCCTCCTCGCGCGACTTCTTGATGATCTTGTCGTCGATGTCGGTGACGTTGCGGATGAACGTGACGTCGTAGCCGCGGTGGGCGAACCAGCGGCGCATGATGTCGAAGTTCAGCCCCGACCGGATGTGTCCGATGTGCGGGGCCGCCTGAACGGTGGCACCACACAGGTAGATCGAGACACAACCCGGCTTGAGCGGGGCGAAGTCACGGATCTGCCGGGCGCTGGTGTCGTACAGGCGAATAGTCACCACTCCAGGGTAGTGGTCGCGAGGCAGTGCCCTGCGACCCTTCCGCCTTAATTCTCCCGGGCGACGGGAGCACGCGGGCCCGCGGACGCGCGGGGCGGAGCCCCCTCCCGGCCCCGCGCACCCGGCCGGGCCGGGTGCGCGGACGGGCCGGCGTGCTCGGCCCGCGCGGACCACCGGCGCCGTCCGGGCGGGCTCAGCCCGTACGGACCACCAGCGCCGTCGCCACCGCCATCAGGCCCTCGCCGCGCCCCGGGAAGCCGAGCCCGTCCGTCGTGGCCCCGGACACCGAGACCGCCGCGCCGACCGCCTCGGACAGGACCTTCTGCGCCTCGTCACGCCGCTTGCCGATCTTCGGCCGGGGTCCGACGACCTGGACAGCGACGTTGCCGATGACGAATCCGGCCTCGCGCACCAGCCGCGCGGCCTCGGTCAGCAGCGTCACCCCGGACGCCCCGGCCCACTCGGGCCGCCCGGTGCCGAAGTGCTGCCCCAGATCACCGAGCCCGGCCGCGGAGAACAGCGCGTTGCACGCGGCGTGGGCGACGACGTCCGCGTCGGAGTGCCCGGCGAGGCCCGGACCCTCGCCCTCCCACTTCAGACCGGCGCACCACAGCTCCCGCCCCTCCTCGAAGGCGTGGATGTCCGTACCGATCCCCACCTGCGGCAGCACGGGCACGTACGCCCCGGCGCCCTGGGCGGCACCGGGCGTCCCGGAGAGCTCAGAAGCCATCGTTCAGCCTCCGGCGCGCCAGGACCGCCTCCGCCAGCACCAGGTCCAGCGGCCGGGTGACCTTGAAGGCCTCCTCGTGCCCGGGGACCACCACGACCGGCAGGCCGAGCCGCTCCACCATGCTCGCGTCGTCGGTGACGTCGCCGGTCACCGTCTCGTGGGCGCGCAGCAGCGTGGCCCGGTCGAAGCCCTGCGGAGTCTGGACGGCCCGCAGGCGCTTGCGCTCGGGCGTGGCGAGCACCGGCTCCGGCTCGCCCGGCACGGCCGCCGGCTCGACCTCCTTGACCGTGTCCGCGAGCGGCAGCGCGGGCACGACCGCGGCCGCGCCCTCCCGTACGGCCTCGATCACGGCGTCCACCGTGTCGACCGGCACCAGGGGCCGGGCGGCGTCGTGCACGAGCACGATGCCGCAGTCGGGCGGCAGCGCGTCGAGGCCGAGCTTCACCGACTCCTGGCGGGTCTCTCCGCCGGGGACGACGAGGAAGTCGGTCCGCTCCGGCAGCGCGTGCGCGTCGAGCAGCGACTTGACCTCGCCCGCGCCGTCGGGCGGCGCCACGACGACGACCAGGGAGACGGCGCGGGACGCGGCCATGGCGCGCGCGGCGTGGATGAGCATGGGGGTGCCGTTCAGCGCGCGGAGCGCCTTGGGTGCGCCCGGACCGAGGCGCACACCCCGGCCGGCGGCCGGGATCACGACGGCGGTACGGGTGGTCACAGCCGGGGCTTCCGGAACGGCATCCGCGGTCGAAGGGCGCGAAACGTCAGACATCGGTTCCTGTCAGGTTTGTGTGCTCGGCCTACGTGGGTATGGCCACAGCGTGCCGGGCGCGACGCCTTGACCGGAACCCTTCCGTGACACCGGTCGAGCCAGCTGCCCGGGCCCGGCACACCAGTATCGGGGAATTCCTCGTGGCGTACGGCATCCGAGTACGGCGTACAAAAAAAATGCCGCAGCGCCCGGCGACAGAAGATACGTCATCGGGCACCGCGGCATTTCACTGCGCAGAGTGAGCGGCGTGCTGAGCAGGGCGGACGGTGCCGCCGCACGTCAGGACGCGAGGACCTCGTCGAGCAGGGCCTCCGCCTTGTCCTCGTTCGTGTTCTCCGCGAGAGCCAGCTCGCTCACCAGGATCTGGCGGGCCTTGGCGAGCATGCGCTTCTCACCGGCGGAGAGTCCGCGCTCGCGCTCACGACGCCACAGGTCACGCACGACTTCCGCGACCTTGATGACATCGCCGGAGGCGAGCTTCTCCAGATTTGCCTTGTAGCGGCGTGACCAGTTCGTGGGCTCCTCGGCGTACGGAGCGCGCAGCACCTCGAAGACCCGGTCCAGCCCGTCCTGACCGACCACATCACGCACGCCGACGAACTCCGCATTGTCCGCTGGCACACGTACCGTCAGGTCGCCCTGGGCGACCTTCAGCACCAAGTAGGTCTTGTCCACGCCTTTGATCTGGCGAGTTTCGATAGCCTCGATCAGCGCGGCCCCGTGATGGGGATAGACCACGGTGTCGCCAACCTTGAACGTCATGTGACAGGTACCCCTTCCGTGGCTATCCAGAGTAACACGGAAACGACGGGTTCTGAATGGCGTTTTCGCAGGTCAGGGCATATCTCGGGGCTTGACAACAGCAACAGGAACGTGCATCGCGGGCCGATCGGAAGCGGGTATTCGCAGGTCGGAGCGGCTGTCCAGGGGAAGGGAAACGCACACGTTACACACATCCGGAGGCCGCCCCAAGTGGACGAACGTCCCTAAATGTCCGGTTCCATGCGATCGACTTCCGCTACTCCGTTCGGTTGCCGGTGTCGACCGCGACACGATTCCGGAATTGATCACGGGGTGATCACAAGGGAAGATCACAAGACCGGCGGAACGGCCGGCCGAACCACGTCGGTGATCAATTCCGCCGCTTAGAGGCCCGCCACCACCAGGTATTCCGGCACGGAAAATCCACAAGCCCGTCTAAGTGAATCTCGTACGACGGTGAGACCAATACGTTCCCGGTCGCTTCCGACCCCGGAAAGCCGTCCGGGTACCGCCTGCCGAGCGAAGCCGGGCGCCCCGGGGGAGGGTCGGGTGCGGCGGCTCCGGAACGGCTCGGTAACCTAAGGCCGCTGACAGACACTTAGGGCGGCTTTAGGTACAGCTGCCCCTGCGTTCAAGGAGAAGCCGCCGCCGTGAGCAGCAGCCTTCGTCGCGGCGCCCTCGCCGCCTCCGCCATCGCGTTCTCGATCGCCTCGCTCGCCGCGTGCGGCGCGGGCAACAGTTCCCAGACGCTGGAGGTCCAGCCCGACAACGCGGCGACGAGCGTCGGCGACATCAAGATCCAGAACGCTCTCGTCATCACCCAGCCCGGCACGGACACCTCGGGTCCCTCGGTGATCTCCGCGACCGTCTTCAACAGCGGCAAGAGCGCCCAGACCCTGGACTCCATCAGCGTCGAGGGCGGCGGCACCGCCAAGCTCTCCCCCGCCAAGGGCAGCGACAAGCTGAGCGTCCCGGCGGGCGGCTCCCTGGTCCTCGGCGGCAAGAACAACGCCTCCGCGGTGCTCTCGGACGCCGCCGAGGCCGTCCAGAACGGCAACGTCCAGAAGATCACCTTCACCTTCAGCTCGACCGGCGCCGTGAACATCAGCGCCTTCGTCGTCCCGGCCGAGAGCTACTTCTCCTCCTGGGGCCCGAGCGACATCCCGAGCGTCACGCCGTCCGCCACCGAGTCGGCGTCGCCGGGCGAGTCGGCGTCCCCGAACGAGTCCGTCTCCCCGAACGCGACCGCCACCGCCACCGCCACCGAGTCGGCGGCCGGCCAGTAGGCAGGCACGGCCCGCGGGTCCGCCTCCGGGCGCGTCCCGTGAGCGGTGCGCCGCGGGTACGGCCCGTGCGCATGCGAGAAGGGCGGCACCCTTTCCAGGGTGCCGCCCTTCACCGTACGTGCGTACCGGATCCCTCCGGCCCGCTCCGACTCCCGACGGCGGTCTACGGCTCGAACTTGTAGCCGAGGCCGCGCACCGTCACCAGGTACCTCGGCGCACCGGGGTCCGGCTCGATCTTCGCGCGCAGGCGCTTGACGTGGACGTCGAGGGTCTTGGTGTCACCGACGTAGTCGGCGCCCCAGACCCGGTCGATCAGCTGCATGCGGGTGAGGACGCGGCCCGCGTTGCGCAGCAGCATCTCCAGCAGGTCGAACTCCTTGAGCGGGAGGTCGACCTTCGAGCCGGAGACGGTGACCACGTGGCGGTCGACGTCCATCCGGACCGGGCCGGCCTCCAGCGCCGCCGGGGTGACCTCCTCGGGCTCGCCCCGGCGGCGCAGGACCGCCCGGATGCGGGCGACCAGTTCGCGCGAGGAGAACGGCTTGGTGACGTAGTCGTCGGCTCCTATTTCCAGACCGACCACCTTGTCGATCTCGCTGTCCTTGGCGGTGACCATGATCACCGGAACGTTCGAGCGGCCGCGCAGCTGACGGCACACCTCGGTGCCGGGCAGCCCCGGCAGCATCAGGTCGAGCAGGACGAGATCGGCGCCGTTGCGCTCGAACTCGTCGAGCCCGTCGGGGCCCGTGGTCGCGACAGCGACCTCGAAGCCCTCCTTGCGGAGCATGTACGACAGGGCGTCGGAGAAGGACTCCTCGTCCTCGACGACAAGCACACGGGTCACGGAAGGACCTCCGGGGCGGAAAGCGTTTCGTACGCGGTTGAGTCGGGGGATGTGGTGCGCGAGGGGTGGGCCGAAGGTGCGGCCCGTCCGGTCTCGACGGCGTTGTTCCCGGCGGCGTTCTCGACGGCGCTGTCGATGACGTTCTCGGGGATGTCCTCGTCGTAGTCGTATTCGTCGTTCACGTGTTCGTCGTAGGTGTCGTCCACGTGGTCGAGATCGGGATGCTGCTGGGCGCGGTCGCGGGCCGCACCCGCCTCCGGCAGCCGCAGAGTGAACGTGGAGCCCTGTCCCTCGGAGCTCCACACCGTGACCTCCCCGCCGTGCGAGGCGGCCACGTGCTTGACGATCGCCAGCCCGAGGCCCGTACCACCCGTGGCACGGGAGCGGGCGGGGTCGACCCGGTAGAAGCGCTCGAAGATGCGCTCCTTGTCCTTGTCCGAGATGCCGATGCCCTGGTCGGTCACGGCGATCTCGATGAGGTCCCCGCTGGGCACGCTGACCCGGCGGGCGGCTATGCCGACGCGGGTGCGGGCCGGCGAATAGTTGACGGCGTTCTCGACGAGATTGCCGAGTGCGGCGGCGAGCTGCCCCCGGTTCCCCCAGATCCGCAGGTCGGCGGTGCCGCCCGCGGCCATCGTGATCTGCTTGGTGCCGGCCTGGTGACGGCACCGGTCGATGGCCTCGGCGACCAGTTCGCCCACCCGGACGGGCTCGGCGTCCTCCAGGGGGTCGTCGTTCTGGACCCGGGAGAGGTCGATGAGCTCCTGGACCAGGTTCGTCAGCCGGGTGGCCTCGATCTGCATCCGCCCGGCGAAGCGCTCCACCGCCTCCGGATCGTCCGAGGCGTCCATGACGGCCTCGGAGAGCAGGGAGAGCGCGCCGACCGGGGTCTTGAGCTCGTGGCTGACGTTCGCGACGAAGTCGCGCCGTACCGCCTCGATGCGCCGGGCCTCGGTGAGGTCCTCGACGAGGAGCAGGACGAGCCGGGAGCCGAGGGGGGCGACCCGCGCGGACACGGCGAGTGCCTCGCCCCGCCCGGTCCCCCGCCTGGGCAGATCCAGTTCGACCTGGCGTATCTCGCCGTCCCGCCGGGTGTCCCGGGCCATCTGGAGCATGGGTTCGACGGCGAGCTTGCCCCCGCGTACCAGCCCGAGGGCGTACGCGGCGGAACTCGCCTTGACCACGGCGTCCGCCTCGTCGAGTACGACGGCGGAGGAGCGGAGCACGGAAAGGACCGTGTCCACCCCCGGCGGGAGCACGAGATCGGTGTGCAGAGAGGTTCTGGTGGGTCGCTGCTGGTCGCGTTCGCTCCAGCGGAACGCCAGCATGGCGATGGCGCCGGTGAGCACCCCGGCGATCGCTGCCGCTGCGGCGACCGCCGCGTTCACGTCCATGCCCCCAGGTTAGGCATGCCGTCCCGGATGGCTACAGCCATCGAAGTGCGACCTCGAACACTCGTCGCCCAGAGTTCACCTTGGAGCTAGCAGTGGTTCATTTCGGGTGACGGAAACCGACGCGTACGGGGCCGAACGTGGGAGCGTGGGGTTCGTACCGCCGGTTCGAAACGTGCGAGGACTCAGACGTTCGAGGACTCACATGTCCGGAGGACCGGCCCCCCAAACCCCTATGGAACACGTACGAGAGGGAACCTGATGCGGGACGCGTACCACGAGGAACTGGACTCGATCGGCGACGGACTGGTCGAGATGGCCCGGCTGGTCGGGTCGGCGATCGGGCGCGCCACGACCGCCATCCTCGACTCCGACCTGAAGCTGGCCGAGAGCGTCATCGAGGCGGACAAGAAAGTCGACGAGCTCCAGCACGACCTGGAAGCCCGCGCGATAGCCCTGCTGGCCCGGCAGCAGCCGGTCGCCACCGACCTGCGGATCGTCGTCACGTCACTGCGGATGTCGGCCGACCTGGAGCGCTCCGGCGACCTCGCCCAGCACGTGGCGAAGCTCGCGCGCCTGCGCTTCCCGGAGCGCGCCATACCGCACGACCTGCACGCCACGATCCTGGAGATGGGTCAGCTCGCGCAGCGTCTGATGGCGAAGGCGGCCGAGGTGATCATCACGAAGGACGTCGATCTGGCGATGCAGCTGGAGGCCGACGACGACGCCATGGACCTGCTGCACCGCACGCTGTTCCAGCACCTGATGGACGACCGCTGGAAGCACGGCATCGAGACCGCGGTCGACGTGACGCTGCTGGGCCGTTACTACGAGCGGTTCGCCGACCACGCGGTGGCGGTCGCCAAGCGCGTGGTGTTCCTGGTGACGGGTGAGCACGCGGACGAGCTCCAGCCCGACGTCCAGCCGGAGATCCAGGCCGCCGGGCCCAAGGGCGCCTGACCCTCCGTATCCGAACAGGCGCGAAGAGGATCGGCCGGGGCGGGCCCGAAGCCACTGTGCGCCGTTGATGCGCCCGGCGGAGCGGGCATGGAATGGGCACAGGCACCGCCTCGAGGAGGGACCCAGAGCCATGGCCGAATCCACCGGCACGACACCCGACCCCACGCAGGAACGCCCCACCGAGCAGCCCGCCGACATCAAGAACCTGACGCTGATCGGCGCGTGCGGCTGCGGCTCGGGCTGCGGGTGCGGGTGCCAGTCGGGCAACCCCTGCCAGTGCGGCTGACGAAGCCCACGACACGCGAGGGCGTACGACGACCTCCGTCGTCGTACGCCCTCGTACCTCCCGCCTCTCCTCGCACCCCGCCGGTCGCCGCCCCGGCCGTACGGGCGCAGCATGGAAGGTGATCCGCAGGGACAGGAGGTGCGGGACCATGCCCCGGTTCATGGACATCCACCACGGCATGCAGGGCATCACGGCCGACCAGCTGGACGCGGCCCATAAGGCGGACCTCGCGATCGAGGGCGAGGAGCGGGTGCACTTCGAACGGGCCTGGGCGGACCCGGCCACCGGAACCGTCTACTGCCTCTCCGAGGCTCCCTCCGCCGAGGCGGTCCAGCGCGTGCACGAACGCGCCGGCCACAAGGCGGACGAGATCCACGAGGTCCCTCTGTCCGTCTGGTGACACCGCCCGCCCCGACGGTCCCGGCTCACCTCACGTCGACGAAGTCGGCCGGGGTGAGGCTCGGTGGCGCGCAGGCGCATGATGCGGTCTCCCGCTTTCATGAATTGGGTGGTGACTTCACCTGCGTCAGACAGAGAGGTTCACCGCGGAGTCGTGCACCATTGCCGCCCGGCCCATGACTTGACCCTGACGTCTCCCCGGGTTGGCGAAATCAGCGGCTGCCGGTCAACTTCCTTATGCACGCTCCGAATTCGAACCGCTTTTCACCGCGTCCGGTGCACAGGCGATGGCCAGCAGTGCCATGTCGTCGGTTCTTCGGCCACCGGTGTGCCGGTGCACGTCGGCCAGCAGGGCGTCGAGGAGAGCCTCAGGCCGGGCATCCGTGGATATGGCGGCTGCCCCGACGGGGTCGTAGAAGCGGCCCTTCTCGTCACGGGCCTCCGTCAGTCCGTCCGTGTAGAGCAGCAGAGTCGCCCCTTCCGGGAAGGCCACCATGTCGACGGGGGCCGGGTCGCCGGCCAGGCCGGCCATGCCCAGGGGCACGGCCGGCCTGCTGGGCTCGACGTACCGCACGTCGTCGGGCAGGAGCAGTACGGGTGCCGGATGGCCGCGGTTGACGAGGCGGACCGCCCTCTCGTGCCGGGGGAACTCCGCCACCACGCCGGTGATGAACCCCTCGAACTCGGTCTCGCTGCCCGACTGCTGGGTCTCCAGGACGGCAGCCCGCTCGAGCCGCTCCACGAGCCCGGTCAGGCTGGGCTCGTACAGGGCCGCCTCGCGAAAGGTGACGATGCTGGCCGCGACTGCCCTGACCGCGTCCATTCCCTTGCCGCGCACATCGCCGATCACACAGCGCACGCCGAACGGGGTGTCGAGCACGGCGTAGAGGTCCCCGCCGATCTGCGCGTCCGTCTGCGCGGCCTCGTAGCGCACGGCGAAACGCAGCGGACCGCTCGCCTTCGGCGGATCCGGCAGCACGGCGCACTGGACGGCGGCGGCGATGTCACGCGCGGAACGCAGCTGGGTCTCGAGGTGATGCATGAGGCGGTTGAGGAAGACCGCGATCGCGAACACCGTCGCCACCATGGCCAGCTCGCTGAACTCGAACGCGCTTCCGTGGTAGCCGAAGTACACGAACGAGACCAGGTCGAGCAGGAACGCGCACACCCCGGTGAGGACGGTGCCGCGCAGGGACAGCAGAGGCGCGGCCATCAGGATCGCGGCCGCGTAGAAGGCCGCGGCACTGACCGTGGGTGGCGTGAAAAAGTCGACCATCCCTGCTCCGAAGAGCAGAACGGCCGGCATCAGGCGCCTGCGCCTCTCCAGCCACTGCCATACTCCCGGCCTCGCCACGCGCAGCTCCCGATGCCGACGGCTCTCCCTGCCGCCTCAGGCTAAAACTTGCCCCGCGCGCCCCGCCGCCGCACTTCCCCCGGCTCGCACGCAGCACGTCGACTGCAACCCGAATGGCATATGCCAAGCAGAAACCCTTCCCCCGAAAGCCCGAACCCCACCGAGCCCCGGCCGACACCTGACGGCCCAGCCCCACCAAAAAGCCCCCGCCCCCGCGAGGAACTCGCAGGTCGGGGGCTTGTCGGCGTCGGGTTACTTCTTTTTGCCCTGGTTCTTGACCGCCTCGATGGCCGCGGCGGCAGCTTCCGGGTCGAGGTACTTGCCGCCCGGGGTGACCGGCTTGAAGTCGGCGTCGAGCTCGTAGTACAGGGGGATGCCCGTGGGGATGTTCAGGCCCGCGATGTCGGCGTCGGAGATGCCGTCGAGATGCTTGACCAGGGCACGCAGGCTGTTGCCGTGGGCGGCGACCAGGACCGTGCGGCCGGCCAGGAGGTCGGGGACGATGCCGTCGTACCAGTACGGGAGCATGCGGACGACGACGTCCTTCAGGCACTCCGTGCGCGGGCGCAGCTCCGGCGGGATGGAGGCGTAGCGCGGGTCGTCGGACTGGGAGAACTCCGTGCCGTCCTCGAGGGGCGGGGGCGGGGTGTCGTACGAGCGGCGCCAGAGCATGAACTGCTCCTCGCCGAACTCCGCGAGGGTCTGTGCCTTGTCCTTGCCCTGGAGGGCGCCGTAGTGACGCTCGTTCAGGCGCCACGAACGGTGGACCGGGATCCAGTGGCGGTCGGCGGACTCGAGGGACAGCTGCGCGGTGCGGATGGCGCGCTTCTGGAGGGACGTGTGGACCACGTCGGGCAGCAGGCCGGCGTCCTTCAGCAGCTCACCGCCGCGGACCGCCTCCTTCTCGCCCTTCTCGTTGAGGTTGACGTCCACCCAGCCGGTGAACAGGTTCTTCGCGTTCCACTCGCTCTCGCCGTGGCGGAGGAGGATCAGCTTGTACGGTGCGTCGGCCATGCGTATGAGCCTAATCGAAGGCTTTGCGGCGAGGCGTTCCTGCCCACGGAACGGACTCCGGACAGGGGACGGATGTACGGCGAACGGGGAGGGGTGGGCGGGAGCGGCGGGTGCCGGGGCAGGGGCGGGGGCGGGGGCGGGGGCGGGGGCTCCGACAGTTGACTGGATCTGTTAATTGAGTGGTCCGCCCGAGGCCCGCGATCGTAAGTTGTGCACACCGCCTGAGCCACTTACAACCGTGGGAGTACCTCCATGTCCGTCACCGCTCTGAGGCGCACTGCCCGCGAGACCCTATCCGGGCTGCCCCGCGAGTTCTGGTGGCTGTGGACCAGCACTCTCGTCAACCGGCTCGGGGCGTTCGTCGCCACCTTCATGGCGCTGTACCTGACGCTCGACCGCGGCTACTCCGCCTCGTATGCGGGTCTGGTCGCCTCGCTGCACGGGCTCGGCGGTGTCATCTCCTCCCTGGGCGGAGGCGTGATGACCGACCGGCTCGGGCGGCGGCCCACGATGCTGATCGCCCAGGTGTCCACCGGCCTTTCGGTGGCGCTGCTGGGGTTCATGCACGATCCCGTCGCCATCGCCGGCGTCGCTTTCCTCGTCGGGATGGCCAGCAACGCCTCCCGGCCGGCCGTGCAGGCGATGATGGCCGACATCGTGCGGCCCGAGGACCGGGTGCGGGCCTTCTCGCTCAACTACTGGGCCATCAACCTCGGTTTCGCCGTCTCCTCCATGGCGGCCGGCTTCATCGCCGAGTTCAGCTACCTCGCCGGGTTCCTGATCGAGGCGGGGATGACCCTGGCCTGCGCGGTCGTCGTCTTCCTGAAGGTCCCGGAGTCCCGGCCGCAGCGCACGGCGGCGGAGAAGAGGGCCGCGGACGAGGTCGGGCTCGGCACCGTGCTGCGCGACCGGCGTTTCATGAGCGTGGTCGGGCTGTCCTTCCTGGTCGCGGTGATCTTCCAGCAGGGGTCGGTCGGACTGCCCGTCGCCATGGGCGCGGCCGGGTTCACCCCGGCCGACTACGGCCTGGCGGTCGCCGTCAACGGTTTCCTCATCGTCGCCCTCCAGATCCCCGTCACCCGGCTCATCGAGCACCAGGACCCGCGGCGGCTGCTCGTCGTCTCCTCGATGCTCGCGGGGTACGGTTTCGGGCTCACCGCCTTCGCCGGGTCGGTCGGCGTCTTCGCCCTCACGGTGTGCGTGTGGACGCTCGCCGAGATCGTCAACGCGCCGACGCAGACCGGCCTCGTCGTCCGGCTCTCCCCGGTCCACGGACGTGGGCGCTACCAGGGCATGTACACCATGTCGTGGTCGGTGGCGGCCCTGGTGGCCCCGCTGATGTCCGGTTTCGTCATCGACCGGTTCGGCGCGGAGTGGCTGTGGGGGCTGTGCGCGGTCGTCGGGACGGGAGCCGCGGTCGGGTACGGGGCGTTGATGCGGTCGCTCGCCGCGGACGAACGGACGGCGGGCGAACAGGCCGAGATCTCCTCCAGCACCTCGCCCAACGCCTCGCCCGAGGCGGTCGCCAGGCCGTGAACCCCGAGTCCTGAGCCCGGTGTGTCCGGCGCCGGTCCCGCCGTCGCCGGACGTGCCGGGCTCAAGGGTGCATACGGGCGCCCTTGAGCACCTTGTCCACCGCGTTCCGCGGGCCGTACACCGCGAGTCCCACCAGGTCCAGCGCCGCTGTCGGCACCGCGCGCACGGCCGCCCGGTTGTCGTGGTCGTTGCCGGTGGCGAAGAGGTCGGAGGTGAAGAGCGCGCGGGGCAGGGCGCGGGACAGCGCCCTGGTGTGGGCCGCCGTCAGCGTCTCCTTCGTGCCTTCGAGCACCAGTACCGGCTGCCGGAACATCGGCAGGTGCCGGACGCCGTCGGCGTCCTCGTACGGCTCGCCGATCACCTCGGGGACGACCGTGCCGAGGCCGCTGGTGAGGAACGCGGTGACGTTCAGGCGCTGCCAGGTCTCCAGGTCCTCCCGCAGCAGGACGGCGATCTTGGTGTCGAATCGGGGTTGCTCGCTCATGCCTCGAGACTGCCGAACGCCGTCCGGCGTCGTCTTGTACGTTCTTTGCATGGCCACCTCGCGCGACGGCGGCAACCACGTCTCCGCCTGGCGCCCCCGCGTGCCCGGTGTCGTGGAGGTGCTCCACGCGCACTTCACCGAGTACGCCTATCCGATGCACGTGCACCAGGCGTGGACGGTGCTCATCGTCGACGACGGGGCCGTACGGTACGACCTCGACCGGCACCGGCACGGCACCCCGCACGACACCGTCTCGCTGCTGCCGCCGCACGTCCCGCACAACGGCTCCCCCGCCACCCCGGACGGTTTCCGCAAACGGGTTCTCTACCTGGACAGTTCGCGGCTGGGCGAGCATCTGATCGGGGCGGCGGTCGACGGGCCCGACCTGCGTGATCCGGTGCTGCGGCTGCGGGTCGGACAGTTGCACACCGCGCTGGCGCGTCCCGGCGACGAACTGGAGGCCGAGAGCCGGCTGACGTTCCTCGGCGAGCGGCTGCGGACGCTGCTGCGGCCCCGGGACGCCGTGCGGGCCCCGCGCCAAGACCCCGTGGTCGCCCGTCGGCTGCGCGAACTGCTCGACGAGCGGGTGGCCGAGGGCCTCGCCCTGGACGAGGCCGGCGGGCTCCTGTCCGCCCATCCCGCCCATCTGGTGCGAGCGTTCAGCGGCGCGTACGGCATCGCCCCGCACCAGTACCTGATGTCCCGCCGGGTCGACCTCGCCCGCCGTCTGCTGCTGGACGGACAGCCGCCGGGCGAGGTGGCGGCGGCAGCCGGCTTCTACGACCAGGCCCATCTGACCCGGCACTTCAAACGGCTGGTGGGGGTGACGCCGGGGCGCTACCGGGTCGGCGGGTCCGCGTCCGGGCGCACCGCCTGACGGACCGTCCTCACCCGCCCGGCGGGTCAGTCGGCCTGGCGCCGCGTCAGGTGGGCGAACGCGTCCAGGTTGCCGGTCGGCTCGCCGCGGGAGACGCGCCAGGCGTACTCCTTGCGGATCGCCGAGGCGAAGCCCAGTTCCAGCAGGGTGTTGAAGGCTCCGTCGGCGGCCTCCAGGACCTGGCCGAGGATGCGGTCGGTCTCCTCGGCGGTGACCGTGGCGAGCGGGAGGCGGGCCGTGACGTAGACGTCGCCGAGCGGGTCGACTGCGTAACTCACGCCGTACAGCTTGAGGTTGCGCTCCAGCAGCCAGCGGTGGACGCCCGCCTCGTTCTCGTCGGGGTGGCGGATGACGAAGGCGTTGAGGGAGAGGGAGTGGCGGCCGACGACGAGCGAGACGGTCGTCTTGAGTTTCCGGGTGCCGGGGAGCTGCACGACGAAGGTGCCGGGTGCGGGGCTCTCCCACTCCGGTCCGGCGTCCGTCAGGAAGCTCTCGACGGCCCGGGTGGCCCGCTCCGCTTCGGTCCGGTGAGCGATGTCAGCCTTGTCAGCCATGGTGGGAGCGTACGCGACGCCGGTACGACTGCACCGCGGCCGTGTAGACGTCCGCGGTGGCCCCGGCCGCGGTGTCCCAGCCGAAGGACCGGGCGTGCCGGGCGGCGGCGGGCCCCATCCGGGACAGCAGTTCGGGGCGGTCGGCGAAGTCGGCCAGCACGCGCGCGTAGGCGGCCGGGTCGTGGCCCCGGACCAGCACACCGGTCTCGCCGTCGTGCACGGCCACCGGCAGGCCGCCGACCGCGGCGGCGAGCACCGGGGTGCCGGCCGCCTGCGCCTCGATCGCTACCAGGCCGAAGGACTCGCTGTAGGAGGGGACGACGAGCACGGACGCGGCCCGGAACCAGTCGACGAGCTGGTCCTGGCCGACCGGCGGGCGGAACCGTACGACGTCGGTGAGGCCCAGGCGCGCGGCCAGCTTCTGGAGGCCCTCCGGCTTGGCCAGGCCGCTGCCGCTGGGGCCGCCCACGATCGGCACGACGAGGTTCCTGCGCAGGTCGGGGCGTTCGTCGAGGAGTACGGCGATGGCGCGCAGCAGGACGTCGGGGGCCTTCAGGGGCTGTATGCGGCCCGCGAACAGGGGGATCAGGGCGTCCTGCGGGAGGCCCAGGCGGGCGCGGGCGGCGGCGCGGCCGTCCGCGGGGCGGAAGCGGTCGAGGTTCACCCCGGGGTGGACGACGGCGACCTTGCCGGGGTCGGCGGCGTAGTGCCGTACCAGCTCGGCGGCCTCTTCCGCGGTGTTGGCGATGAGGCGGTCGGCGGCGCTGACGATCTGGGTCTCGCCGATCACCCGGGCGGCGGGCTCGGGCGTGTCGCCCTCGGCCAGGCTGGCGTTCTTGACCTTGGCCATGGTGTGCATGGCGTGCACCAGGGGGGCGCCCCAGCGCTGGGCGGCGAGCCAGCCGACGTGCCCGGAGAGCCAGTAGTGCGAGTGGACCAGGTCGTAGTAGCCGGGACGGTGGCCGGCCCAGGCCTGCATCACGCCGTGCGTGAAGGCGCAGAGCTGGGCGGGCAGCTCCTCCTTGGCGAGGCCCTCGTACGGACCCGCGTCGACGTGCCGGACGAGGACGCCGGGGGCCAGTTCGACGGCCGGCGGGAGGGCGCCGGTGGTGGCGCGGGTGAAGATCTCGACCTCGATGTTGATGGCGGCCAGCCGCTGCGCGAGCTCCACGATGTAGACGTTCATGCCGCCGGCGTCGCCCGTGCCGGGCTGGTGCAGCGGAGAGGTGTGCACGGAGAGCATGGCGACCCTGCGAGGCCTGCGGTGCGGCAGCCTGAGCCGTGCGGGCGCCGTACCCGAGCGCCGCCCGAGCCTGCTGACGTACTGGCTCACGTGGCGTTCCTCCTCGCTTCGGGCATGCCGTGCGGGGACGCAGCGCGCCCTCCAAGGGGGTGAAACACCGAAGGAAGGCATTCCCATTCCGTGCGGGGCGGTTTTTGCCGAGCCATTACCGAATATCGCTCAACCGTTCGAGCGCGGGATGCGTGCGCCGGAAGGCGGACGCGGGCGCATACCCTCATAGGCATGACGTCCCGCGCCTCCGCCCGCCCCGTGGGCACGGTCACCCGCGGGACCACCAACCCCAACCGGCTGCGCCGCATGGACCGCTGGATCGTGGCCACGCACAGCGACCGGCTGCGCCGTGCCGCCGACCCGGTGGCGGTCGACCTCGGGTACGGGGCCGCCCCCTGGACCGCCGTCGAACTGCTGCAGCGGCTGCGCTCGGCCGTGCCCCACGCACGCGTGGTGGGCGTCGAGATCGACCCGGCCCGGGTGGCCGCGGCCCGGCCGTACGAGCGCGAGGGACTGGTCTTCCGGCACGGCGGTTTCGAGATCCCCCTCACCCGGCGTCCGCACCTCGTGCGGGCCGCCAACGTCCTGCGCCAGTACGACGAGGGCGAGGTCGCCGCGGTCTGGCGGCGGCTGTGCTCCCGCCTCGCCCCCGCGACGGCCGACTCGCCCGGCGGACTGCTCGTCGAGGGGACCTGCGACGAGATCGGACGCCGGCACGTCTGGGTCGCGCTCGGTCCGGAGGGACCGCGCACGGTCACCTTCGCGACCCGGCTGGGCTCCCTGGAACGCCCGTCGGACCTGGCCGAGCGGCTGCCCAAGGCACTGATCCACCGCAATGTCCCGGGCGAGCCCGTGCACGCCTTCCTGCGCGACTTCGACCGCGCCTGGGCCGCCGCCGCCCCCTACGCCTCCTACGGCGCCCGGCAGCGCTGGATCCGGGCGGTCCGGGACCTGACGGCGGACTGGCCGGTGACGGACGGGCCCGTGAGGTGGCGGCAGGGTGAAGTCACGGTGACGTGGGAGGCGTTGGCCCCGCGGGGCTGATCCGGGACCGCTCGATCCGCTTCCACCTGCACGGAACGATCCCCATGAGTCGTTCGTCACACAGGCGGGGAGATCGTCATACCTGGCTGGGACGAGGGGGAGTGAGGGGGCAGCAGTCGCTCTGTCGTTTTGCGCGCCGCCGTGGCACGATCCCTCAGGCACCGTACGTTACTGACGGTTAATCATTTCTGGGGGACGAGGTATGGGTACGGGCAAGCGCACGCTGTTCGCGGCGGCCGTCACCGTGGTCTGCGCGGTCACCGTCCTGGCCGTGCCGTGCACGGCGTTCGCGGCACCCGACCCCACACCGGCTCCCCCCGCCACCTCGGCCACCACGCCGTCCGCCGCCGCGACCGGCACCGTGACGCCCCCGCCGGACAAGGACCTCGAGGCCGTCCGCGAGCAGCTCGACCGGCTCTACCACGCGGCCTCCGTGGCCACCGACGCGTACAACGCCGCCGAGGAGAAGGCCCAGCAGCAGTCCGCGGAGATCGTCCAGCTGGCCCGGAAGATCGTCGAGGGGCAGCAGCGGCTCGCCGACCTCAAGGACCGCGCGGGCGCCGCGGCCCGCGCCCAGTACCGCGGCGGCGGTCTGCCGGACGAGGCCCGGCTGGTGCTGAGCGACAACCCGCAGCAGTTCCTCGACGGAGCGGGCCGGGTGGTCCAGGGCCAGCGGGCGGTCAAGGGCCTGCTCGGGGAAATGACCCGCACCCAGCAGGACTTGGAGCAGTACGCCGAGGACGCCTCCGCCCAGTGGCGGAAGCTGGAGGCGAACCGCCGGGCCAAGGCGGCCGCCCAGAAGAGCATCGAACGGCAGATCACGGCGGCCGAGACCCTGGAGTCCCGGCTGGAGAAGAGGCAGAAGGAGCGCCTCGCCAAGCTGGAGGAGGAGGCCGCGCACCGGGCGCAGACCGCCTGGCTGGACTCCGGCATCCTCGACGAGATCGACGGCAAGGCCTCCGCGCAGGGCAAGAAGGCCGTGGAGTTCGCCACGGCCCAGATCGGAAAGCCGTACGTGTGGGGCGCCGAGGGGCCCGACTCGTACGACTGCTCGGGGCTGACCTCGCAGGCCTGGGCGAACGCCGGCCACGGCATCCCGCGCACCTCGCAGGAGCAGTGGAAGCAGCTCCAGCACGTCGACATCAAGGACATGCGCCCCGGCGATCTGATCATCTACTTCGGCGACGCCAGCCATGTCGCGATGTACGTGGGTGACGGCGCGATCATCCATGCCCCGCGGCCGGGCCGGACGGTGACCCTCGCGGGCGCCGGGACGATGCCGATCCTCGGGGTGGTCCGACCGGACGCATGACCGGGCACATGACCGGACGCATGACCGGGAGCGTGTGATCGGAGGCACGTGAGCACGACCACGTGACCGGGGCGACGTGACCGCGGGCACGTGACCGCGGGCACGGGTCACGGCACACCAACTGCGGTGCCGTGACCCGTCGCACCCACGGCGGTCGCCGAACTCCCCGTGGACGTGACGTTCGTCATCCCCACTGCACACCCCGCCTGCCCAACTGCGGTAGGTAAAGCGGCATATGCCAGAGGCCTTGGTCCAACCTGGGTGTCGTACACCATTCCGCTGCGGCGCCGACACCCGCTATGGTCCCCGTCGGTGGATGGAGTCCCTCTGTCCGCCGTGCCCTCGGGGGGAGGGAAGGAACCCAAGACGATGCCCGTACCCGTGCCCCGGCAGAGAGCAATCCCGGCCGTGGAGTGTGGTCAGGCGCAGGCCGTGCCCCAGGCCGGCCCCTCGAAGGAAGAGACCCCGCGCAAGGAAGCCACGGTCGTAGACGCCACCGCCGCCACGCACCCGAACGCCACCGCTCACGCCCCTCTCACACTCCTGCTGATCGAGGACGATCCGGCGGGGTCGCCGATCGTGCCCGACCTGCTCGACTCGGCCGGCAACCCGATCCGGGTGCGCACCGCCCGCAACCTCACCGAGGCCGGGCGGCTGCTCACCGACGACGTCCAGTGCATCCTGCTGGACCTGGCGCTGCCGGCGCCCGGCCGCTCGTCCGGGGAGGACGAGCTCGCCGTGCTCAAGCACGTGCTGCGGCTCGCGCCCCGGCACGCCGTCCTCGCGCTCACCGCGTCCGACGACGCCGAGCGCGGTGCGGAGGCGGTACGGGTCGGCGCCCAGGACTATCTCTTCCGGGACGAGCTGGACGGACGGCTGCTCAGCCGTGCGATCCGGTACGCCGTGGAGCGCAAGCGTTCCGACACCGCCGAGCGGCGGCTCGCCGAGGGCAAGCTGCGCGCCCAGGAGAACGCCCGGCTGGAACGCGGCCTGCTGCCGACCCCCCTGCTGGAGGGCTCGGCGCTCCGCTTCGCCGCGCGCTACCGCCCCGGCCGCTCCCGCGCCCTGCTCGGCGGCGACTTCTACGACACCGTCCGCATGCCCGACGGCACCGTGCACGCCATGATCGGTGACGTCTGCGGGCACGGTCCGGACGCGGCGGCGCTCGGCGTGGAGCTGCGCATCGCCTGGCGTGCGCTGACCCTGGCGGGCCTGTCGGGCGACGAGCTGCTCGGCACGCTCCAGCAGGTGCTGGAGCACGAGCGCGACGACGACGAGATCTTCGCGACGCTGTGCACCGTGGACATCGCCCCGGACGGCCGCCGGGCCGGTCTGTGCCTGGCGGGCCACCCGTCCCCGCTGATCGCCCGGCCGGGCGAACCGGCGGAGCTGCTTCCGTACGAGGACAACGGCCCCGCCCTCGGGCTGCTGCCCGGCGCCCGCTGGCCGCGGACGCAGGTGGAGCTGGGCGCCGAGTGGAGCCTGATGCTCTACACCGACGGCCTGATCGAGGGCCGCGTCGGCGAAGGCCGGGAACGGCTCGGGCAGGGCGGGATGGTGGAGATGGTCCGCCGCCAGCTCGCCTCGGGCCTGTACGGCGAGCAGCTGCTGCGCGCCGCGGTCAGCGAGGTCCGCGAGCTGAACGGGGGCGAGCTGACGGACGACGTCGCGGTGGTGCTGCTGGACCGGGTCCCCTGAGGACCCGGTGGCCGGGCGGTGGCACCCGGCAGGCGACCGAGTCGTGGAACCCGGCAGCGGGCAGCGGTCAGCGCCCGCCGTTGTACGGGCCGTAGGGGCCGTCGCTGCTGCTTCCGCCGCCGCGGCGGCCCCAGCCGCCGCCACCGCCGGAGACCTGCTTCAGCGCGGGCCGCACGTCCACCAGGTAGACGATGCTGGCGACCGCGGCCGCGACCGGCAGTATCGCCAGGATCGAGAACAGGTAGCTCACCACCAGCGAGATGCCGAGGATGATCAGCCAGAACACCTTGTTCTGCTTGTCGGCCGCTCGGAAGGCGTCCTCGCGCCGGAAGGCCGCGTCGGCCAGCCCGAACGCCGCCAGGGCCATCAGAAGGATCTTCAAGAGCCCCAGGAATCCCGCGAAACCCAACGCCAGCATGTCGCCCACCGCCTGTTCCCGCCTGCCTGTCCGACTCGTCCGACCGTGACCCCTACCAGGCCACCGTACCCGTAGAACGGGCCGGACACCCCGGAGGTGCCCGGCCCGTACGACTGCCGTCCCTTACTTGGCGGGCGGGGTCGACTTCTTGGTCGCCTTGCGGGGGGCCGGGGCCTTCTTCGCCACGGGCTTCTTCTCCGTGCCGGACTCGGCCCCAGCCCCGGCCGGCTTCGGCTCCTCCTTGACCTCGACCGGCTGGGCCTTCGGTTCGATGACGATCGCCAGTTCCTCGATCTCCTCGGCGGTCTCGCCGCGCCAGGTCCGTACGGCCTGCTCGCCGTGCTCGGCGACCTTCTCGTAGGTCTCGCGGGCCTTCACGGCGTACTCGGCGGCGACACCGACCCCGCGCAGCGCGAGGTCCTGGGCGTTCTCGCCGAGCTTCTTCAGGTCGGCGTCGAGCGAGCTGCCGAGCTTCTTCAGGTCACCGTCGAGGGAGCTGAGGAACTCGCCGACCTTCGTCTGGAGGCTCTCCTGAGCCTCCTTGGCCCTGGCACCGGCCTCCTTGGCGCGGGCCGCGGCCTTCTCCTGCACGGCCTTCGTGTCGGTGCCGCGGACGGCCTCGAACCGGGCAGGCGCCTCGGTGCGCAGCTGCTCCACCAGACCGGGCACCTTCTTGGCCTGCTGGAGGGCGAGGTCGGCGGTGCCGGCGGCGAAGTAGAGCGGAGTGGGGTCGCTGAAGGTCTTGCGCAGGTCGTCGGTGATGGCCATGGTGAGGGTCCTCCCGGATTCGCGTTCGGCTGAGGGTGATGTGGGTCCGCAGTCAGGCGGCCGGTCCCCTGGTCCGGTCAACTGGCCGTCTGCTGCGGGTCCGCGCCGGAGCCGCCGACGGGGCGGCTACGGCGTACTGCGCTGGGCGTACCGCTGTCGTCGGCTTCGGCGGGCGCCGTCCCGTCGGGATCGGCCCCGGGTTCCGCGGGATCTGTCGCAGCCACGGGATCCGCTGGATCCGCCGCGGGAACGGACTCGAATCCGTTCTGCTTGCGGAACGACTCGTAGACCTGGAGCAGTACCTGCTTCTGCCCCTCGGTCAGCGTGGGATCGGCGAGGATGACCGCGCGGGTCTCCACCTCGTCCCGGTCCCGCTCGGCGTCGAGGATCCCGGCACGGACGTACAGCGTCTCGGCGGAGATCCGCAGCGCCTTCGCGACCTGCTGCAACACCTCCGCGCTCGGCTTGCGCAGCCCGCGCTCGATCTGGCTCAGATACGGATTGGACACCCCGGCGGCATCGGCGAGCTGCCGCAGCGACAGTTGCGCGTTGCGCCGCTGCTCGCGCAGATAGTCACCGAGATTGCCGACGTTGAGCGATGCCATGACTCCACCTTGCCGCATCATCGCTAACTTTTGCAAGCACCCGCTTGCAAAAGTGTGCCGCGGGAGCCCGCGCCGGTGGTGGCCGTGGTGGCCGTGGTGGCCGTGGTGGCCGAAAACCCTGGAGCGGCCCTGGAGCGCTTCCGCGGCATGGGAAATCATGAAGCCATGCGACCGGACGGCTGGCACCTCACCGAAGACGTCGACGACTTCCTCGCCCGCGCCGGGGACTTCCTGCGCTCGCGGCCCGGCCCGCACGTCATGGCGCTGACGTGGGCCGAGCGGGTGCGGACCCGTGGGGCGGGCGCGTTCGGTACCGGGGCCCCCGTCTTCGGCATGCTGGAGCGGGCGGGCGAGGTCCTGGCGACCTTCCACCGCCTCCCGCCCCGCGCCCTGGCCCCCACCCCGCTCACGCCCGAGCAGGCCGACTCCCTCGCCGCCCACCTGGCCGCCCTCGGCCACCCCCTTCCCTCCGTCAGCGCGGACCAGCACACCGCCGCCGCCTTCGCCGAGGCCTGGCGGCGGCACACCGGCGCGACGCCGAAGGCCCGGGAGACCCGGGTCCGGCTGTACCGCCTCGACACGCTCGTCCCGCCGGAGCCGATGCCCGCGGGCCGGGGCCGGCTGCTGGGCGAGCAGGACCTCGAACAGGCCATGTTCTGGTGCGGCGAGTTCGCCAGGGCCGTCGGGGAGGACGTGACCGTCGACGCCCGCACCTGGGCGGACACCCGCTTCGCCGACAAGCGCTACACGCTCTGGGAGACCCCGGACGGCACCCCCGTGTCCGTCGCGGGCATGAATCCGCTGATCGGCGGCCAGATCCAGGTGGACATCGTCTACACCCCGGCCCACCTGCGCGGTCGCGGCTACGCGGGAGCGGTGGCCGCGGAGGTGAGCCGGGCGGCGCTGGCCGCGGGGGCGAAGGACGTCGTGCTGTTCGCGGACGTGGCCAACCCCACCAGCAACGCCCTCTACCGACGCCTCGGCTATCGCGCGCTCACCGACTGGGCGGCGTACGACTTCTCGTGACGCCCCGGGCAGTCCCTAGCAGGGCCCGTCCGGTCCCGGTCGGTCGATCCACTGCTCCAGCACCGAGAAGTCCGCGCGGGTCAGCCCGTACCGGTGGTCCACCCGGTGGAGCAGGGCCCGGCCGGGGTGGTGGGCGCTCACCCAGACGCGGTCGGCGGCGGTGATCTCGTCGTCGACCCAGACGAAGGGCCGGCCCGCGGCGAGGGCGACGAGCGGCCGGGTCTTCCAGTGCAGGGCTCCCGGCGGACACTCCTCGTCCGGCCACTCCACCACCGGCAGCGGGGGCAGCCCGAGCCAGGGCGCGACACAGACGTTGGCCTCGTCCATCCAGGTCGTGGCCCACACCAGCTCGCAGCCCAGTGCGGCCAGCCGGGGGCCGAGCCCCGGGTCGATCCGGGTCAGCAGCGGATTGCCGACGGCCCGGGCACAGGCGCCGGAGCCCGTCTCGTACACCGGGTACGGACCGGCCGCCCCGAAGGGGAGCAGCGTCCCGTCGACGTCCAGGAAGAGGAGCACGGCGGCCGGGGAGGACGGCGGGGCAGGTGAAACGGCTGAGTCGGGCGAGGAAGGCATCGAGAACCACGGTGCCCCGCTTCTCGCCCCGGCGCCACCTTCCCGCGCGAGGCCGCCCGGCCCCCGGGCAGCGCGCCCGGACCCGGCCGGAGCACCCACCGCGCCCGCAGCCGCGCCCGGCCGCACCGCGGGGCAGGCCTTCAGAACGGCAGGGGGCGCGCGTGCACCACGTCCAGTCGTGACACCGCGCGGGTGAGGACGACGTACAGCCGGTGCAGGCCGCGTTCCTCCGCCTCCGCGATCGCCGCCGGTTCGACGGCGACGACGTGGTCGTACTCGAGGCCCTTGACGACGCTCGCCGGGACCACCGCCACCCGGGCGGCCGGCTCGTCGGCGGCGGCCGTCTCGATCCCGGCCGCGCCGAGCGCGTCCCGCAGCCGCGGCACGTCGGCGTCCGCGGCGACGACGCCGATGGACCCCTCGCGGGCGAGCGCGTGCCGTACGCAGTCCACCGCCGCGCCGAGGACGTCGTCCGTCGGGCGCAGCCGCAGTTCGCCGTCCGCGCGCAGGGAACGGGCGGCCGGCACCTCGACGTCCAGCCGTTCCAGCAGCCGGTTGGCGAGCGCGACGACCTCGGTCGGCACCCGGAACCCGCTGGTCAGCGGCACCACGGCCGCGTCCGGCTTGCCCAGGTGACCCAGCAGCGCGGCCCAGGTCCGGGCCGCCCACGGGGTGGTCCCCTGGGCCAGGTCGCCGAGCACCGTCAGCGAGCCGAAGGCCGCCCGGCGGGCGATGGCCCGGCACTCCATCGGGGAGAGGTCCTGGGCCTCGTCGACGACGACGTGGCCGTAGCTCCCGGGATGTTCGACGAGCCCGGCCAGCTCGTCGAGGAGGACGAGGTCGGCGGCCGACCAGCGCGCCGACTTCCACGAGCGCGGCGGCCGTGCCCACCGCAGGGCCCGCCGTTCCTCCTCGTCGAGCAGTCCCTCGGCGGCCCGCGCCAGCTCGTCCGGGTCGGTGAGGAGCGCGGCGAGGACCTCCTCGGGCCGTACCCGCGGCCACGCGGCGTCGAGGTACGCGCTCACCGGCCGGGCCCGCTCGATCCGGCGGACCCAGGAGCTCGGTGGCGGCCCGTACCGCAGCTCTGCCTGTTCCTGGAGGCGGCGCACGATCCGGCTGCGCACCCGCTCCCGCCCGACGGCGTACGGCGGCTGCTCGGCGAGCACGCCGGAGACGATCGCCGTCAGCCTGGTGGCGGTGACGCGCCAGCGGTAGGTGCCGTCGGGGATGTCGAGGCTGTCCCGCGTCTGCACGGTCACGCGCGCGTAGAGCGCCCGGCGCAGCACCCGGGCCATCCGGGGGTCGTGCTTGAGGGCCGCGGTGCGCTCGTCGTCGGTCCCGGTCACGGGGTGCCGGGCGATCTCCTCGCCGAGCGTCGACTGCCGTACGCCCGTCTCGCCGAGCGCGGGCAGCACCTCGGCGATGTACGACAGGAAGGTGCGGTTGGGGCCGAGGATCAGCAGGCCGGAGCGTCTGACGCGCTGGGGGTGGGTGTAGAGGAGGTAGGCGGCGCGGTGCAGGCCGACCGCGGTCTTCCCGGTTCCCGGCGCTCCCTGCACGCACACCGAGAGCGCCAGGTCGCCGCGTACGAGGTCGTCCTGCTCGGGCTGGATGGTCGCGGCGATGTCGCGCATCGGGCCGACGCGGGGCCGTTCGATCTCGCGGGCGACGAGGTCGCTCACGCCGGCCGCGCCGGACGGGCCGATCACGCCGGCCGCGCCGGCCTCGCCCCGGCCGAGGTGTTCGTCCTCCAGGGCGGTCAGGTCGGCGGAGTCGCCCCGGCTGCCGGGGGCCCAGCCGAACCGGCGGCGGACGGCGACGCCCTGCGGGTCGCGGGCGCTCGCCTGGTAGAAGGCGCGGGAGACGGGAGCCCGCCAGTCGACGACCAGGGGCGGGGCGGCCGGGGCTGTGCTGATCCGCAGCCGTCCGAGGTGGTAGCGCTGGCCGGCGTGGTCGCCCGGCCCGTGCGCGAAGTCCAGCCGCCCGAAGAACAGCGGCCCTTCGGGCAGCTCGCGCATCTCCTTGGCCTTGCTGCGGAGCTGGTACCCGAGCACTTCGGCGTCGGCTCCGGAGGCGGAGACGTCCTCGCCCCTGACGACCTGCTCCTGGGCGCCCTCGACCATGGCGGCGAGGGCGCTGCGGCAGGTGTCGTGGTGGGCACGCTCGCGGCGGAGGTCCTGGTCGAGGGCGGGTCCGGTGGACGTCATGCCCCGAGCGTACGTGAAAAACGTAACCGAGTTAAATATTCTGCCGCGACCGCCCGGTCTCCGGTCCGCCTCGTCGACCCCCGCCCTCCGTACGCCGTTCCGGTACGCCGCTCCCCGCCCCCGTACGCCGTGCCCAGTACGCCGCCCGCCCGCTCAGGCGAGCCGCGGCAGCCCCGCCGCCAGTGCGCCGAACGCCCGCCCGGCCGCCGCCACCGCGTCCGGCCGCACCCGTGCCACCGGCTCCCCCTCGGCGACGCGCCGCCAGTTGTCCTGCGCGAGGATCCGCTGGACGGCGATGATCTGCCCGGCCGCCAGTCGCGCGTCGAGGCCGCCGCCGAGCGCCCCGGCCAGCGCCGCCTCCGACCGCTCCAGGTACGGGTACAGCCTGGCGACCAGCGCGGGAGTCCCGTACAGCAGCCGGTGGAAGGCGAGGACCGCGGGATGGTCGTTGAGCCCGGTGATCGGATCGCACCGCTCCAGACCGTCGAGGAAGTGCCGGCGCAGCGCGGCCAGCGGTGTCGGCCCCTCGGTCACCACCCGCGCCGCCTCGTCCTCGTGGTCGGCGAACCGGTGCAGGACCAGGTCCTCCTTGGTCGGGAAGTACCGGAAGAGGGTCGGCTTCGAGATCCCCGCCGCGGCGGCGACCTCGGCGACGGACACGGCGTCGAACCCCCGCTCCAGGAAGAGGCCGACGGCGGTGTCCGACACGTCCTGGTACATCCGCTGCCGCTTGCGCTCGCGCAGTCCCCCGTTGCCCCTGCTCATGACTACGAAGCGTAGCCCCGGCGCGCACTCGGCGAGGCGGCGCGGGAGGGCCGGTCAGCGCGGACGCGAGTCTCCGCTGCCCGCAGGCCCTCGCCGGCGCACGAGGGCCGACGCGATTGCCGCCGAAGTGGGCACCGCCTCCAGGCCCAGCGGTCCAGCGGCCGAGGCCAGGACGTCGCGCAGCTTGCGTACGGCGTGGCCGAGTCGACGCTCACAAGGCTCCGCACCGGTGTCCAGCGACAGGGCGACACGGATGACGTCCGTGAAGACGGACTGCGCCTTCTTGTAGTCGAGCAGCAGTGGAAGGTCGTGCTCCAGACCGCTGGAGGAACCGGGCCGGAACTTCTCCACGACCGCGCTCCACCGCTGCGCCACCCGCCGCTCCTGCCACCTGGGGTACCGCATCAGATAGAGATGGGTGGCGAGGTCGTACAGGGGGTCGCCCACCATCGCCAACTCCCAGTCGATCGTCCAGAGCCGGTTCTCCGGATCGACGATGAAGTTCTCGCGATGCAAGTCCGCATGCAAGAGGCCGAAGGGGCGCTCCTTGAGACCCGACACATGCTTCCTGAGCTTCTTGAAGGAATCAGCATCGACGCCGAGGTCAGCGAAAAGCGCTCCGAACTCTGCACGATTCTTCAAGTAGACGTGTTCCTCGGCAAAACATACGAGCCGTTCCAAAAAACCGTTGCTGTCTCCTCCCTCCGGGCGGTCCTCGTCTTTGCATCGCCGCTTGACAAGGAGGGTCTCGGGGGCCACGCGGCTCAACTGGCCGAACACATCGACAATCTGCCGGAGAAGTTCACCAGGAACAGGCGAGCCGGGCATGTACAACGATCCCAGCGTCCGCCCTTCGATAAATCTCTGCAAGCGGATTCCCTCGACCTCGATGATATCCGGAATTCCGGAGATCCGACCACCGAGGGAGCTCAGCAACTGTTCTTCCGAAGAAAAACACCGCCGGTCGAACCACAGGAGACCGGTGCGCGGCTCCCGACACTTCCATCGACTTCGTCGAATATCGCGCACTTCGCTGCGCAGCGGAAACACATAGGTCTCATGGTGGTATCCGTGAAGCGGCCCCTCGACCACACTCTCGTCACGACTCATTTCGGCTGCATGCCGCCGAGCCGACGAGGGTGATTCGATTGACATTATCCGTTCTTCCTTCTCGGACCCTTCACGGGGTGCAGAAAGTGTGAGTACGGTACTCCACCGGCGACCCCTGTCGCGCCAACCCGTATCGAACTCGACCTCACCGGACGGCCGTCGGGCGCGCACCTGCGCGATGAGAAGTCCCGCGCGCCCCCGTCGCGCGCCGACTGCGCCCCGAATTGCGCCACGACCTGCGGTGCTGGTGGCACGGACCGTCGTGGTCCACACTGAACCCGGTGAGCGGGAGGAGGCCTGGAGAGCCCATGGGCGACGTACTGGATCGACACGAAACCCTGCAGGAGTTGCTCCGTCGGACGCGTGCCGTCCTGTTCGACTTCGACGGACCGGTCACCAAGTTGTTCGGAGACACGTCCACCGCGCCCGTCGCCGATCGCATCAAGAAGATGGCGCGTGCCGAGTGGGGGCCGCTGGACGACGACGTGGAGGAGTGCGACGACTCGCACGACATCCTCCGGCACCTCAGGGACATGTACGACCGGCCGAGCGCACTTCCCCGCGATCACCGGGTACTGGAGCGGGCTGAAGCGATGGTCACGGAGTGCGAGAACGAGGCCGTCAAGAAGGCCGAGCCGGTTCCGTGCTTCGAGGACCTCGTCCCCGCCCTGCGCAGGCTCAACCACAGGCTCGCCGTCGTGAGCAACAACTCCGACGGCCCGGTATGGGAGTTCCTCAAGGGCGTCAACCTTCAGTCGGAGTTCGTGACCGTGGTGGGGCGGGATCCTCTTGAGCTACGGCACATGAAGCCCGACCCCTACTGCGTGACGCAGGCCGTGGCGCACCTTCGGCTCCCGCCGTCTTCCTGTCTGCTCATCGGCGACCAGCTCACCGATCTGGAAGCCGCCCGCAGGGCAGGCACCCGATTCCTCGGGTACACCGGCTCGGAGAGCCGTGCAGCGGAGATGCGGGCACGAGGCGGCTCCTGGGTCGTACGCTCCCACGAACCCCTTCTCGACGCGGCGACGGCACTGCTGTAGAGCGTCAACCGACCTTCTGGTATTGGCGAGTTGGCCAGGGCATCATGGTGCGCCATGGAGAGCTGCGGACGTGGCGACCGCCTCGCATCCGCTGCTCACGCACTGGGGGTGGTGTGTGTCTTCTCGCGATCCAGGCGCCGGCGGTCCGTCCAGACTCGACCTCATCCGGCGCTCACTGAGCGAGTGGAAGCCCGGCATCGTCAAGTGGTCCCTCGCGCTGGTGGCCGTTCTGGGCATCGCCGCAGAAGTCATCGATCCGCTCGGCGAGGCGCTCAAGAGCCAGGGTTTCCTCGGGGGTTCCTTCGCAGCGCTGATCGCCCTCATCCTCTTCGACGCCATCAGCGAGTCCGAACCGCGAGAGGTGTCGGGCGTCTACGTACTCGCCCACAGGAACGACCTCCACGACCCTTTCCGGGAGGCGTTCGAGGCACGCCATGTCCGCGTCGATTTCTCGGGCTTCACCATGGAGACACTGCTCGACCTGCTCAAAGGGCCGCTGGAGCGGATGGCCGATGAAGAAGTGCGCACCCAGGAGTTGACGCTACGCATCATCATCGCCCATCTGAATCTCCCGATGAGCCTGCCGGGACGGCTCGATCCCGCACCCGACAGCAGCGGGCACCCGGCCGGGACGTTCCGATTCGCCGACTCCACCGAAAATCGCCAGCGCATGCGGGACGGCTACACCAAGCCGAACTGGGAGAATCTCAAGACCCTTCTGAACAAGGTCCACGAGCGGAATCGGCACATCACCATCTCCTGCGAGATACGGGAGTCACCCCAGATTCCCGAGCGTAAGTTCTACATCCTCAATCAGGAAAAATTCTTCTACCAGCCCTACGGAATCATGGAGGCGGACGTCACATGGCATGACACCACTTATCACATTCTGGACACTGCCGGCATAGGCCTTCGTCACGGAACGGCCCGCATCATCGGCTGGGACAGGCGATCGAAGTCCCGATCGACACGAGAGATCGCGGAACACCACATGGAATGGCATCGGAACCTCTGGGACAAACTGGGCCACATCAAGCCCGAACATCCCGTCATCAGCGACCCCCGCTGGATTCCACCGGAGCGTCAGAACGCCGGCTGACGAAGGCCGGGACGATCAATCCTGGACCGACTGCTTCGGGCCGCCGGTCCGCACCACCTGAAGCACCGGTTCCAACGAGTCGACGATCACCCTGGCACCCGCCGCTCGCAGTCGCCTCTCCTTGCGTTGATTACGCGCGTAGCCCAGGAACGGAACGCCTGCCTTCTGAGCGGCGAGAAAGTCGGTGTCCGCATCACCGATCATCAGCGCATCCCGGGCCTTCACCTCCATGGCCCTCAGGGCACGCTCGAGGCAGTCCGGATGGGGCTTGAGAAGGCGAAGGTCCCGGGTGCGGCCGTAGATGTGCGAGGAGAAGTGCGAGAGAAGTTCGTGGCCTTCCAGGTAATTGCGGGCCACCTCCGGGGAGTTGTTCGTGGTGATGGCGAGTCGCACACCCGCTGCTGACCAGGCGCGTATCAGATCGTCGGCGTCAACGGTGGGCGCGGCGGATTTCGCGGCCTGCAGCTCCTCCCGAGTGAGACGTTCCTCCAACTCCGCCACGAGATCGCTGCGGGGGTGCCGGCGGTCCACCGCGCGCAGGACCGCGTGTGGATCCTCGGACTTCCGCTCCCCCTCGGTCAGCAGACCGTGCAGGCCCTGCCCCTTCAGCCAGTCCACCAGGCGGTACGCCACCCGTTCCGCCGGATGCGACGCGAACAGCCCACAGATGGGTCCGTCAAAGTCCCAAAGGACCACCCGTGCGTGCACGATCAGCTCCTGAAGCCTTCCGCCCTCAGCCTCAGCCTCTTCCGTCACCGAATCGGTCTGCGCCGCATCAAAAGTCACTAGGAGAGTGTCAGGTCCGTAGGGATGGTTTCCCAGAGGGCGTCGAACCACTTCTGGGCAACCGACTTGCGTCAGCGGCAAGGGCAGTCGCCACCGCAGTCAGGCGTACGCCGATCGCAGTGTCGACAGCAGTGGCTCCAGCGAGCCCATGATGTCGGAGGGCGGTACGCCGCCTTCCAGCAGCCGCCTCCGGGCCGCAGGGTTGCGCGCGTAGCCGAGGAAGCGGACACCGGCCGCGTGGGCGGCGGCACGGTCGGAGACGGAGTCGCCGATCATCAGCGAGGCGTCCGGCGCCGCGCCCATCGCCCCCAGCGCGCGGTTCAGCATCTCCGGGTGCGGCTTGAGCAGCCGCAGTTCCTGGGTGCGGCCGTAGATGTGCGGGTCGAAGCAGGGGTACAGGCCGCGCCCCGTCAGGTACGAGGCCACCGCGCGGGCCGAGTTGTTGCTCACGACGGCAAGGTGTGCCCCGACCGCCACCCAGGTCCGGATCAGCGGATCCGCGTACGCCGTGGGCATCGCCACCCGGGCCGCCCGCAGTTCGTGCCGGGTGAGGTTCTCCTCCAGCCCGGCGATCACTTCGCTTCCCGGACAGCGGCCGTGCAGCGAGCCGAGGGTTCCGTGCGGATCCGAACTGACACGTTCCGCCTCGGTGAGCATCCCGCCCAGTCCGCGGCTGTCGAGCCAGCGCACCTGGTCCCGGGCGATGACATCGGCCGGATGGCCGGAGAGCAGCCGGCAGATCGGTCCGTCGAAGTCGAAGAGGACATACCGTGTGCGTGCGACCAGTTCGCGCAGTTCATCGGCTTCGCTCGTCACCGGTCGGGCCCGTCCCGTCTCTGCAGTCACTCTTCGAGTGTCTGTCCGGGAGCCTCCGAATCCCAGAGGGCATCGAAGTAATTCTTGGTGGCCCGGACGACCGCCGCCTCCTGTCCGCCCCTGCCCAGCCGGTACTCGAACAGGTCCGAGTTGAACCCGCTGACGTCCAGGACGTCGAACTCGCCGACCCCGGGCAGTTCGTAGGAGTGCCGGCCGACCGGGTAGTCGCCCCGCAGGGCGAGCGTGCCGTTCAGCACGTACTTCTTCTCCGACGGTACGAAGCGCAGCGGCCGGAAGGTCACCCCGGCGGCGACGCCCTGGTAGCGGCGGAGGTTGGACAGATGGATGTCCATGGTCTTCATCTGGGCCCTGATCTGCGCCTTCAACTGCTCGTGCACCGCGTCCCTGAGGTCCGGCCGGTCCACGGGTTCGGGATAGGGCAGCGGTACGCCGGGCCCCGGCAGCAGGCACCGCACGGTGACCGACGCGGGGCGGGCCGCGCCCCCGGCGACCGCCGCGCACATATCGGCGAGCGCCCACAGCAAGGTCTCCGCGGTGAAGCAGACGGCGTCGATGGTCACGTCGTCTGCCTGGAACGCCTCCTCCAGATACCGGATCAGGGCGACCCGGGTCGCCCTGGACTCCTGAGACTGCTCCACCGGGACGTCGGCCACCCTCGGCGGGCTGCCCTTGGTCACAGGGGTCAGCAGTCCGTCGTGCTGGAGCATGCCCAGCGCCTGGCGTACGGTGCCGCGCTCGACCCCGAACTCCTGAGCGAGCACGGCCTGGGTGGGCAGCCGGTCGCCGGCCTCCAGGTCTCCGGCCCTGATCCGCTCCCGCAGGGCGTCGGTGATTTCCTGGGCCGAGGCTCTCCCGCTGCCGTTCACCACCACGTTCTCCTGGTCGATGTCCGTGCCCCGAGCGACACCGCGAGGTGCCTGCGACACCTGTCAGCTGAGGGTCAGGTCCGTAGAGATGGTTTCCCAGAGTGCGTCGAACCATTTCTGGGACTGCTCCACGAACGCGGCGTCCCGCTCCCCCGCGTTCCGTTCGAAGGAGAACAGGACGGACTCGGTGCCCAGCACGTCGTACATGTCCATGGTTCCCTCCTCCGTGGTCTCCTCCCGGCGCTTGATCGTGTAGTACGCCATCAGCGCTTCTGTCCCGTTGAGCAGATACAGCTTCACCGGAGGGGTGAAGGGCAGGGCGCGGAAGGTGACACTCACCTCGATGCCGTGGGAGGAGCGCAGCGAGCGGAGGTTGTGCCGCAGGACCTGCCCCTGGGCGTTGCGCATCGCCAGCCACCGCTGGTGGACCGGGTCGTCGTCCCCGCGCCCGTCGACCAGGATCGGGAAGGCCAGGTCGATGTTCCGGCTCGGCAGCAGGATGCGCACGTCGATCGACTCGGGACGGACGCGGTCCCCGTGGATCAGGCGCAGCGGTTCGCCCAGGGCCAGCATCAGGCTCTCGGCCGTGAGGCAGGCCGCGTCGATCCGGACGTTCGGGGCCCTGAACGCCTCCGTGAGCCGGGGGGCCAGACCGACCATCGTCGGCTGCGGCCGGTGGCCGGCCGCTGCCGGTTCCGCGATGCGCGGCGGGCTGCCCCTGCTCACGTTGCTGAGCAGGCCGTCGTCCTGGAGCGCGCGCAGCGCCTGGCGTACGGTGCCGCGCTCGACCCCGAACTCCTCGGCGAGCTCGGCCTGGGTGGGCAGCCGGTCGCCCGCCTTGAGGTCTCCGACACGGATGCGTTCCCGCAGGACGTCGGCGATGTCCTGCGCCGACTTCCTGCTGCCGTTCACTGCCACGTTCTCCTGAGCCACGACCAAACGCTACAACTCAGATCCATCTACCGGGAGTTGTTTGAAAGTTGTTTACGACTGGCTGCCAAGTGGGGACAAACTCATTGGAGTTGGCGGCCAACTTATCCGAGTTGGCGGAAGGTTTGCTTCCCGTCGACCAGCCTTCGGCCTCCGGCCTCCCGCACCTGTTCCGCCCGCCCCACCCCGTGCCACCTTGTTCCACCCTGCCCAGCCCTGTCCCGTCCGGCAGCCCGAAGGGGGAACCACCGTGCCCGCTGCTCTCGCTCTTCTGACCACCGTTCTCGGCGTAGGCCTGGAACAGACCGTCCAGTGGAAATACGGCGTCGCCGGCGTCATCGGCCTGCTGCTGCTCTCCATCGGCATCAGGGCCAGGAACGCGACGGTCAGCTCCATCGGGGCCGTCATGCTCGCCGCCCTGGTCACCAGGCCCGCCGTGTGACGCGGCGCCACCCGGCCCACTCTCCGCGGGAGACGTCAGTCCGTGAGCACCAGCTCCGAACTGATCGTCTCCCACAGCGCGTTGAACCACAGGTGCGACTGCTCCACGAAGGTCGTGTCCCGCAGCCCCACGCCCCGCTCGAAGGCGAACAGCATCGACCGGGTGCCCTCGGCGTCGTACATCTCCAGCGGCTCGTGGTCGACCTCCGCCTCCCGGCGCACCAGCGTGTAGTAGGCGAAGAGGGCCTCCACCCCGTTGAGGAGGTAGAGCTTGACCGGCGGGGTGAAGGGCAGCGCGCGGAAGGTCACCCGGACGTCGATGCCGTGGGTGGAGCGCAGGGCCAGCAGGTTGTGCCGGAGCACCTGCCCCTGCGCGTTGCGCTGGGCCAGCCAGCGGCGTTGCAGGCGCTCGGGGTCCGAGCGGTCGACCGGCGCCGGGAAGGCCAGGTCGATGTTCCGGCTCGGCAGCAGGATCCGCACGTCGACCTTGGCCGGTTCCATACGCCCCTCATGGATCCGGCGCAGCGGCTCGCCCATGGCGAGGGTGAGGGAGACCGAGGTCAGGCAGAGCGCGTCGATCGAGACGTGCGGGGCCGCGAAGGCGCCCGCGACGCGCGGCCCGAGGGCCACCATGGTGGGCTGCGGCGGGACCTCCGGACCGGTCGGGGCCCGGCCGAGCCCCAGGTCGGAGGCGACGGTCGCCGGACTCCCCTTGGACATGTTGGTGAGCAGCCGCTCCGTCTGGAGGATCCGCAGCGCCTCCCGCACGGCCCCGCGCTCGACCCCGAACTCCTGGGCCAGCTCGGCCTGGGTGGGCATGCGCTGACCAGGCCGCAGCACCCCGGACCTGATCCGGGTGCGCAGCACGTCGGCCACCTCGCGGTGTGTCACCTGTGGCCGCTGTGGCCTTTTCCGCCCACTGGCGGAGGCGTGTTCCGGGTCCACGGCCAAACCCTACAACTTCCCGCCATCTTTGGGCAGTTCAGGGAAAGGTGGTTATGAGCCGCTTCCAAGCGGAGATAACTACAGTGAAGTTGGTAGCCAACTTAAGCAACATGGTCAGACCGATGACGGGTTGGCCGCCAGGAGGGACAAGGAGAGACCGTCATGCCGCTCTTCGCCGTCGCTGTCGCCGCCCTCGCCATCGGCTTCGAACAGATCGTCCAGTGGAAGTACGGGCCGATGGGACTCATCGCGTTCGCCGCGCTGACCGTCGGACTCAGAGCCAGGAACACCACGATCAGCGGTATCGGAGCGGTGATCCTCGTGATGCTGCTCGCCCAGTCCGGCTGACCGGGCTTCCTTCCGGAGGGGAGCCGGGAGCCTGGTCCGCCTGCACCACCGCACAACAACCACAACCGAACAGCACCAGCTACGGATGCGTGGTACCGCACTGCCGCATCACAGCACACAGCACACAGAGCTGCCGCCGGCCGGAAGGAGGCCTCAGAACATGTCCGGGCACCAAGGCCGCCTGGACGTACGCAGCAGGGCGTCGGCCGACCGGGCGGCGCCCGCTCGTTCTTCCCGGACCCGGCCCAGCGCGGCCAGCCGCACCGCCGACTCGTCGCCCAGCCACAGCGTCGCCAACTCGGCGACTTCCAGGACGAGATCGGCGTCCGCCCGGGTCGGTGTGCACACCCCGGCCCCGCCCGCCGCGGCCTGGAGCAGATAGCGGCCGCCGGTCAGCCCGGCCCGGTCCACGACCTCCAGCACCAGCTCGCCGGCCCCGTCGTACGTACGCGCCTCCAGGGCCCGTACGACGTCCAGCAGCCGCACCCACAGCCAGTCGGCCTGCCGGATGATCCGGGCCGACCTGACGTCGGGGAAGAAGAACGGCAGCAGGTCGTCCGGGGCCCGCCAGCCCGTCCTCACCTGCGCCACCCAGTCGATCGAGCACAGGTACCGCCACAGGGCGCGCTCGGCGGCCGGGGTCGAGGCGATCAGCCAGTCCACGCTCGCCGTGACGCGCGGCTGCTTGGCGTCGTCCCACGCGGTGTCGCACGCGTAGGACACCAGGCCCTCGACCTCGCCGTCCGCGGAGCGGTACACGGCGTAGAACGGCTCGGTCCACGACGTGTCGAAGCGTACGGCGCCGGTGTTCACCTGCCACCACAGGTCGTCGCGGGTGACGGCGCCCGGCTGGCCCAGGCGCACCCGTTCGTGCAGCTCGGGGCCGAGCTTGCGCACCTCCTCGCCCTCCACCAGGTCGATGCGGCCGCCGTCGTCCGGGACGCCTGCGCGGGGGTCGAGGCCCGTGCGGGCGGTGTCGACGATCCACTCGGCCGTCGAGGTGGCGGGGCCGAAACCGTAGCGGCCGTAGATCCGGTACTCGGCCGCGATGAGGGTGGCCACGACGTCGCCGCGCTCCTTCGCCGCCGCCAGGTCGTGGTTCATCATCCGGGTGAGCAGGCCCCGGCGGCGATGGGTGGCGGTGACCGTGACGTTGGAGACGGCGTCGGCCGGGACCGGGGTGCCGCCGACGGCCGTGAGCTCCTGGGCGAAGGAGCGGTAGGTGGCGACACAGCGGCCGCCGTCGAAGGCGCCGAGCAGCCTGCCCGGCACGAACTGCTTGCGGCGGCCGTCGAGTTGCTTCCCCGAGCTGACCGGCTCGCGCAGGAAGCCGGTGTTCAGGGCGCGGAGCCAGTCGGGGAGTTCGGACTCGGTGATCGGGCGGACGTCGAGGGCGGGGCGGCTCGTCATGAGGTCACGGTAGGTGTGCGGCCGGGGGGTGTCGCGTGCATTTGCCCGGACGCGTCAGACGAGCAGGTCGTCGACCTGCGCCTCCCCCTCGCGGTACCGGCGGGCGATCTCCGCGCTGCAGTCGTCCGTCGTCCGCTGCCACTGCTGCCGCCGACGGGACACCTGCTGCTCGTACCGTACGAGCCGGCCCATCGCCTCGCTCAGTTCCGGGTCGGTGCGGGCGCCCAGGTCCGACAGCTCGACCTCGGCGAGCATCTCCGAGGCGAGCAACCGGTACTCCTCGCCGTGCGGGGTGCCCAGCGTGACATGGCGGGCGGAGGAACGGTGCCGGGCCGGGGCGTCGGTCAGGATCTCCGACAGCCGGGCGAAGACGGACGCCCCGTCCGGGGTGTCCACCGGGGACGCCGGGCCGCGCCGGGCCAGCTCGGCGCGCAGGATGTCGATCCGGCCCTGAAGCAGCCGCCGGATGTAGCTGAGGTCGGCCTCGTCGCGCTGGGCGTCCCGGCGCAGGGTGCGCAGCTCGGCCAGGCTCAGCGCGGCCAGGTCGGGCTCGGCCGGCCGCCACGGGCTGTCGGTGCGCTGCGCGGGCGGCCTGGG
This sequence comes from Streptomyces sp. NPDC001443, assembly GCF_053597355.1. NCBI lineage: Bacteria > Bacillati > Actinomycetota > Actinomycetes > Kitasatosporales > Streptomycetaceae > Streptomyces > Streptomyces sp. NPDC001443. The sequence goes on from NZ_JBSFIA010000007.1 coordinate 188,381, forward strand.
GGCAGCCGTGGGCGACTGCCCGGTGAGCTCGGTGCTCGGTGTGCTCATGTGCCTCTACCCGTCCCCTCGACCGGCGTGTGGCGCCATCGTGTCACCCCAAGCGGCCACTATGTGAACGAGTGCACCCGATCGGCCCCAGATGGGGGTATACGGATCAAAAAAGACCTGGTAGCAACCCTGCGCGAACCGCTCATCGGGCCGCTCGCCGGGCTGTCCTCCAGGCTGTCCGCCGGGCCGGGCATGATGGTCGTATGCGTGCAGTGGTGCAGAGAGTGGACGGCGCGAGCGTCGTCGTCGACGGCAGGACGGTCGGGGAGATCATCGGCGAGGGACTGTGCGTCCTGGTCGGGGTGACCCACGACGACACCCCGGAGAAGGCGGCCCAGCTCGCCCGCAAGCTGTGGTCGATCCGGATGCTCCAGGACGAGAAGTCGTGCAGCGACATCGCCGCGCCGCTCCTCGTGATCAGCCAGTTCACCCTGTACGGCGACGCCCGCAAGGGCCGCCGCCCCACCTGGAACGCGGCCGCCCCCGGCGAGGTCGCCGAGCCGCTCGTCGACGAGGTGGTCGCCCAGCTGCGGTCCCTGGGCGCGACGGTGGAGACGGGCCGGTTCGGCGCGCAGATGCGGGTGTCGCTGACCAACGACGGCCCGTTCACCGTCCTGCTGGAGATCTAGCAGGCCCCCTGGCCTCCCTAAAGGGTGTGACACAAGGCTCTGAGCTGGGCATCTTCTAGGGCTCGACGACGACTTCCTGCGCCGCCGCCGTCTCCCCCGCCAGCAGCCGCGCGTCCACCGGTACGTTCCGCTTCACCAGCGCGAGGGCGATCGGGCCGAGCTCGTGGTGGCGTACGGATGTCGTGACGAATCCGATCCTGCGGCCGTCGGGACCCTCGTCCGCGACCCGCAGCTCCGTGCCGTGGGCGGGCAGGTGGACGTCGCTGCCGTCGAGGTGCAGGAAGACCAGCCGGCGCGGGGGCTTGCCCAGGTTCTGGACCCGGGCGACCGTCTCCTGGCCCCGGTAGCAGCCCTTCTGGAGGTGGACCGCGGTGCCGATCCAGCCCAGCTCGTGCGGGATGGTGCGGTGGTCGGTCTCGAAGCCCACGCGCGGCTGGTGGTGCTCGACGCGCAGCGCCTCGTAGGCGAGCAGCCCGACCGGCGGGCCGGCCTTCGCCATGTACTCCTCCAACTGCGCGCGCGGCAGGAAGAGATCACGGCCGTACGCCGTCTCGCGTACGACGACGTCCTCCGGCACCTCGGTGATCGAACCGGCCGGCAGGTGCACGACGGCGAGGTCGGCGGTCCGGTCGGCGACCTCCACCCGGTAGAAGAACTTCATCGACTCCAGGTACGCGATCAGCGCGTCCTGGGTGCCGGGCTCCACGTGGGCCCAGGCGGTCGTGCCGTCGTCCACCAGGTACAGGGCGTGCTCGATGTGGCCGTGCGCGGACAGGATCAGCGCCTCGGTGGCCTGGCCGGGCGGCAGCTCGCTGACGTGCTGGGTGAGCAGCAGGTGCAGCCAGCTCAGCCGGTCCTCGCCGGTGACGGCGACGACTCCGCGGTGCGAGAGGTCGACGCATCCGGTGCCGTCGGCGAGGGCGCGCTGCTCGCGGAACAGGTCGCCGTAGTGGGCGGCGACGCCTTCGTCCACGCCCTCGGCGGGGACCGCGCCGGGCAGGGACAGCAGAGGGCTCTTCATGGACCCAGCCTACGACTTGGTAATTGAACTGTTGAGCGTGCAGTCCTTGCACCGGCCGAAGATCGCGAAGTGCTTCATGTCGGTGTCGAAGCCGAAGGTCTCGCGCAGTTTGGCGGTGAAGTCGGCGGCCACCTCGACGTCCGCCTCGATGACGTTCTGGCAGTCACGGCAGACGAGGTGGATGTGGTGGTGCCGGTCGGCGAGGTGGTACGTCGGCGCGCCGTGCCCGAGATGGGCGTGGCTGACCAGCCCGAGCTCCTCCAGGAGCTCCAGGGTCCGGTAGACCGTGGAAATGTTGACCCCCGACGCCGTCTTCCTCACTTCCACGAGGATGTCGTCGGGGGTCGCGTGCTCAAGGGTGTCCACGGCTTCGAGCACGAGCTGACGCTGCGGCGTCAACCGGTAGCCGCGCTGCCTGAGGTCGCTCTTCCAGTCCGTACTTCCGGTGCTCACCACACAGGAAAGTCTAGGACCCTACTTGAAGAAGGCGATCCCGTCGTCCGGCATGTCGTCCGGCAGGGCCTTGGCCCAGCGTTCGACCTCCTCCGGGGTGACGGCCTTCTTCAGGTGGGCGGACATGTAGGGGCGCAGCTCGACCTCGGGGGTCTGCTTCTCGCCGACCCACATGAGGTCGCTCTTGACGTAGCCGTAGAGGCGCTTGCCACCGGTGTACGGACGGGAGGCGGCGGTCCGCGCCACCGCGTCCGTGACCAGGTCGATCTGCGGCTTCTTGTCGGCCAGTTCGCCGTACCAGATCTCGATGACGCCGTCGTCGCGGGTCATCGTGACCTCGACCTTGCGGTCGGCGTCGATGCGCCAGAAGCCGGACTCCGACTCCAGGGGGCTGACCTTGTTCCCGTCGTTGTCCAGGACCCAGGTGTGGGAGCGGTACTCCAGGAAGTCCCGGCCGTCGTGCGTGAAGGTGACCTCCTGGCCGAAGTTGCACTTCTCGGAGCCGGGGAAGTCGTGCACGCCCGCGCCGGCCCAGGAGCCGAGCAGGAAGGCGAGCGGGACGAGGTCCTTGTGCAGGTCCGACGGGATCTCGATCATGAGTGGCAGTCCCTAGAGGTTGATCAGCGCTGGCCCTGGTACAGCTTCTTCACGGTCAGCCCGGCGAAGGCGAGGACGCCGACGCAGACCAGGACCAGCAGGGTTTCGAAGAAGATCTCCACGGATGCTCCTTGGGATGAGCGTGGTTGCGCACGTAGACAAGGCCGGGACCCAGCTTACGCGGCTGGGCCCCGGCCCTCTCCGTGAGGTACGCCCTGCGGGTCAGCCGAGGAGCTGGCTCTGCAGGACCACCGTCTGCCGGAAGGGGACGACGGCGGCTCCGCCCTTGCGGGACTGGACGATCAGCGCGAAGACGTCACCTGCGGACAGGTAGGCCTGGCGGACCTGTTCGGGCCCGTACGGCTTCTGCTCCTGGTACACCGAACGCTCGATCCCCGACAGCGCGGTCTCGTCGGGGAAGGTCTCGTCGTACACGGACGTGCTGTCGCCGCGCACCAGGCGGGCGGGACTGCCGAACGGGACGGCCTCACCCGCGTAGAGCTTGTCCGCGACCGCGCCCGTACCGAACTGGAGCAGGTAGATACGGGTCCGGGTGCCGTCCTGGGTGGTCCAGCCGCGGGCCGCGATGTGCCGCAGGCCGGAGTCGACGAGGTTCTGCCCCAGCGCCTGCCGGTCGTCCGCGTCCGCGTACTCCGCCAGGTAGTCCTTCGTCGGCAGCCAGCCGTCCGCGCCGTTCAGCGCCTTGTCCTGGGTCGCTCCCTTCGGGGCGGGCAGGAGCAGGGCGCGCAGATCGGCGTAGTGGGCGTTGGCCGCGTTCGCCTCGGCGAACGGCGCGGGGCTGCCCGACGGCAGCGGCGCCCGGACGAGCGCGGGGAAGTCCCAGCGTCCGTCCGACCGCGTCGCGAGTCCCGGTACGTCCGTCCGCTCCATCCCCGTGATTCCGTACGCCGACGCCGACGCGACGGCCGCGAAGACGGCGACGGCGGCGGTCCAGCGCAGGACGGCACGCAGGACCCGGCGGTCCTTCGGGGGCCGGACGCCATCGCCGACGGGCCCGGTCGCGGCAGGCGTGCTGTCGGCGGGCTCGGCGGGTGCGGGCTCGGGCGCGGGCGCGTGCGCGGCGGTCGCAAGCTCAGTCGCGGGCTCGGGCTCGGGCTCGGCAGTCACGGGCTCAGTCGCGGGCTCGGCGGTCGCGGGCTCGGTCATCTGCGGTTCCTCGGTCGGTGCGGGTTCCGCGGCCTGCTGCTTCTCTGTCATACCGCCTTCCCAGGCTCTGCGATGCGGTCGAGCTGGGTGCTCAGGAGCGTGGCCACTCCCTTGGCGTCGAGCGGCTTCACCCCTTCCGCCGTCGCCGTGACCAGGACGTCTCCGACATAGCCGGAGCAGTACATCGTGTCGAGGTCCTCGTCGGCGTCCTTGGGCGGCAGGAAGCACTTGGCGTCCTTGTGGCCCTTGATCTCCGGCCCCTTGCGGAAGACGTGCAGGGCGTCGAGGAACTCGTTCTGGAACGTCGACCTCTCCCGGACCGCGGCCTTGCTGTCCATCTGGGCCAGCACGATCCGCACGGTGAAGACGTCGTCGTTGTTGTAGGGGTCGATCTTGTGGTTGTAGAAGCTGCGCATCGCCATGGCCGTGGTGGGCTGCTTGTCGATCTGCTTCTCCAGCCGCTTGCGCTGGGTGCGGGGCAGATCGCCCAGCGCCTGCTTGCGCAGGGCCGTGGCCTGGGCACCGCTGAGCTGGGCGTCGGCACCGAACTCACCGATGTCGGGCCCCTTGCTCCAGCCGTCGGTGTCGTAGGGCACCAGCGTCGCGGCGAGACCACGCTGAGCCGTCGTCTGCTTCTTGTCCGCCGGGGAGTCCGGGAACTTCCAGACGGCGGCACCCGCGTCCCGGTCGGCGCCGTCCACGGTCACGACGGTGTAGCCCACCCCGGCGACGAAGGCACCGGCCAGCAGCACGCAGCCGGCGACGGCGGCGACCCGCCCCTTGCGCAGCCGTCGCCGGGCGGGCGCGGCCACGACGGGCTCGGGCACCGGCACCGGCTCGGGCGTCGCGGATGCCGGTATCTCCGCTCCGGGCGCCACGGCCGGCTCGGCGGACTCGGCCGACCGGACCGGCTCGGCGGACTCGGCCGGCCCGGTCTCCTTCTCGCTCACAGCTGCTCCATCTGCCGCTTGGCCAGATCCATGATCGTCTTCTTGGGGATCGGCTTGCTGTCGTAGATCCAGATCTCCATCGCGATGTCCCCGCGCCAGGCGTGCGCCTCCGCGCTGTACAGCGGCAGATAGCCGGGCTTGGTCTCGGCCCGGTCGTGGACGTACGCCATGCCGTCCCCGGTGCCGGGGATGCTCCAGCTGTGGCTGTGGTCCTCCTTGTCCGCCCAGTACTGGCCGTCGTCGCTGGAGTCCTCGGCACCCAGGGAATCGACCTGACGGAACTGGACCAGCTCGATCTCCACGCTGTACGTCTTGCCGACCTGCCAGCCGGTGTCGGCCGCCCGACGGAACTCCTTGCCGACCACGTCGGGGAACGCCAGCCGGGGCTTGGTGAAGCGGTCCGCGTAGGCGGCCAGGTCGATCCAGCCGTCGTCGGAGATCCACTCGGCCTTCTTCGCGCCGCGCGGCGTCTTCAGCAGCAGCTTCCGCAGGTCGCCGTCGGTCTTCACCTGGTGGTCCTGGGCGGCCGACAGGGGCTCGGGCCCGTCGCCCCTGCCCTGCGGCAGCGTCGGCTGGGAGAGCGACGGCAGCTTCGTCGGCTCACGGTCCGCCTGGACCAGGTAGCCACCGCAGGTGCCGGCGACCAGGCCGAGCACGGCAGCACCGGCGATCAGCAGCGCCGTACGCCCGCGGCGGCGCGGCCGGGGCGGTGCCGCGGCGTCGGACGCGTCGGACGCGTCGGACTCGGATGCCGCCGACGCATCCGGCACACCCAGCGCCTCTGGTGCATCTGCTACCTCTGGCACATCTGGCGCAACAGACGCATCGGGCACCACTTCGGGATCTTCCAAAACGTCCCCCCACAGAACGCGAATCATCGATTCCACATACACGCTTCACAGGAGACTCACGGTCGTTGCGGGCCGTTGTAAGGAAGTTGATTACGATTCAGCCATGGCGAAGAAGCTCGTGATCAAGGTGACGGCGGGGGCCGACGCGCCCGAACGCTGCTCTCAGGCGTTCACGGTCGCGGCGGTGGCCGTGGCCAGCGGGGTCGAGGTCTCCCTGTGGCTGACCGGCGAGTCCTCGTGGTTCGCGCTGCCCGGCCGGGCGGCCGAGTTCGAGCTGCCGCACGCGGCGCCGCTGCCGGACCTGATCGACGCGATCCTGGCCGGCGGCCGGCTGACCCTGTGCACCCAGTGCGCGGCCCGCCGGGACATCACGGAGAAGGACGTCGTCGAGGGCGTACGGATCGCGGGCGCGCAGGTGTTCGTACAGGAGGCGCTGGGCGACGGGACACAGGCGCTCGTCTACTGACGTACCCGCGGGAACGGCCGGACAGGCGTCACGACGCCACCCACAGGCAGAACGGGTGTCCGGCCGGGTCGAGGAGCACCCGTACGTCGTCCTGCGGCTGGTACTCGGCAAGTGCGGCGCCCGCCGCGACGGCCCGTGCCGTCTCGGCCGCGAGGTCGTCGACCTCGATGTCCAGGTGCAGCATCATCCGCTGCTCGCCGGGCCCGGGCACGGGCCAGACGGGCGGGACGTGGTCCGGCTCGGTCTGGAAGGCCAGGGCGGTGCCCGGCGCGCCCGGCGGCGGGCCGATGAGTACCCAGTCGGGTTCCTCGTCGCGCACCTCGTACCCGAGCAGCCGGAGGTAGAACCCGGCCAGTTCATGCGCGTCGGAGGTGTCCAGCACGACGGTCGACAGCCTGGTGGGAGACATGCCGGTCTTCCTACCGGGACGGGCTTCTCCCCGTCCAGCTACCGGGGCCGCTTCTTCCCGTCCAGTTCGTCCCACCACTCGTCGGACTCCCGGTCGCCCGAGGGGTCGTCCCACCAGCGGTCCTCGGGTCCGCGGCGGTTCGCGACCATCGCGGCGAGCGGCGGGATGACCATGGCCACGACGCACATGCCCACGGCCACCGGTATCGACCACAGGCGTACGACCGCCCACGCCAGGACGAAGAGGCCGATGCAGAACCCCATCATGGCGAAGTAGACGTGCCGTCGCCGCGCGTACATACCTCCAGCGTAGGACCGCGCACCTGGGACCGCGCACGACCGTGCACGCCGAAGGGCCGCATCCCAGGCGTCCAACCCGCGGGATGCGGCCCTTCGGTGGTCCATCGCTTCGCTCAGACCGCGATCGCGACCTCGGCGAGGCCACCCTGCTCGGCGACGACCGTGCGGTCGGCCGTGGCGCCGGGGACGAGGGCGCGGAGCGTCCAGGTGCCCTCGGCCGCGTAGAAACGGAACTGGCCCGTGGCCGAGGTCGGGACCTCGGCGGTGAACTCACCGGTCGAGTCCAGCAGGCGGACGTAGCCGACCACGGGCTCGCCGTCCTTCGTCACCTGACCCTGGATCGTGGTCTCACCGGGCTTGATCGTCGAGGCGTCCGGGCCGCCGGCCTTCGCTCCACACATGTCGTACTCCTGAAGGGGGTGATGAACGGTCGGTCGGATTGCTTACTTGTTGGCGCCGAGCTCGATCGGCACACCCACGAGGGAGCCGTACTCGGTCCACGAGCCGTCGTAGTTCTTGACGTTCTCGACACCGAGCAGCTCGTGCAGGACGAACCAGGTCAGGGCCGAGCGCTCGCCGATCCGGCAGTAGGCGATGGTGTCCTTGGCCAGGTCCACCTGCTCGTCGGCGTACAGCTCCTTGAGGGCGTCGTCCGACTTGAAGGTGCCGTCGTCGTTGGCGTTCTTCGACCACGGGATGTTGCGGGCGGTCGGGACGTGGCCCGGGCGCTGCGACTGCTCCTGCGGCAGGTGCGCCGGGGCGAGCAGCTTGCCGGAGAACTCGTCGGGCGAGCGGACGTCGACCAGGTTCTGGGTGCCGATGGCCGCCACGACGTCGTCGCGGAAGGCGCGGATGGCCTTGTTCTGCGGCTTGGCCTGGTAGGAGGTCTCGGTGCGCTCGGGCACCTCCTCGACCAGCTCGCGGGCGTCCAGCTCCCACTTCTTGCGGCCGCCGTCGAGGAGCTTGACGTTCTCGTGGCCGTACAGCTTGAAGTACCAGTAGGCGTAGGACGCGAACCAGTTGTTGTTGCCGCCGTAGAGGATCACCAGCGTGTCGTTGGCGATGCCCTTGGCCGACAGGAGCTTCTCGAAGCCCTCCTGGTCGACGAAGTCACGGCGGACCGGGTCCTGGAGGTCCTTGGTCCAGTCGATCCGGATCGCGTTCCTGATGTGGTTCTTCTCGTACGCGGACGTGTCCTCGTCGACCTCGACGATGGCGATCGCCGGGTTGTCCAGGTTGTCCTGGACCCAGTCGGCGTCGACCAGGACCTCGCTGCGGCGGCTCATGCTCTTTCTCCTCCGGGCAGTTGCGGCGGGCGTGCAAGTGAGAGGGGTGCGCACACACGACAGGGGGCGCACGAATGCCCAGGCCAGGGCAGGGGGATGTGGAAGTCGGTGCTTCCGCTCAGAAGGGGCGACAGAGCATGGCGGCGACGCGGCACAGGTCTACTGCCCGCCGCTTCGTGAGGTCCGCCTGTCGCTTCATGGACTCGATCGTAGGGACGGACCGCCCGGCATGTCACCGGTGTGTCGTATTTTGAGACGCGATCGTCCACATTGTGGGACGAGAAAGGCGCCCGGACCGCCGTGGCACGGCTTCCGGGCGCCTGCGTGTGCTGCCGCTCCTGCCCCGCGGACCGGGGCGTCTCGCCTGTCGGACGGCCGGTGTCCGCCGGACGTCGTCCTACCCGGCCAGCCTGACGTTCGAACCCTGTACCGAGATCTCCACCCCGCCGCTCGTCGGCTCGACCTTGTCCAGCCGGACGCCGCCCGGCAGGTCCTGGATGGCCTGCTGGAAGTCGGTGATCGAGCGGACCGACTTCTCCGCGAGGCCGGCGCCGAGCTGGCCGGGCATCGAGTCCGCGCGCACCCGCACGCTGTCGCCCTTGACCGTGACCGTGCTGAGCACGGGCACCGGGTGGGGCAGCTTGACGCCGAGGAGGGTCGCGTCGACCATCACCTTGATCTTGCCGTTGCCGCCGTCGGACAGGCCCACGACCTGGGCGCTCACTCCGGGCCCGACCTCGGTGGGCTCGGACTTGGCGGCCTTGAGCAGTTCGTCGTAGGAGATCGTCGCGGTACCGGTGGCGGTGGCCGCGGTGGCGGAGCTGTAGTCGCCCGAGAAGGCGACGCCCTTCATGTGCGCCTTCAGGTCGTCGATACGGATCTTCTCGGCGCCGGTACCCGAGGCCGCCTCGTAGTCCTTGATGCCGATCTCGACGTCGTCCAGCTCGCCGCCCGCGACCTGGGTGAGGAACGGGAAGCCGTTGATGGAGACGTCCGGGGTGCCGGCCAGCCCCTCGCTCGTCCTCAGCTTGTCCGCCACCTCGCCCTCGGCGAAGTGCGCGGCGACCCGGTCCACGACGACGAAGAGCACACCCAGGATCACGACGAGGACCACAAGTATTCGCAGCGCACGCATTTCGGTGTTCTCCCCCACCTTTGACGGTCGGTCAGCAACGACGACAGCCACGGTAGTCCCGGCGCGCGGGCCCGTCGCGGAATTGTCGATCACCTGTGACATGTCACGGACGCCGCATCGTCCTGCGGAAACGGGCCGGGGGCGGTCCGGAGACGGTTCAGGCCGTCTCCGGACCGCCCCGGCCCGTTCTCCTCGGTCTCTCCTAGCCCAGCGCCCGGCCCAGTACGTAGACCGCCGGGGCCGCGGTCGCGAGCGGCAGGGCCACGCCCGCCGTGAAGTGCACGAACCGGGACGGGTAGTCGTAGCTGGCGACCCGGTGGCCGATCAGCGCGCAGACCGCGGCACCGGCGCCGAGCAGCGCCCCCTTCGCGCCGAGGTCCGTCATCCCGCCGACCGCTGCACCGGCGCCCGCCGCGGCCAGCAGCGACACGACCACCGAGGCCGGGGTCGGCAGCGGCAGCGCACGGGCCAGGACCGCCACCGCCACCGCGGCGGCGCCGACCGACACCACGTCCGCCTCGGCGGCGAGGTACCCGGTCGCCACGATGGCCAGCGCGGCCGAGGCGACGCCCGCCATCAGGCCGTACATCCGCTCGTCCGGGTCGGCGTGCGAGCGCAGGCCCAGGACGAGGCAGAGCAGCACCCACACGCCGAGGGTGCCGAGGATCGCGGCGGGCCCGTGCTCACGGCCGGCCGCGACCACCGCCGCGTCCGAGACCAGCGCGCCCAGGAAGGCGAGCGCGATGCCCTGCCGGGCCGGCCACATCCCGTTCAGCCGGAACCAGCCCGCCGCGGTGACGGCCTGGAGGGCGACGAGCGGGACGAGCAGCGCGTACGAGCCGACGGCCGCCGTGCCCGCGAGCAGCAGGCCGAGCAGCGCGGTGAGCGCGGCGGGCTGCATCCCGGGCTCGATGACCGGGGAACGGCCTTCGAGGCGGGCGCGCTGGGCGTCGGTGACACGGGCGTTGCCCGCGAGGGTGGCGGGACCGTAGGTGGGACCCCCCGTCGTGCCACCGTCGCCTTCACCGGCGGCGGGCCGGGCGGCGGGCTCGGCCGCGGTCGGGGCGGCGGCCCCCGTGGCGGAGACGGCGGACCATCCGCCCATGGCCGCAGACGGCTCCTGGTAGCCCGGCTGCGCCTGGTGGCCCCGGGGCGCCTGCCCGACGGGCGGCAGGTACGCCGTCTCCGCCACGGGGGCCGCGGGGACCGGGGGCTGCGTCTGGGTCTCCCAGGTCTGCCCCTGCCACTGCTGGGTGTGCTGGTCGTCGTACGGGTGGGGCTGGTGCTGCTGCCCCGACCAGGCCTGCTGCGACTGCTGGGGCTGATGCGCCTGCTGGTGGGACGGGTGCGACGGTTGCTGGTGGTGCTGCTGGTGGTGCTGGTGGTGCTGGTGGTGCTGCTGCTGCGGCTGCTGGTGCGGCTGCTGCGCGTACGGGGCGTAGCCCTCGTACGGGGCCCCCTCGCGGGGCTCGTACGGCTGGTCGGTCATCGGTGGGGTCATCCTCCTGCGAACGGCGGGAGCACCTCGACCGTGCCGCCCTCGGCCAGCCGTACCGTCTCATGCCCGCGGGTCCCGACGGGATTCCCGTCGACGAGGAACGAGCATCGACGCAGGACACGCGTCAGTTCGCCGGGGTGTCGCTCCCGGACGGCGTCGAGCGCCCCGGCGAGCGTGGCCGCGTCGTACGGCTCCTCGGCGACCCCGGCCGCGGCCTTGGCGGCGGCCCAGTAGCGCACCGTGCCCTTTGCCATCTCGTCCCTCGAGTCGGTTCGGCTGTGAACACGATCAGGCTAGGCCCTGCCGTCAAATTCCCGCCCGCCCAGGACGCCCGGCGCGGGCGTCTGCGCCGACGTCCGCACTGGTGCCTGCGCCGACGCCGGTGCCGCGGCCCAGCGGCCGATCCGGCGCAGCAGTTCCTCGTCCGCCGCGTGCTCGGCATGGCCCATGCCGGGCTCCAGCCAGAGCTCTCCGTGCTCGCCTGCGGCCGCGGCCAGCATCCGGGGGTGGTCGACGGGGAAGTAGCCGTCCCGGTCGCCGTGCACGATCAGCAGCGGCCTGGGCGCGATCCGCGGGACCGCCTCCACCGGGGACAGCGGCACCGGGTCCCAGTCGCGGTGGTGGATACGGGTGCGCAGGCCGAGGCGGCAGACCAGGCGGCCCTCGGGCCGGGTCACCAGCCAGTGCACCCGCCGCATGAGGACCGTGCCCCGGTAGTACCAGCGGGCCGGGGCGCTGACCGAGACCACGGCGTCCGTGGCCCCCGCGTGCTCCGGGCCGTACAGCGCCGCGTGCCGCAGCACCACCGAGCCGCCCATGGAGAAGCCGACGGTGACCACGCGCGGGTGCCCGAGCCCACGGGCCCACTCCACCGCCGCCGCCAGGTCGAGCACCTCCCGGTCCCCCACCGTGGACCGTCCGCCCGAGGCCCCGTGGCCGCGGAAGGAGAACGTGACGACGGCTCCGTACCGCGCGAGCGCCTTCGCCACCCGGCGAACATGTGGCCGGTCCGCGGCGCCGGTGAACCCGTGCGCCACGACGAACACGAGGTCACCGGCGGGTGACGGGCCGTTTTCGTATACAACCGCAGCCGGGTCGTATACGGAATCGATCGTCACACCGTCGACGGTGCGTAGAAACGTCCGCAATGGTGCAGGTCTGCTCGTCTCGGGATTCGGACGAATGGTGGAACGCGCCTCATGACCTGCCGGACTGATGCTCATGTGGGCTATTCTGCTGGACAGAGGACTCGGGCAGAGAAGCCCCCGAGTCCTTTTGTGCTTTCGGAAGCTTTGTATGCAAAGCGGGAAACCGCAGGCGTACGGGCCTTCGGCGCACCTCGGCTCCCTGGAGTCGTGGCGGGTCCCAGAGGACCGGGAGCCGCACAGTAGGAGGCAGTGCCGCAAACGTCCTCGCAGGGACCGAGGAGGAACGAGACGTTATGGGCGAGCGAACCTTGCACGAACATGTGACGACGACCCAGGCAGGTGGCGTGCGATGAGTTCTCTGCTGCTCCTGACCAATGCCCTCCAACCGTCGACGGAGGTGCTTCCCGCTCTCGGCCTGCTCCTGCACAACGTGCGGGTGGCCCCGGCGGAAGGCCCCGCCCTGGTCGACACACCGGGCGCCGACGTCATCCTGATCGACGGACGACGTGACCTGCCCCAGGTCCGCAGCCTGTGTCAGCTGCTGCACTCCACGGGACCCGGCTGTCCGCTCGTCCTCGTGGTCACCGAGGGCGGCCTCGCGGCCGTGACCGCCGACTGGGGCATCGACGACGTGCTCCTCGACACCGCCGGCCCGGCGGAGGTCGAGGCCCGGCTGCGGCTGGCCATGGGCCGGCAGCAGATCGTCAACGACGACTCCCCGATGGAGATCCGCAACGGCGACCTGTCGGTCGACGAGGCGACGTACTCCGCCAAGCTCAAGGGGCGCGTCCTCGACCTCACCTTCAAGGAGTTCGAGCTCCTGAAGTACCTGGCGCAGCACCCGGGCCGGGTGTTCACCCGCGCGCAGCTGCTCCAGGAAGTCTGGGGCTACGACTACTTCGGTGGCACCCGGACCGTCGACGTGCACGTACGGCGGCTGCGCGCCAAGCTCGGCCCCGAGCACGAGTCGCTGATCGGGACCGTCCGGAACGTCGGTTATCGATTCGTTACTCCCGAGAAGGCCGACCGCTCCTCGGACGAGGCGAAGGCCAAGGCCGCCAAGTCAAAGCCGGAGGATGCGGACGAGACGGCCGCCCTGGACAGCACCGAGGTCGGGGCAGAGGCGTAGGAGGCGCTCGGGCGGGGCGTCCAGGGCATTGCACGCGCACATCCAAGCTCTGATACGCCCTGCCCAGCAGGGATCCATCCGCGTAGACTCCGCGCGTGGCCAAGGTGACTCGGGATGATGTGGCGCGACTGGCGGGGACTTCCACCGCTGTGGTCAGTTACGTCATCAACAACGGACCCCGGCCGGTCGCCCCGGCCACGCGCGAGCGTGTCCTCGCCGCCATCAAGGAACTGGGCTACCGGCCCGACCGGGTGGCCCAGGCGATGGCGTCCCGGCGCACCGACCTCATAGGCCTGATCGTGCCGGACGCGCGCCAGCCGTTCTTCGCGGAGATGGCGCACGCGGTCGAGCAGGCCGCCTCCGAGCGCGGGAAAATGGTGCTCGTCGGCAACTCCGACTACATCGGTGAGCGCGAGGTCCACTACCTGCGGGCCTTCCTCGGGATGCGCGTCTCCGGCCTGATCCTCGTCAGCCACGCGCTCAACGACCTGGCCGCCGCCGAGATCGAGGCCTGGGACGCCCGGGTGGTCCTGCTGCACGAGCGGCCCGAGGCCATAGACGACGTCGCCGTCGTCCTGGACGACCTGGGCGGTGCCCAGCACGTCGTACGCCATCTGCTGGAGCACGGCTACGAGTACGTGGCCTGTCTGGGCGGCACCGCGGAGACCCCCGCGGTCGGCGACCCCGTCTCCGACCACGTCGAGGGCTGGCGGCGCGCCATGGACGAGGCCGGGATATCGACGGAGGGCCGCCTCTTCGAGGCGCCGTACAACCGCTACGACGCCTACAAGGTCGCTCTCGACATCCTGTCCGGTCCCCGGCGGCCCCCGGCCGTCTTCTGCTCCACCGACGACCAGGCGATCGGCCTGCTGCGGGCGGCGCGGGAGTTGCGTCTGGACGTGCCGGGAGAGCTGGCGGTGGCCGGCTTCGACGACATCAAGGAAGCGGCGCTGGCGGATCCGCCACTGACCACGATCGCCTCGGACCGTTCGGCGATGGCCCGGGCGGCGGTGGACCTGGTGCTGGACGACGGGCTGCGGGTCGCGGGGTCGCGACGGGAGCGGCTGAAGGTGTTCCCCTCGAAGCTGGTAGCCCGCAGGTCCTGCGGCTGCGAGTGAGCTTCGGCACGTCCGCCGCTCCCGGTCCCGGGCGTTTCCGAGACCGTCCTGAGAGGTCTCGCCCGGCCGCGGGAACCCGCTTTATATCGGGCATACGAGGTTCTACCCGCCTTCTCAGTCAGCACTCAGGAAGCTCTCATCGTGGAGCGGGAAGCTCTCCTCATGACCGAGAGCTTCCGCCGCAGCGGCGAGTACGAGAACCCCTACCAGGGCGACCAGCAGCAGCCGGCGTACCCCCAGCAGCAGCACGCCTCCTCTCCCGTGGACCCGGAGTGGCCGCCCCCGCCGGCCTACCGGCCCGCACAGCCGTCGACCGAGCCGGTGACGGTGGAGCCCGGCACCACGGTGTGGCCGGCCCAGGCCTCCTCGGCGACCGCGCCCGGCGCACCGGTCGATTTCGCCGGTTTCTCAGGTTTCGCCGGTTCCGCGGCGGACGGCTCCGGTTCCGGCGCCGGTCACGGAGGCGACACCGCTCTCCTGGCCGCCGTACCCGCCGGGCCCGCGCCGAAGAAGCAGCGGAACCGCGGCACGGTCGCCCTGCTCGCCGCCGTGGCGATCATCGCCGCCGCCGTGGGCGGCGGCACGGCCTACGGCATCCAGGAGCTCACCGGCAAGGACTCGGTCGCCTCCAGCTCCACCAGCACCAACGTGGTGCCCTCCGCCAAGAAGGGCACGGTCTCCGGGGTCGCCGCGGCGGTCAGCCCGAGCATCGTCGAGGTCAAGGCCACGCTCAGCAACGGCTCCTCGACCGGCTCCGGGGTGATCGTCACCAGCGACGGCGAGATCGTCACCAACAACCACGTCATCTCCGGCGCCTCGTCGATCAAGGTGGCGACGAGCGACGGCAAGGAGTACACCGCCCGGGTCGTCGGTACCGACAGCAAGAAGGACCTCGCCCTGATCAAGCTGGAGAACGCCTCCGGCCTGACGGTGGCGACCCTCGGCAACTCCGACGGGGTCCAGGTCGGCGACGAGGTCGTGGCGATCGGCTCCCCCGAGGGCCTGACGGGCACCGTCACCAGCGGCATCGTCTCGGCCCTGAACCGGGACGTGACCGTCTCCACCGACGAGAGCCAGAGCCAGCAGGGGCAGGGCGGCGGCAACGGCCAGTGGCCGTTCGAGTTCGGCGGCCGCCAGTTCAACGGCGACACCGGCACCTCGACGACGACCTACAAGGCGCTCCAGACGGACGCCTCGCTCAACCCCGGCAACTCCGGCGGCGCGCTGATCGACATGAACGGCAACATCATCGGCATCAACTCCGCCATGTACTCGGCCGCGGACTCCACGTCCTCGTCCAGCGCCGGCAGCGTCGGTCTCGGCTTCGCCATCCCGATCAACACGGTCAAGGCCGACCTGGCCGACCTGCGGGCGGGCGGCTCCGACAGCTGATCCGGCCCGCCGCACACGCGAAGGAGTACGTCATGATCAAGCAGGTTTCCCACCCGGCGGCCGGCATCGACGCGGCCGGTTTCGCCCTGGCCCTCGAAGTGGCGTACGAGCTGAACGCCCCGGCGGCGCCGACGCCGCGGGCGCCCGAGGTGGCCCCCGAGCTGATGGGCCTGCGTACCTCCGCGGCCCGTCCGCACCGCCGCAAGGTGCCGCTGAAGCGGCTGACCGCGGTCCGCGGCTGAGCGCGGCCGGTCGGGCCCGCCGCCCGCTTCCTTGACGCCCCGGCCGGGAAACATGCGAGGCTGAACGCGGTACCGCCGAATAAGACCGATCGCACCCATCGGCCCGATCAGCCCGATCAGCCCGCAGACGTCCCACCGCACCCTCCGAGGAACCCCGCCCATGAGCTCCGCCGAAGGCGACCGTGACACCCAGCGCATCCTGATCGTCGACGACGAGCCGGCGGTGCGCGAAGCACTCCAGCGCAGTCTCGCCTTCGAGGGGTACGCCACAGAAGTCGCCGTGGACGGTGCGGACGCCCTGGAGAAGGCGGCCGCGTACCGGCCCGACCTGGTCGTCCTCGACGTCCAGATGCCCCGGATGGACGGTCTGACCGCGGCCCGTCGCATCCGCGGCGCCGGCGACACCACGCCCATCCTGATGCTGACGGCCCGTGACACGGTCGGTGACCGGGTCACCGGGCTCGACGCGGGCGCCGACGACTACCTGGTCAAGCCGTTCGAACTGGACGAGCTGTTCGCCCGGGTCCGTGCGCTGCTGCGGCGCAGCTCGTACGCGTCCGCGACCGCCGACCCGGACCAGGCGGACGAGGCGCTCACCTTCGCCGACCTGCGGATGGACCTCGCCACCCGCGAGGTGACCCGGGCGGGACGCCCCGTGGAGCTGACCCGCACGGAGTTCACCCTGCTGGAGATGTTCATGGCGCACCCGCGCCAGGTCCTGACCCGTGAGCAGATCCTCAAGGCGGTCTGGGGCTTCGACTTCGAGCCCTCCTCCAACTCCCTCGACGTCTACGTCATGTACCTGCGCCGCAAGACCGAGGCGGGCGGCGAGCCGCGCCTCGTGCACACGGTGCGCGGGGTCGGGTACGTGCTGCGCCAGGGCGGCGCGGAGTGAGCAGGCTGGTACGCCGGTTCCGGACCCTGCCGATCCGGGCACGGCTGTCGATGCTGGTCGCCGCGGCGGTGGCGTTCGCGGTGGCGGCGGTCTCGGTGACCTGCTGGTTCATCGTGCAGAGGAAACTGTACGAACAGGTTAATGACGACCTCAGGAAGATGTCGCAGCCGCAGCGGTACAACCAGGTCGTGGACCTCCTCGCGGCCTGTCCGCAGAGCGACGACACCGACCAGACCGGTTCGAACGACCAGACCGGTTCGAACGACCAGAACGGCTCCAACGACCAGAACGGCCTCAACGGCCTGCGGACCCAGAGCAACTACATCCAGCTGGTCAAGGCGGACGGCACGCCCTGTGTCTCGTCGAACTCCGCGGGCACCGTCAAGGTCACCCGCGCCGACACGAACGTGATCAAGAGCGCGAGACACAGCAGGGGGGTCGTCCCCGACGGGATCATCCGCAACGGCACCGACACCGACGGCAACGCCGTGCGCGTACTCACCATGCCGCTGCTCGTCACCCAGGGCATCGCCAGCCCGCCCCAGCTGTACCCCGACACCGCGCTGCTCATCGCGGTTCCCCTGAAGAGCACCGAGTCCACCCTCAACGACCTCGCCCTCATCCTCCTCCTGGTCTCCGGCATCGGAGTGATCGGCGCCGGGGCCGCCGGTCTCGCCGTCGCCCGTGCGGGTCTGCGCCCGGTCGACAGGCTCACCGAGACGGTCGAGCACGTCGCCCGCACCGAGGACCTCAGCGTCCGCATCCCGGTCGAGGACGACAGCGAGGACGAGATCGCCCGGCTCTCCCGCTCCTTCAACTCGATGACCTCCTCCCTGGCCAGCTCCCGCGAGCTCCAGCAGCAGCTCATCGCGGACGCCGGGCACGAGCTGCGCACCCCCCTCACCTCCCTGCGCACCAACATCGAGCTCCTCACCCGCAGCGAGGAGACCGGCCGCCCCCTGCCGGAGGCGGACCGCAAGGCGCTGCTGGCCTCGGTGAAGGCGCAGATGACGGAACTGGCGTCGCTGATCGGCGACCTCCAGGAGCTGTCGCGATCGGAGGGCCAGCAGGGCGAACGCGTCCAGGTGGTCGCGCTGGAGGACACCGTCGAAGCGGCCCTGCGCCGCGCCCGCCTGCGCGGCCCGGAGCTGACGATCACGTCCTTCGTCGACCCCTGGTACGTACGGGCGGAGCCGACCGCGCTGGAGCGGGCGGTGGTCAACGTCCTCGACAACGCCGTGAAGTTCAGCCCCGAGGGCGGCACGATCGAGGTGCGGCTCAGCGAGGGCGTCCTGACGGTCCGCGACCACGGCCCCGGCATCCCCGCCGAGGAACTCCCGCACGTCTTCGACCGCTTCTGGCGCTCCCCGAGCGCCCGCGCGCTGCCCGGCTCGGGCCTGGGTCTCTCGATCGTCGCGCGCACCGTGCGGCAGGCGGGCGGCGAGGTGAGTCTGACCCGCGCGGCGGGCGGCGGAACCGTGGCGACGCTCCGTCTGCCGGGCTCGCGAACACCCCCGCCCGAACTCCCTTAGCCGCAACCGGCCTTCGAGGAATTCTCCGAGGTCCCCCACTCGGCGCATCCGACCGGTCCCGTCCTACGATGTCCTGCCTGGAAGGGGAGGCTTCGTGAGCGTCGATGCGCACACCGGGGGAAGCGGCTTCGAGCGGGAGTACGGTCGCCGCCGATGGCCCGTGTCCCGGTCGCGGTTGATCTTCCTGGTCGTCATCTTCATGAATGCCGTGCTTCATATGAGCCGGAGCGAGGACTTCATGCCGCTCTGGGCCCAGGCCGGGTTCGTGGCCCTGATGCTGGCGATCGTGGGCTGGGCCTGGCTGGAGCAGATCCGGGGGCGCACCCGGGTGGGGGCCGACGGGATCACCGTGCGCAGCGCCCTTCGGGAGCGGCTTGTGCCCTGGCAGGACATCTACGACATCCGCGCGGAGCCGTTCCGCAACCGCCGCACGGACGGGCCCCTGTTGTACGCCTACCTCTACCGCCACGACGGCCGGCGCACGCTGCTCCGGCACGTGGACGACTGGCAGGTGGCGGACTTCGCCGCCGAGCTGGAAGAGCTGCGCGAGACCGCCGTCCGGCACCGCGGGACGGCCTGGGAGCGGCGGCCGGAGACCGAGGAGCGGATACGGCTGCGGACCGGGCAGCGCAAAGCTTGGGAGCACTCGGTCACCGGTGCGGTCATCACCCTGGCGGCCATGTTCCCGGTGATGATCGTGCGGGTGGTGATCGGGGCTCCGGTGCATCCGTTCCTGCTGTTCGTCTGCGTTCCCGCGGCCGCGTTCGCCGTCGTGGCCGCGGTGCAGCGCCGACGCTGGAGGTCCCTGGTGCCCGCGTACATGCGCGAGACGTAGCCGCGAGACGCAGGACGAGGGGCTCGGGACGTACGCCGCGCGTACGTCCCGGGCCCCTCGGGGAACAGCCGGAACAGACAGAACAGCCGAACCTACTGGACGATCGTGATCCGGTTGGTGGCCGGCGGCGCCAGCGGGGCCGTCGCCGAGGAGTTGGCCGTCAGGTACCGCACCAGCGCCTCCAGGTCGTCGACGCCGACGACGTCGTTCGTGCCCAGGCCCAGCGTGGTGAAGCCGTCGCCGCCGCCCGCGAGGAAGCTGTTCGTCGCGACGCGGTAGGTGGCCGCCGGGTCGATGGCGGCGCCGTTCAGCCGGATGGAGTCGGTGACGACGCGGTCGGCGCCGGACTTCGTCAGGTCCAGCGTGTACGTCAGGTTCGCCGAGGGCTGGAGGATCTTCGGCGCGGCCGCGTTCGAGCCGCTGACCTGCTCCTTCAGCACCTGGATGAGCTGGGCGCCGGTGAAGTCCTGGAGGTTGACGGTGTTGGCGAACGGCTGCACCGTGAAGCCCTCGGCGTACGTCACCACGCCGTCACCCTCGCCGGCCTTGGCCGCGTAGGTGAGACCGGCGCGGACCCCGCCCGGGTTCATCAGCGCCAGGGCCGTCTTCGGGTCCAGCTCCTTGCCGTACGCCAGCTGCGCGTCCGCGATCAGGTCGCCCATCGGGGACTCGGTGCCGGTGCTGTTGACGTCGGCGGAGATGTAGCCGATCGCCCGGTTGCCGATCGGGGCGGCCAGGGTGTTCCACTTGCCGATCAGCGCGGTCATGTCGGCCGCCTTGGCGACGTCACGGGTGACCACGTGGTTCGCGGACTTCACGGACGTACGGGCGATGTCGCCGGTGAAGCGGTCGTACGTGAGCGTGGTGTCCGTGTAGAGGCGGCCGAAGGACGCGGCCGAGGTGACCATGCGCGGCTTGCCCGACGGGTCGGGGATCGTGCACACGTAGGCCGCGTGGGTGTGGCCGGTGACCAGCGCGTCGACCTTCGGCGTGATGTTCTTGGCGATGTCGACGATCGGGCCGGAGATGCCGTCGCCCGCGCCCGGCGAGTCGCAGTTGTAGTTGTACGAGCCCGAGGCCGGCAGTCCGCCCTCGTGGATCAGCGCGACGATCGACTTCACGCCCTGCTTGTCCAGCACCTTGGCGTACTTGTTGATCGTCTCGACCTCGTCCTGGAACTTGAGGCCCTTCACCCCTTCGGCGGAGACGATGTTCGGGGTGCCCTCCAGGGTCACGCCGATGAAGCCGATCTTGACGCCGTTCTTCTTCCACACCGTGTACGGCTTGAGGATCGGCTTGCCGGTCTTCTCGTCGAGGACGTTCGCCGCGAGGTAGGGGAAGTCGGCGCCCTTGAACTTCTTGTCCGTGTAGCAGCCGGCCGTCGGGTGACAGCCGCCGTTCTGGAGCCGGGCCAGCTCCTTGGCCCCCTCGTCGAACTCGTGGTTGCCGACGGAGGTGACGTCCAGGTCGAGTTTGTTCAGCGCCTCGATGGTGGGCTCGTCGTGGAACAGGCCCGAGATCAGCGGGGACGCGCCGACCATGTCGCCGCCGGCCGCGGTGATCGAGTAGGAGTGGCCCTTGCGGGCCTCGCGCAGATGCGTCGCGAGGTACTCCACGCCGCCCGCGTCGATGGTCTTCGTCGTGCCGTCGGCCTGGAGTTCGGTGACCCGGCCGGAGGAACCCGACGGCGGTTCGAGGTTGCCGTGCAGGTCGTTGAAGGACAGCAGCTGGACGTCCTGGTAGCGGGCCGGCCGCGGATGACCGTGCCCGCCGTTGTCGTGCGCGTCCGCCGGCAGCGCGGCGGCCATCGCGCCGGCCGTGGCGAGACCCGCGGCGGCCGCGAGAACCCGGTACGTACGACGTCTGCGGCCGGGATTCGACGGTGATGTGGCTGGCATGCGCCCCCCTGAGGCTGATGGCGTCCACCGGACCGGTGTGGCCCCGTGGGTCTGCTGAAGGTGTGCCCGTCCGGCGCAGCCTAAGGTCAACGCGCGTAGCACAACAGGGGTTTCATGGTTACGTCCAGGTTTCCCTTTGCCACCGTCTTGCCCCCTTCTTGCCACCACTTTGCGGGACGATCCCCTTACCCTCGTACGCATGACCAGCGACGACATCGCACGGCTCCCCGGCGCCCGTTCCATCGAGACCCTCTCCGCGCTCTCCGCGGAACAGACCGAGGCCGTGCTCGCACTGCTCGCGGAGGCCGCCCACAGCGACGGCCAGCAGGCGGTGTCCGAGCAGGGCCGGCTGCAACTGCGCGGCGGAGCCCGCGAAGGGGTCTCCCACCTGTTGCTGACCACGGGAGGCGAACTCCTCGGCTACGCGCAGCTGGAGGACACCGACCCGGTGGAGGCGCCGGCCGCCGAGATGGTCGTGCACCCCGCGCACCGCGGGCACGGACACGGGCGGGCGCTGGGCTCCGCGCTGCTCGCCGCCTCCGGCAAGCGGCTGCGGGTGTGGGCGCACGGCGGCCACTCCGCGGCCCGGCATCTGGCCCAGGTCCTCGGCCTCACCCTGTTCCGCGAACTGCGCCAGATGCGGCGGCCGTTGGCCGGACTCGACCTGCCCGACCCGGTGCTGCCCGAGGGCGTGGACGTGCGCGCCTTCGAGCCGGGCGCCGACGACGCGGCCTGGCTCGCCACGAACGCCGCCGCGTTCGCCCACCACCCCGAACAGGGCTCCCTCACCCAGCGCGACCTCGACGACCGCAAGGCCGAGGCGTGGTTCGACCCCGCGGGCTTCTTCCTCGCCTTCCGTGAGGACCGGCTGATCGGCTTCCACTGGACCAAGGTGCACGCCGAGGAGGGCATCGGCGAGGTCTACGTCCTCGGTGTCGCCCCCGGCGCGCAGGGCGGTGGCCTCGGCAAGGCCCTCACCACGATCGGCCTGCGCCATCTCGCCGCGCAGGCGCTCCCGACGGCGATGCTCTATGTCGACGCCGACAACAAGGCGGCGGTGTCCGTCTACGAGCGGCTCGGATTCGTCACGTACGAGACGGACCTGATGTACCGCACGGAGACCTGAGCGGCCGTCACCACCGGGGCCCGTCCGCAGGACGCGCGCCGGCCGACGACCGGGTGACGTGACCTCAGGCGGTGGTCGGGGCCGTCTGCCCCGGCCGGGGACGCAGGACGGACCCGCGGCGCAGTGGCTCCGGCGCGCAGAGCGCCACCACCGCGACGGCCACCACCAGCAGCGCCGCCCACCGCCCGTGCGCGTCCGCCCAGTGCCGGTCGCCCGCCGCCACCAGCAGCGCCCACCGCTGCGGCAGCAGCAGCGTCGGGACGGTCACCGCGACGGCCGTCAGACCGGCCGCGACGGCGGTGCCCGGCCGGGTCCCGTCGGTGAAGCGGACGGCGGCCGAGGCTCCGGCCAGCGCGAGCGCGGCGGTCGCGGCCGCCTCCAGGGTGACCGCGCCCACCGGGGGCCGCGCCTGCGCCGGTACGAGCAGCAGCGCGGCCGTCCAGCACAGCGCGGTGACCGGCACGGCCAGCGCCAGGCGCAGGGCGCCGCGCAGCGGCCGGCGCACCGGCACCGGCGCGGTGGTGTGCCGGGCCGGGTCGTCGAGCAGGAACGCCAGGCCCAGGGCGAGGCAGAGCGCGGCGGCCCGCAGCAGGTTCAGGCACAGCCAGGGGTCGGGGGCGCCGGACTGCAACCGGGGCAGCCCGGCGAGCAGCAGTGCGAGACCACCGGCCGCCGCGAGGGCGGGCCGGGGCAGGGTGCGCCAGAGCGGGCGGAGCAGGGCGCGGACCACGGCGTACGGCCTCGGTCGTCCGGCGCGGACCACGGCGTACGGCTTCGGCCGTCGTTCACCGGTCACAGGTGTCACCGTCGTCCTTCCCCGTCGTGGGCGCGTGCACGCCCAGCAGCTCCGCCACCCGCGCGAGCGGTGTCCCCGGGGTGGTCAGCTCCGTCCAGTGGGCCTTCACCTTGGCGATGACGCCGTAGCGCGGCTGCCGCAGCAGTTGCCGCACGACGTCGGTCTGCCCGGCGGTCATGGCGACGGAGTCGACGGGCGTCAGCGCGATCGCGGGGCCCTCGAGGCTGTCGTCGAGGCGGGCGGCGCGCAGCCCGGCCAGCGGGTCGGGCTCGGCGCCCAGCGCGAGCCACATGATCGTCACCACCCGGGCGTCGCACACCTCGCCGCCGGCCCGCTCGTCGCCCGCCACCAGGACGGCGGCGACCCCCACCGCGAACTGGGCGTTCCGGTCGCCGCCCCACTCGGTGCCGACACTGACCTGGCCGGGCCGGGTGAGCGGGGCGATCGCGGCGTCGCCCTCCAGGCCGTAACGGGCTTCCACCCTCTGCCGTACGGTCAGCCGCGTGCCGCCCGCGGCACCGCCCGCGAGGCGGCGCACCCGGTCGGCCGTGGCGGCCCAGTCGGCGGTGCGGCCGGTCCATTCGGGGAAGGCGCAGTACGTCGAGGCGCCGTGGACGCTGCACGACTGGACCCGTTCCGGGTGGACGGACGCCTCGGCGCGGGCGGCCTTCAGGGCGGCCGGCTCGCCCGGGGCCTGTCCGGCTGCCCCCGTGACGGTGACGGCCAGGGCGAGGGCGGTCACCGCCAGGGCCGTACGGGTGCGGGCGCCGCTCAGCAGCACCGCGCCGCAGGCCACGAGGACGATCAGCCCCGTCAGGTACAGCGCGTGCCAGGCGGCCGGGCGGCCGAGCAGGTCGGACGGCAGGGGCCCGGCGCCGGTCTCGGTGACGGTGGGCAGCAGCCAGCGCGCCCCGTGCGAGCCGTCGAGGTTCACGGCGGCGAGGACGAGCAGGACGTAGCCGCCGATCACCACGAGCGGGGCGGCGAAGAAGGACGGGATCAGCCGGGCCAGCAGCACGCCGGCGACACCCGCCAGGAGGACGCAGAGCGGGCCGACGGCCAGTTCGAAGAACGAGCCGTGGCCGCTCGCGCCGGGCTTCAGCGCGGCCCAGGTGAACTCGGCGGTCACGACGAGCGCGGTGAACGCCGCGTACGGCACCACGGACAGGACGTGCGCGACCGTACGCCGCCAGGGCTCCATGGGCAGGATGCCGTCGTGCCGGTCGGTGCCGTTGCGGCGCGAGCGCACCGCGGCCCGGTTGACGCAGATCAGCAGGGCGACGGCGAACAGCTCCGGCCCGCTCTGGGTGCCCCGGTCGACGTCCTGGAGGACCGGGTAGGCGCCCATGCCGTCGCCGCCCGAGTACAACTGCCACGCGGTGTAGCCGACATAGAGGAGCAGGAAGGAGAACACCGGCACGAACCGGCTGAGTTCGCGTGCCTCGAAGCGGGCGAGGGCGAGCACGGCCGCGGCCCGCCGGGGAACCGGGGCTGCGGGCCCGTCGGCCGTGGCGGCCCTCTCCACGACCTCGGTGGCGCTCATGCGGCCGCCTCCGCCGACACGCCGTCGAGGGCGAGCAGGTAGCCGTCCTCCAGGGTCGGTTCGAGGAGGTCGGCGCCCTCGGGCGGGTCGCCGACGTTGCGGAAGGTGCCGAGTCCGGTGCGCCAGCCCGCCAGCGCCGCCGGGTCCCGCTCGGCGCTGCTCCACACCCGGCCCGCGGCCCGTGCGGTGAGCTCCGCCGGGGTGCCCTCGAAGCGGAGGCGGCCCCGGGCCATGACGATCACCCGGTGGCACAGCATCGCCACGTCCTCGGTCTGGTGGGTGGAGAGCAGCACCGTGCGTCCCTCGCCCGCCCGAGCGATCAGCTCCCGGAACCGCATGCGCTGTTCGGGGTCCAGGCCGACGGTCGGCTCGTCGAGGACGAGGAAACCGGGGTCGCCGACGAGGGCGGCGGCGAGCGCGACCCGCTGCCGCATCCCGCCGGACAGCCGCTTGATGCGCCGGCCGCGCACCTCGGACAGGCCGACGGCGTCGAGGATCCGCCGCACCTCGCGGTGCCGGGCGCCGCGGTCCGTCATCTCCTTGAGGATCGCCACGTAGTCGACGAACTCGAAGGCGGTGAAGTCCGGGTGGAATCCCGGGTTCTGCGGGAGGTAGCCCAGGGCGCGGCGGACGTTCTGCCGTCCGGCCGTGGTGCCCGGGTCGTGTCCGAGGACGCTGAAGGCGCCCCCGTCGGGGGGCACGGCGGTGGCGAGGACCCGCAGCAGGCTGGTCTTGCCCGCCCCGTTCGGCCCGAGCAGCCCGGTCACTCCTTCGGTCAGCCGCAGGGTCACCTCGTCGAGCGCGGCGGTGCCGCCGTAACGGAGGGTCAGCCCGGAGGCGGAGACGGTGACGGTCATGGGGCACTCCTGTGAGTGGCGTGGGTGGCGCCGGTCGCGTCGACGGCGCCGGTGAAGGGAGCGAGGGAGCGGCCGTACGCGGTCACCCGCCACCCCCCTGCCGGAAGTCGGTGAACGGCACGGTCGAGGCGTCGAACCGGTCGCGGGCGAGGTAGAGCAGCCCGGCACCGAGTGCCGCGACCGCGCCCGCCACGCCCTGCCCGGCCGCGGTGAACGGCGCGAGCGTCCCGTCGCCGGACGCGTCCGCCGCGAGGAGCAGACCGATCCAGCCGCCGCCGACCAGGACGGGCGCGACGACCGGGCCCAGGCGGGGTGTCAGCGCCAGCCCGGTCGAGGTCAGCGCGAGCGCGGGCAGCAGCCAGGCCAGCGCGCGCAGCCCGTAGCCGGGGAGCGCGAGGGTCGCGAGCCCGTTCAGGCCGAGGCCGACCGTGAGCACGGCGACCGTGCGGATCAACAGCAGCCGGAAGCCGTGCAGCGGGGAGACGACGCCCATCTCGTACGTCGGGTCGAGGGCGGGCCCGTACGACAGCGCCACGCCGGCGAGCGGCAGCAGCGGTGCCAGGGCGAGGAACAGCGTGGGCGACCGTCCGGGCGAGACGGTGGCGGTGGCCTGCACCGTCATGAGCAGGACCGCGGCGACCGCCGCGAGCCAGGAGCGGCGCAGCACGGGCGTGGCGGTGAGCAGCCGGGCCGTGTGGTCGGCCACGCCGACCCGTACCATCAGCGACTCGACGAACCCGCGCCGCGGCGCGTCGAGTTCGGCGTCGAGCCGTTCCCAGCCGGCGTCCAGCGCGACCGGGTCGGCGAGCCGCGCGAGCAGGGCGCGGCAGTCGGCGCAGGCCGCCAGATGGGTGTCGGCGGACCACAGCCGCGGTGCCGCCAACTCGCCCCGCGTGTAGGCCCGGAGATCGTCCTCGGGCACATGCCAGGTGGTACTCATGCCAGTGCCTCCCGCAGTTGCTTACGGGCGCGCAGGGCCCGCGTCTTGACCGTGCCGGGCGGTATGCCGAGCAGTACGGCCGCCTCCCGGGTGGTGAGCCCGTCGACGACCGTCGCCTGCAGGACGGCCCGCAGCTCGGGCGAGAGCCGCAGCAGGGCCCCGGCGAGGTTCCCGTGCTCCACCCCCGCGAGCACGCGTTCCTCCGCCGAGGCCTCGTCCCGGTGCCGCAGCCGCGCCAGCGCCTGCCGCAGCCGTCCCCGTGCGCCGTCGCCGCGCAGCACGTCGACCAGCCGCCGTGACCCGATGCGCCACAGCCAGCCGGCCACGTCGCCGTCCTCGCGGTAGCGGGCGGTCCCCCGCCACACCGCGAGGAACGTCTCCTGCACGACGTCGTCGACGATCCCGGCGTCGGCGCACCGGCTGCGCAGCCGGGCGCTCAGCCAGGGCGCGAAGCGCCGGTACAGCTCCTCGAAGGCGCGCCGGTCGGCGTCCGCCGCGACGGCGCGCAGCAACTCCCCGTCGCTTCTCGTCTCGCTCACATCTCCTCATCGGACGAGCCCCGCCGATCGGTTCACGCCCCGGCCCCGACTTCGGTCAGACTTTTCCGATCATCCCGGAACCCATTCACTGCTCAACCAGTGAAATAGCGGTGAATCGGATGGCCGAACACCGGTTCAGCACCGGTGACCGACACCGGACGGGCACCGAACCGGCCGTCCGGCGACTCCGTACCTGTCCCCGGGAGGGGGAAGCAGCGTACGAAGCCGACGCCTCCCGGCGGAGCGAGCGCGCGCACCCCGCGATGGACGCCCGGGAGCCGCACCGCGATATCCCGCACGCCATGTCCCCGTAACCGTCGGTTCAGACTGACTTGCGACGCTCGGCCAATGAACCCAGCCGCGCCCGAGGCTTCGCCGCCCCCCGAGGGTGATGCCGCCGCGCTCCCGCTCGGACGCCTCGACGCGCCCGTATACCTGCTGGCGCGAAAGAATGGGTCCATGAGCCAGCCAAACGCCCCCCAGGCACAGGTCCAGCACCCCCAGCCCTCCGTGGGCTCCATAGCCGCGCACCGTCCGCACACCGTGTCGGCCGCGGTCTCCGACCTGGAACCCGACATCGACGCCGACCTCGACGCCTACGAGGAGTCGCCGTACGAGGGGCCCCAGCTGCCGCAGGGCCGATTCCTCGACCGGGAGCGCAGCTGGCTGGCCTTCAACGAGCGGGTCCTCGAACTCGCCGAGGACCCCGACACGCCCCTGCTCGAACGCGCCAACTTCCTGGCGATCTTCGCCAGCAACCTGGACGAGTTCTTCATGGTCCGGGTGGCCGGTCTGAAGCGCCGGATCGCCACCGGGGTCGCCACCCGCTCCGCCTCCGGCCTCCAGCCCCGCGAGGTGCTGGAGATGATCTGGGCCCGCTCCCGCGAGCTCATGGCCCGGCACGCCGCCTGCTACCACGAGGACGTCGCCCCCGCGCTCGCGGAGGAGGGCATCCACCTGGTCCGCTGGAACGAGCTGACGGAGAAGGAGCAGGCGCGCCTCTTCACGCTCTTCCGCCACCAGATCTTCCCGGTGCTGACCCCCCTCGCGGTCGACCCGGCGCACCCCTTCCCGTACATCTCCGGCCTGTCGCTGAACCTGGCCGTCGTCGTACGCAACCCGGTCAGCGGGCACAAGCACTTCGCCCGCGTCAAGGTGCCGCCGCTGCTGTCCCGCTTCCTGGAGAGCTCCCCCGGCCGGTACGTCCCCATCGAGGACGTCATCGCCGCCCACCTGGAGGAGCTGTTCCCGGGCATGGAGGTGCTGGAGAGCCACGCCTTCCGGCTCACCCGCAACGAGGACCTGGAGGTCGAGGAGGACGACACCGAGAACCTCCTCCAGGCCCTGGAGAAGGAGCTCATGCGGCGCCGCTTCGGGCCGCCGGTGCGCCTGGAGGTCGAGGAGTCCATCGACCGCGACGTGCTCGACCTGCTGGTGCGCGAGCTGAAGATCAGCGAGGCGGAGGTGTACCCGCTGCCGGGTCCCCTGGACCTCACCGGCCTCTTCCGCATCCACGGCCTCGACCGGCCGGAGCTGAAGTACCCCAAGTTCATCGCCGGCACCCACCGCGACCTGGCGGAGGTCGAGTCCGCCTCGGCCCCCGACATCTTCGCGGCCCTGCGCAGCCGGGACGTGCTCCTGCACCACCCCTACGACTCCTTCTCCACCTCCGTCCAGGCGTTCCTGGAACAGGCGGCGGCCGACCCGGACGTCCTCGCCATCAAGCAGACCCTGTACCGGACCTCCGGCGACTCGCCGATCGTCGACGCGCTCATCGACGCCGCCGAGTCCGGCAAGCAGGTCCTGGTCCTGGTCGAGATCAAGGCCCGCTTCGACGAGCACGCCAACATCAAGTGGGCACGCAAGCTGGAGGAGGCCGGCTGCCACGTCGTGTACGGCCTCGTCGGCCTGAAGACCCACTGCAAGCTGTCCCTGGTGGTCCGTCAGGAGGGCGAGACGCTCCGCCGCTACAGCCACGTGGGCACCGGCAACTACCACCCGAAGACGGCCCGCCTCTACGAGGACCTGGGCCTGCTGACGGCCGACCCGCAGGTCGGCGCCGACCTGTCCGACCTGTTCAACCGTCTCTCCGGCTACTCCCGCCGGGAGACCTACCGCCGCCTGCTGGTCGCCCCCAAGTCCCTGCGGGACGGGCTGGTCGCGCGCATCAACAAGGAAGTCCAGCACCACCGTGCCGGACGGCCCGCCCATGTCCGCATCAAGGTCAACTCGATGGTGGACGAAGCGATCATCGACGCGTGCTACCGCGCGTCCCAGGCGGGCGTGCCGGTCGACATCTGGGTGCGGGGCATCTGCGCGGTGCGGCCGGGCGTCACCGGCCTGTCGGAGAACATACGGGTCCGCTCCATCCTCGGCCGATTCCTCGAGCACTCCCGGGTGTTCGGCTTCGGCAACGGCGGCGAGCCCGAGGTGTGGATCGGCAGCGCCGACATGATGCACCGCAACCTCGACCGCCGCATCGAGGCCCTGGTCCGGGTCACCGACCCGGCCCACCGCGCGTCCCTCAACCGGTTGCTGGAGACCGGTATGTCCGACTCCACCTCGTCCTGGCACCTGGGCCCGGACGGCGAGTGGACCCGGCATGCGACCGACGCGGACGGACAGCCCCTGCGCAACGTCCAGGAGATGCTCATAGACGCCCGGAGGCGCCGGCGTGGCACAGCAACACCTTGACCCGACGGACCCCACGGCCGAGCCGGTGAAGGGTGACGCCCTCGCGCGTTACCTCCGGTCCCAGGCCACGGAGTTCCTCCGCGCCCTGCGCCTGCACCGGGAGACCGGTGGCACGGCGGGGGGCGCGGGGGGGTCCGCCGACGCGGCCCTGGCCCTGCGCCGGTCAGCCCGCCGCATCAGCGGCAGCCTGCACACCTACCGTCCGCTGCTGGACAACGCCTGGTCGGAGGAGATCCGGCCCGAACTGGCCTGGCTGTCCGGCACCCTGGCGCTGGAACACGCGTGCGAGGCACGGCTGGACCGGCTCCTGCTGGCGCTGCACCGGCTGTCGGGCGCGACGCCCCTGCCCGTCCAGCCGGCGGCGGCCACGGCACCGGGCTCCGCCGGCCCGGCCGTGCCGCCGCCGGCGGCGGGGGGACGCGGCAACCTCACCGTGGGCGCGGCGAAGGCCGGCGCCCTGCTCGAACGGCAGTTGACGCTGGCCCGGACCCGGGCCCACTCCACCGCCCTCCAGGCGCTCGGCTCCTCCCGCTTCCACGCCGTCGCGGACAAGCTCGCCGTGCTCGCCAGCGACGTCCCGCTCACCCCGGCCGCCCTCGGCACGGAACTGCGTCCGCTGACCGACGCGGCCCGCGAACGCCTCACGGACGCCGTCGCCGCCCTGCCCCTGGTCACCGCGGGCCACCCCTACAACGCCGAGGCCCTCGTCCACGGCCTCTCCCCGGACCCCGCCCCGCACGCCCAGGACGCCCCCTGGCACCAGGTGCGCCTGCTGCTGCGCCTGTACCGCTACGCCCGCGAGGTGCCGGCCCCGGACGGCGACGACACCCCGCTGCACCTGTGCGTACCGGAGGCGGGCCAGGCCCTCAACCGGCACCGCGACGCCTCCGAGGCTGCCGCGGCCGCCGCCCAGGCGGCCCGTACGCCCCGCATCGCGCCGGCGACGGCGTACGCGCTGGGCGTGCTCCACGCCGACCAGCGCCACGAGGTGGAGGCGGCCAGGTTCGCCTTCCAGCAGGCCTGGCGGAAACAGACCGTCGGTACGTCCTGATCCGCTGGGAGGCTGAACCCCGGTGACCGAATCGAACGACACCACCGTCCAGGCGGCCGGCTGCGTCCTGTGGCGCCGCTCCCCCTACGACGGACAGCTGGAACTCTGCCTGGTCCACCGTCCGAAGTACGACGACTGGTCCCACCCCAAGGGCAAGCTGAAGCGCGGCGAGGACGCCCTCACCGGCGCGCTGCGCGAGGTCGCGGAGGAGACGGGGTACACCGCCGAGCCCGGCGCCACGCTGCCGACCCTGCGCTACCTCGCCAACGGCCGTCCGAAGCAGGTCCGTTACTGGGCCGCCCGGGCCGTCGCCGGCGCGTTCGCCCCGAACGACGAGGTGGACCGGGTCCTGTGGCTCTCCCCGCTCGCGGCCCGCAACCGGCTCACCCAGCCCCGCGACCGGACCCTTGTCGACGACCTGCTCTCGGCCGTACGCCACGCCTGAACCTTCGCCACCGGCCGCCTGACGGGCCGCGGTTCGCCCGCCGCGGCGACCTGCTCAGCCGCCCGTCGCGTGCGTCTCCGCGTCCGTACGCGCCTGGCTCCGGGCCCGGCGGGCCGGTCCCCGCCAGCCGCAGGCACAGCGGGCCAGACAGAACGGCCCCTGCTCGACCGTGGTCGTCATGTGTTGTTCCGGTTGTTCCCGGACGCGGTCCGGCCCCTCCTGCTGCGCCACGCCCGCCAGGGTACCGAGCCGTCGGTAAAGGGCTCGTATCGCGCTCCCCGGTGACACGCCACACGCGTGACCGGCGTCGCCCGCCCGTCGTTAGCCGAGACGACAGGGGCCCGTGACGGACGTACCGGCTGGGAGTGGGCAGACGATGACGGCAAGGCAGCGGTGGCACGGCCGGACGGCGGGCACGAGCGCCGTGGCGGGACTCGTGGCCTGGGTCTGTGTCGGGGCCACCGGATGCTCCTGGAGCGGCGCCGCCGCCGAGGACGCGCGGGGCGCGGGCGATCCCGTCGAGACCCTGCGGCACGCCGCCGACCGGCTGGTGGACGCGGGCAGCTCGCAGGCCCGTACGTCCATGGAGATGGCGACCGGCGGCACCCGCGTCACCATCCGGGGCGAGGGCGTCTACGACTACCGCAGGCAGCTCGGCCGGCTGAAGGTGATGCTGCCGCAGGACCCGTCCGGGCAGAGCGAGCACCGGCCCATCACCGAACTCCTCGCGCCGGGCGCCCTGTTCATGAAGAACCGGGGCGCGGGGGTGCCGGACGACAAATGGGTCCGGGTGGAGACGGCCGGCCTGTCGGACGGGAACCTGGTGACCGGCGGCGCCACCGACCCGTACGCGGCCGCCGAGGTGCTGCGCGGGACACGGGCGGCGACGTATGTGGGCCGGACCGACGTGGCCGGGACCAGCGTGCGGCACTACCGCGGCACCGCCGACCTCGGCGACGCGGCGCGGCGCGCCTCGGCCGGCGGCCGGGCCGCGCTGCGAGCGGCGGCGACCGGCTTCGCCACGCCCGAGGTGCCCTTCGACGTGTACCTCGACGACCAGGGGCGCATCCGCAAGATCCGGCAGCGGTTCAGCTTCGTCAACGGCCGGCAGCGGGGGGCCGTGGCGGTCGCGTCGACGGCGCTGCTCTACGGCTTCGGCGCCCCCGTGGAGGTACGGCTGCCGGCCGCCGGGGACATCTACACGGGCAGGATCGCCGAGGAGTGAGGCACGAGGACTAGCCCGTCCGTGCCATGCGCGGTGTGTAGGGCGCTCCCTACTCTAGGAAGTCGGTGACGACAGAAGTGAGGTGACGCGCGTGGCTCCGGTCGGCGGTACGACAGTTCAGGACCACGTGGCCCTCGCCGAGATCGAACTGTGCGGCGAGCTGATCATCGCGGCCTCGGCCGCCGACGAGGACCGGCTCAGCCTGGAGAGCATCGACGAGGTGCTGCGGGTGGCGGAGGAACGGACCACCTGCGGCTGAACGCCGACCGCGCGCGCCGCCTCGCGCCCACCACCGACCGTCAGGTCCGCAGCAGCCGGCCGATCGCCTTCGTCGCCTCGTCCACCTTGGCGTCGATCTCGGCACCGCCCTTGACGGCCGCGTCGGCGACGCAGTGGCGCAGGTGTTCCTCCAGGAGCTGCAGCGCGAAGGACTGCAGGGCCTTGGTGGAGGCGGACACCTGGGTGAGTATGTCGATGCAGTAGACGTCCTCGTCGACCATGCGCTGAAGCCCGCGGATCTGGCCCTCGATCCGGCGCAGCCGCTTGAGGTGCTCGTCCTTCTGCTTGTGGTATCCGTGCACGGCCGCCCCCGCCGCGGCGGTTTCGGAGGGCGCCGTGGCGCCGGCCTCGGTGGTCGTCATGGCGTCCTCCTGCTGACTGATACCCCTGGTGGGTATATGGTAACGAACTTTGCTGGGTATAGGGCCCTTGCCCATGGCCGCCGGCGGCCCCTGTGCCGATCGCTCTACCCGATGGGCGACACTGGGGGGCGGCCCATTAGCCGTGGCCGGATGATGCGCCTAGCATCAACCTGACCGAACCGATGCATCCCGAGGACCCCACGTGCGCTTTCGTCTGACCCCCAGGGAGACGAGCTTCTACGACATGTTCGCCGCGTCCGCGGACAACATCGTCACGGGCTCGAAACTCCTGATGGAACTGCTCGGGGCGGACGCTTCCGGCCGAGCCGAGATCGCAGAGCGTATGCGGGCCGCGGAACACGCCGGTGACGACGCCACGCATGCGATCTTCCACCAGTTGAACTCCTCGTTCATCACGCCCTTCGACCGCGAGGACATCTACACCCTCGCCTCGTCCCTCGACGACATCATGGACTTCATGGAGGAGGCCGTCGACCTGGTCGTCCTCTACAACGTGGAGGATCTGCCCAAGGGAGTCGAACAGCAGATCGAGGTACTGGCACGGGCCGCGGACCTGACCGCGGAGGCCATGCCGAACCTGCGCACCATGCAGAACCTCACCGAGTACTGGATCGAGGTCAACCGCCTCGAGAACCAGGCCGACCAGATCCACCGCAAGCTGCTGGCCCATCTGTTCAACGGCAAGTACGACGCGATCGAGGTGCTCAAGCTGAAGCAGATCGTGGACGTCCTGGAGGAAGCGGCGGACGCGTTCGAGCACGTCGCCAACACCGTGGAGACCATCGCGGTCAAGGAGTCCTGACCCCTCCATGGACACCTTCGCTCTGGTCGTGACCATCGGGGTCGCGCTCTTCTTCACGTACACCAACGGCTTCCACGACTCGGCCAACGCGATCGCGACGTCCGTCTCCACCCGGGCGCTGACCCCTCGTGCGGCGCTCGCCATGGCGGCGGTCATGAACCTCGCCGGCGCCTTCCTGGGCAGCGGGGTCGCCAAGACCGTCAGTGAGGGCATCATCCAGACGCCCGAGGGCTCGCACGGGATGGCCATCCTGTTCGCGGCCCTGGTCGGCGCGATCACCTGGAACCTGATCACCTGGTACTTCGGCCTGCCGTCGTCCTCCTCCCACGCCCTGTTCGGCGGCATGGTGGGCGCCGCGCTCGCGGGCGGTACGACCGTCTACTGGAGCGGGGTGCTCGACAAGATCGTCATCCCGATGTTCCTGTCGCCGGTCGTGGGTCTGATCGCCGGTTACCTGGTCATGACCGCGATCCTGTGGATCTTCCGGAAGGCCAACCCGCACAAGGCCAAGCGCGGCTTCCGGATCGCGCAGACCGTCTCGGCGGCGGGCATGGCGCTCGGCCACGGTCTCCAGGACGCCCAGAAGACGATGGGCATCGTGGTGATGGCCCTGGTCATCGCAGGCGTCGAGGACTACAGCGACCCGATCCCGGTCTGGGTCAAGCTGGTCTGCGCGATCATGCTGTCGCTGGGCACGTACGCCGGTGGCTGGCGCATCATGCGCACCCTCGGCCGCAAGATCATCGAACTGGATCCGCCGCAGGGCTTCGCCGCGGAGACGACCGGCGCGTCGATCATGTTCACCACGGCGTTCCTGTTCAAGGCGCCGATCTCCACGACCCATGTCATCACCTCGGCGATCATGGGCGTCGGCGCGACGAAGCGCGTGAACGCGGTGCGCTGGGGTGTCGCCAAGAACATCGTCCTGGGCTGGTTCATCACCATGCCGGCGGCGGCGATCGTGGCGGCGGGCGGCTTCTGGGTCGTCGACCTCGCGTTCCTGTAGCCCGACGGCCACGGCACGTCCCGGCCGCCCGGCCGGGCACCGACAGCCCGCGGCCTCGTCCTCGACACGCACCCCGCATGGGCCGGCACCTGCCGGCCCATGCGGCGTTTCCGGCCAGGGCCGCCCCGGAGCGGACGGGGGCTCGGGACGGGGTCCCGCAGAATTCCGGCCAAGATCCGGGGCAGGGATCCCACAGGGTTCCGGCCAAGATCCGGTACGGGACCCGGACGCGGCCCGGAACGGGATCCGGGCGGGGGCCCGGAACGGGACCCGGACGCGGCCCGGAACGGGACCCGAACAGGACGCGGGACCGGATCCGGACAAGGCCCGGAACAAGATCCCGTGTGCGAGGCCCCGGCCCGGGAACGAGGCGGGGCCCGCCCCCCGGGAGCCAGGGGGCGGGCCCTTCCATTCCTCGCGGTGGCACCGCCATGCAGCACCACGAGGGGTCTTCCGGGAGCATCGGCCCCGGCGGATCCGGCAGGTCAGGTCAGGTCAGGTCCGGCAGCGCCCTTGAAGGGGCGCGGGGAACTGCGCGACCGGCCACGACGGACCCGTGGCCGACACTCCACAGGCCGGGACGGCCTAGCCGAAGCGGCCCGAGATGTAGTCCTCGGTCGCCTGACGCGACGGGTTGGAGAAGATCCGCTCCGTGTCGTCGATCTCGATGAGCTTGCCGGGCTGGCCGACCGCCGCGAGGTTGAAGAACGCCGTACGGTCGGAGACACGCGCGGCCTGCTGCATGTTGTGCGTCACGATGACGATCGTGAAGCGCTCCTTCAGCTCACCGATCAGGTCCTCGATGGCGAGGGTGGAGATCGGGTCGAGGGCCGAGCAGGGCTCGTCCATGAGCAGGACCTTCGGCTCGACCGCGATCGCGCGGGCGATGCACAGTCGCTGCTGCTGACCACCGGACAGACCCGAGCCGGGCTTGTTCAGACGGTCCTTGACCTCGTTCCAGAGGTTCGCGCCCTTGAGCGACCGCTCGACGATGTCGTTCAGCTCGCTCTTCTTGTACTTGCCGTTCAGGCGCAGACCCGCCGCCACGTTGTCGAAGATCGACATCGTGGGGAAGGGGTTCGGGCGCTGGAAGACCATGCCGACCTCGCGGCGCACCGACACCGGGTCGATGGCCGGGCCGTAGAGGTCCTCGTCGTCCAGGAGCACCTTGCCCTCGACGCGGCCACCCGTGGTGACCTCGTGCATACGGTTCAGGGTGCGCAGGAACGTCGACTTGCCGCAGCCCGAGGGGCCGATGAAGGCCGTCACCGAGCGGGGCTCGACCGTCATCGAGATGTCTTCGATCGCCTTGTGGGAGCCGTAGTAGGCGGTGAGTCCGCTCACGTCGATTCGCTTGGCCATGACTACTTCACTTCCAGAGTCTTCAGTCGCCGAGGGCCCCGCACGGCGGAGCCGTAAGTCGTCGCCTCAGCGACCGGTCTTCGGGGCCTTCCAGCGGGCGATGCCGCGGGCCACCAGGTTCAGGATCATCACGAAGGCGATCAGCGTCAGCGACGCCGCCCAGGCCCTGTCGTACGCCGCGGTCGAACCAGCGCTCTGCGAGTACTGCTGGTAGATGTACAGCGGCAGGGAGGCCTGCGCGCCCTCGAAAGGGTTGGCGTTGATGAACGGGTTGCCGAACACCAGCAGCAGGACCGGCGCGGTCTCGCCCGCGATACGGGCGATCGACAGCATGATGCCGGTCGTGATGCCGCCGATGGAGGTCGGCAGGACCACCTTCAGGATCGTGCGCCACTTCGGGATGCCGAGCGCCAGGGACGCTTCGCGCAGCTCGTTCGGTACGAGCTTGAGCATCTCCTCGGTGGAGCGGACGACCACCGGCATCATCAGGATCGCCAGCGCGAGCGAGCCGGCGAAGCCGAAGGGCTGCATCTCGAACATCAGCATGAGGCTGAGGATGAACAGACCCGCGACGATCGACGGGATACCCGTCATGA
The DNA here is from genome assembly GCF_053597355.1 of Streptomyces sp. NPDC001443. Lineage (NCBI taxonomy): Bacteria > Bacillati > Actinomycetota > Actinomycetes > Kitasatosporales > Streptomycetaceae > Streptomyces > Streptomyces sp. NPDC001443. The sequence goes on from NZ_JBSFIA010000007.1 coordinate 225,023, forward strand.
CGTCCACGAAGAAGGTGACGGCCTTGGCGAGGCTGCCGCGCCCGTACTCGACGAGGTAGATCGCGGTGAGCACACCGATCGGCGCACCGATGACGGTGGCGAGCGCGACCTGCTCCAGGCTGCCGAGGATGGCGTGGTAGATGCCACCGCCGGGCTCGGAGTCGGCGACCACACCCATGGAGTGGGTCAGGAAGTAGGGGTCGAGGACCTTCACACCGCGCTGCACGGTCACCCAGATCAGGGAGACCAGCGGGATCACGGCGAGCACGAAGGCGGTCCAGACCAGCGAGGTCGCGATGCGGTCCTTGGCCTGTCGGCGTCCCTCGACGCGCGCGGCGGCGACGTACGTGCCGACGAGGAACAGCAGGGCGGCGATCAGGCCCCACTGGATGTGGCTCTGGAGGTCGGCGGCGAGGCCGATCCCGGCCGCGACGGCGAGGGAGCCCGCAGCGATGGCCCACGGCGACCAGTTCGGGAGGGTGGCTCCGCGAAGGGTGCTGGGCCGCTTGGCGGCGACGGCTGCGTGGCTCATGCGTTGGCCCCCGAGTACTCCTTGCGGCGGGCGATGATCATGCGGGCCGCGCCGTTGACCAGCAGGGTGATGACGAACAGGACCAGACCGGAGGCGATGAGCGCGTCACGGCCGAACTCCGTCGCCTCGCTGAACTTGCTGGCGATGTTCTGGGCGAACGTCCCGCCGCCCGGGTTGAGCAGGCTGGCCTGGATGTCGAAGCTCGGGGAGAGCACGGTGGCGACGGCCATCGTCTCGCCGAGCGCGCGGCCGAGGCCGAGCATCGAGGCGGAGATGACGCCGGAGCGGCCGAACGGCAGCACGGACATGCGGATGACCTCCCAGCGCGTGGCGCCGAGAGCGAGAGCCGCTTCCTCGTGCATCTGCGGCACCTGGCGGAAGACCTCACGGCTCACGTTGGTGATGATCGGAAGGATCATGATCGCGAGCAGGATGCCGACGGTGAGCATCGCACGGGGCGCGCCCTCGTCCCAGGAGAAGATCCCGGTCCAGCCGAGGTAGTCGTTGAGCCAGCCGTACAGGCCGTTCATGTGCGGTACGAGGATCAGGGCGCCCCACAGGCCGTACACGATGGACGGCACGGCGGCGAGCAGGTCGATCACGTACGCGATGGTGCCGCCGAGCCTGCGCGGCGCGTAGTGCGTGATGAACAGCGCGATGGCGACGGCGATCGGGACCGCGATGGCCATGGCGATGATCGAGGAGACGACGGTGCCGAAGGCCAGCACCGCGACGCCGAAGACCGGCGGCTGAAGGCCGGTGTTCCACTCGAAGGTGGTGAGGAAGTTGCCCTCGTCCTTGCTGATCGCGAGAGAGGCGCGGTAGGTGAGGAAGACCGCGATGGCAGCCATGATCACCAGCAGCAGAATGCCCGACCCGCGGGAGAGACCGAGGAAGACCTGGTCACCGCGGCGGGTGGCGCCGGCGGCACGCTTGCGAGTGCCCCCGGAGCGCTGGGGCGTCGGGGGTGGGACATGAGTGTTCTGTGTCGATATATCCATCTGGTTCTCCGGTCTGCGGAGCCGCTCGGATCGGAGCGGCTCGGCGGAGCCGACCTCGCGGTACGGCTCATGGCGGCGGTGCACCGGACGGTGGGGCCCGGCCCCGGGTCGGTTTCCGGGGCCGGACCTCACCTGTGGATCAGCTCAGGCCCGCGATGGTGGTGCGGACCTTGGCGATGATGTCGGCGGGGACGGGGGCGTAGTCGATGCCCGAGAGGATGCCCTGGCCCTCCTCGCTGGCGATGTAGGTGAGGAACGCCTTCGTGGCGGCCAGGGTCTCGGCCTTGTTGCCCTTGTCGCAGGCGATCTCGTAGGTGACCAGGGTGATCGGGTAGGCGCCGTCGGCCTTGGTCTGGTAGTTCATCTTGAGCGCCAGGTCAGTGCCGGTACCGGCGATCTTGGCGTCCGCGATGGCCTTGGTGGCGCCGTCGGAGGAGGCCTTCACCGGGGCGGAGGCGCCGGTGTCGATGGCGACCGTGCCCAGACCGTCCTTGGCGTACGACAGCTCCATGTAACCGATGGCGCCGTTGGTCTGCTTGACGCCCGCGGCGACACCGGAGGAGCCGGCCGCCGACTGGCCGCCCTTGGCCTGCCAGGCCTTGCCGCCGGAGTAGTTCCAGTTGGCCGGCGTGGTGGCGATCAGATACTTGGTGAAGTTGTCCGTGGTGCCGGACTCGTCCGAGCGGTGGAACGCCTGGATCTTCAGGTCGGGCAGGGTGACACCCGGGTTCAGCGCCTTGATCGCGGCGTCGTTCCACTTGGCGATCTTGCCGTCGAAGATCTTGGCGAGGGTGGGGGCGTCCAGGACCAGGTTGTCCACACCGTCGAGCTTGTACGCGATGGCGATCGGGCCGCCGACCATCGGGAGGTCGATGCCCTGGCCGCCCTTGCAGACCGACTTGGAGGCGGTGACCTCTTCGGGCTTCAGCGCGGAGTCGGAACCGGCGAAGGCGACCTGACCCTGGGTGAACGCGGTGACACCGGCGCCGGAGCCGGAACCCTTGTAGTTGATCTGCACCGTCTTGCAGGCGGCGGTGAACTGCTTGACCCAGGCGTCGATCGCGTTCTTCTGCGCGGACGAACCGTCCGCCAGCAGCTGGCCCTTGGCGTCGTCACACTTGACGTTGCCGGTGTTCGCGCTGGCCGACGAGGAGCCGCTGGCGTTGGTGCCCGTGTCGTCGGAGCCGCACGCCGTGAGGGCCAGGGCGCCGGAGACGGCGAGAGCGCCGAGAGCGAGAGCCCGCCGGTTCTTGCGCTGAAGCTTCACTGAGGAAATTCCTTCCAGGAGCCGCCGTCCTGTCCGGCGGCGTGCGGAGACTGACTCGAGGCGGACGCATATAAGAAGTGCGCTCCGCATCGGGTAAGGCCGAAATTAGGCAGAACAGGTGACGCGTCCTACGGCCACAGGTGAACGGCGGGTGAACCCCTGAAGGCGGTGCGGTTAGGTCACGGAACGCTCACGGGGAGAACACGTGGAGGTCCCGACGCCATACCCATCCAGCAAACCACCGGGAGTCCTACATCACCTGTCGGGCATCCCCGCCGGGCTCCGTGCCGACGTACTCTCGCCCTCCCGGGAACCCTCCGGCCGAAAGGCTCGTCTGGTTCCACAGGATCGGGCAGGAGGCCACATGGAACGGCGTGCGTTCATCGGAGGCGGCGCGGCCGTCGCGGCGGCGGTCGTGACAGCCGGATGCAACAGCGGAAAGAGCGGCGGCGCGGCGCGCGGCACCGGCCGGCCGGCCACGGCGGACGCCACCGCCTCCGCCACCACTTCTCTGCGCACCACCGCGAACACGGCCCCCGCGAACTGGACCGCGCTCGCCCATGACCTCGACGGCACGTTGATCCGCCCCGGCGACGCCGGCTGGCAGTCGGCCCGTCAGCTCTACAACACCCGCTTCGACGGCCTGAAGCCGGCCGCGGTCGCCTACGTCGCGCACGCGGACGACATCCGTACGACCCTGGCGTACGCCCGCGCCCACCACATCCAGGTGTCGATCCGCAACGGCGGCCACTCCTACGCGGGCTGGTCCTCGGGCAACGGCCGTCTGGTCCTCGACGTCTCCAAGCTCAACCGGGTCCGCAGCAGCGGCAACTCCGCGGTCGTCGGCGCCGGGGCCAAGCTGATCGACGTCTACCGCGCGCTCGCGGCGAAGGGCGTGACGATCCCCGCGGGTTCCTGTCCGACCGTGGGCGTCTCCGGTCTGGTGCTGGGCGGCGGCCACGGCGTGGCCTCCCGCGCGTACGGACTGACCTGCGACAGCCTCACCCAGGCGACCCTGATCACGGCGGACGGCCGGGAGCTGACCGCTGACGCCGGCGAGAACAAGGACCTCTTCTGGGCCCTGCGCGGCGCGGGCAACGGCAACTTCGGGGTCGTCACCGAACTGCGCTTCCGCACCCATGCCGCCCCGCAGGCCGTCACCGCGTACATGACCTGGCCGTGGGCGAAGGCGGCCGCGGTGGTGAAGGCCTGGCAGGAGTGGGGCCCGTCCCAGCCGGACGAGATCTGGTCCTCGCTGCACCTGGCGAGCTCCGGCGGTACGCCCACGGTCTCCGTGGCGGCGTTCTCCCTCGGCACGTACGGCGAACTCCAGAACGCCGTCGACCGCCTCGCCGACCGGATCGGCGCCCCGGCCCGCAGCGTCTCGCTGCGCCGCCGCGGTTACGAGGAGGCGATGGAGATCTACGCGGGCTGCTCCTCCTTCTCCGCCGACGCCCAGTGCCATCTGCCGGGCTCGACCCCGGGGCGCTCCGCGCAGGGCGCGCTGGGCCGGGAGACGTACGCGGCGCGCTCGGACTTCTTCGACCGCTCCCTGTCCACGACCGGCGTCCAGACCCTGCTCGCCCGGATCGCCGCCACGCGCGGCGGCGCCGGCAGCATCGCCCTGACGGCCCTCGGCGGCGCGGTCAACCGGGTCTCCCCCACGGCGACGGCCTTCGTGCACCGCCGCTCCCGCATGCTGGCGCAGTACATAGTGTCCTGGCGGGCCGGGACTTCGGGCAGCACGGCCCAGTCCTGGCTGAACTCGGCCCACGACGCGATGAGGCCGTACGCCTCGGGCGCCGCCTACCAGAACTACACGGACCCGACCCTGACGAACTGGCGGCAGGCGTACTACGGCGCCGCGGCGACGCGACTGGCCCAGGTGAAGAAGACCTACGACCCGAACCGCTTCTTCACCTACCCGCAGGCCCTGTAACCGGGCCCGACCCGGCGCTTCGGCAGGACGCCGGGGAAAGGAGCGGCCCGGCGCCCGGGCGCTCGGTTCCTCAACGCCCGGCTCGGTTCCTCAACGCCCGGCTCGGTTCCTCAACGCCCGGCTCGGGCGTTCATCGCCCGGCTCGGGCGTTCATCGCCCGGCTCGGGCGTTCATCGCCCGGCTCGGGCTCTCAACACCCGGCTCGGGCGCTAGGCCCCCGGCTCAGGCCGCGAGGTCGCGTTCCGCCTCCGACGACGACGCGCTGCGCGGCTCCGGGACCACCGCGTCCCGGTCGTCCCCGGCCGGCCGCCGCCGGATCAGCCGTCCGGCCCTCGGCGACCGCTCCACCGCCTTCATCAGCGGCGTGAGCATCAGCATGGCCGGCGGCGACAGCAGCAGGGCCACGGCCGTGCCGAGCGCGAACCCGCCGACCACGTCGGTCGGATAGTGGACGCCCATGTAGACGCGGCAGAAGCCTTCCAGCATCGCCAGCGCGATCCCCAGCAGACCGAACCTGCGGTTCGTGACGAACAGTCCGACGCCGATCGCCATGGTGATGGTGGCGTGGTCGCTCACGAACGAGTAGTCGGTCTTGCCGGAGACGAGGACGTCGAGTCCCTGGTGGTCGAGGAAGGGCCGGGGCCGCTGCACGAACCCGCGGATCGGCACGTTCACCAGGACCGCGATGCCGGCCGCCAGCGGCGCCCACACCAGTCCGGCCACGGCGGAGGCGGCTTCGTCCCCGCCCCGCCGCCGCACGCTCGACCAGCACCAGAGCACCACCAGCACCATGGCGAGCAGCAGTCCGTACTCGCCGACGAACGCGACGCCGCGGTCGAACCAGTGCGGCGTGCTCCCGGCGAGACCGTTGATGTCGTAGAGCAGGTCGACGTCGGGGTTCGACCCGGATTCAGCGAGTCCAGCCATGGCGCTGCGGCCCCTTCGTCGTTCCCCGGACGCACCGCTCGCGCGCCCGCTCCTGCCCACCCCCGTGGCCCGTAGATCCGCTTCCGCTCGTCGTACGCCCATCCGCGCATCCGGCATGTGCCGACCCGCCGACCGTCGGCTGCCGTCCACCGCCCACCGGACTACGTCAACAGGAACGCACGGCCCTGGTGAATACGTTCCACACTCCACCGAATGATCACGCAGACGTTATCGAAGAGAGACACGTCATCGCAGCTCAGGGGGTGGGTTCACACACGGTTCACACCTCGGTGGGCAGCGCTTTCGCGCCATCTTCGGTGACCCGGGTGGCCCCGAAGTACTCGGAGGTGTCGATCGGGTCGAACCGGATCACGGCACCCGTGCGGGGCGCGTCGATCATGTACCCGCCGCCCACGTAGATGCCCACGTGGTGGATGGCCCGCGAGTCGCCGAGGTCGTGCGAGAAGAACACCAGGTCCCCGGGCAGCAGTTCGTTCCGTTTGGGGTGCGGTCCGGCGTTGTACTGGTCGTTGGCGACCCGCGGCAGCGTGATCCCGACACTGGCGTACGAGGCCTTGGTCAGCCCCGAGCAGTCGAAGCGCCCTCCCTGGTCGGCGGTGCCGTTGCCGCCCCAGAGATAGGGCGTGCCGAGCTTCTTCTGCGCGTAGTAGATCGCCCCGGCGGCCTGCCTCGACGGATCGACCCGGGTGACGGGCGCGGCGAAGCTCTTCTCCAGGGTGCGGATGGTCCTGACGTAGTTCTGGGTCTCCTGAATGGCCGGAATCCCGCCCGCCTTTATGACGCGGTACGCACCCGCGTTGTAGGCGGCGAGCATGTTGTCCGACGTGTCACCGGGTACGTCGGCGATGTCCTTCGCCAGCTCGCAGTCGTACGACGCGGCCGACGGGATCGCGTCGTCGGGATCCCAGATGTCACGCTTGCCGTCACCGTTGCCGTCGATGCCGTGCGTCGCCCAGGTGCTGGGGATGAACTGGGCGATGCCCCGTGCGTCGGCATGGCTGACGATGTCCGGGTCCCAGCCGCTCTCCTGGTACAACTGGGCGGCGAGCAGGGCGGGGTTGATGGCGGAGCACAGGCTTCCCCACTGCTGCACCAGCGTTCTGTAGGCGGCCGGGACGGCTCCCTTGGCCAGTCCGACGCTGCCGGTGCCGGCTCCGTTGGCCAGGTTCCCGCCGACCACGTACACGCCGACGACGAGCAGCATGACGAAGCTCAGACCGAGCCCGACAGCCGCCCCACCGACCACCCACACTTTCCGCACGGCTCAACCTTCCCCCATCCGCGCCCTGTTCAAAGCCATTTCCGCAGAGAGTGGCGGCTTTCCCCCCATGGGCCTACCGCGCGGTGAAGCCGTCGCAGGCGATACTCGCGTAGTCCTTGGGGCTCTTGACGTGAAGGAAGAGAACCGTCCAGTCCCCCGGATCGTTCCCGATCGGGATGGCGCCTCCGTACCGCTTCCCGTTCACGTACTCCTGGAAGTCGTCGGGGTACGTGAAGTCGATCCAGCTGTTGTCCGGATCGGTGCGGTAGTGCTGGTAGATGTCCACGGGCTTGCTCGTGTACCCCAGGCTCAGATTGCTCTGGAGTCCTCCCTCGAAGGGCTTGCCGGTGTCCGAGTCGATCTCGTGCGGGGGCTTCACGACGACCGACAGGTAGTAGGACTCCCCGGGCTTCGGGTCCGCGTACTTCAGACGTATGCCGATGCTGCCCTTGCCGGTCGTGTACGGGGCGTCGGAGCCCGCTTCGGAGACGGAGTACTGGAAATGCTCGTTGCGTTCCTCCGCGGGCAGCCCGCAGGTTCCCGTCCCGTACCGGGAATCCCCGTCCGCCTGCCAGAAGTCCCGCGACGGGTTCGTCTGCTCGACATAGGCCGGCTCGGCCGTCGACACGTCGGCGCCCGCCGTCGGCGGCGCCGCCGAGGTCACCCCGGGGGCCACGGACGCGCTCGCCTCGCTCGTGGCCGACGCGCTGGCGCTGGTCGTGGCCGACGCGCCCGCTCCGGTCTTGCCGGTCCTGCCGGATCCGCCGGCCTCGTCCGCGTCGGACCCGCCCAGGCCGGGGAGCAGGGCGAACACCAGCGCCGTGCTGACCCCCACCACGAGTCCGCCGCCCACCGCGATCGCCATCCGCGCCCTGCGCCGCCGGGCGGCCGGAACCGCCTGGGTGACCTGGGTCGGCGTATAGCCGGGCACCCCGTGAGGCGTTCCGGCCGGGTACGGCGTTGCGGCCGCCGTCGGCAGGACGTGCAGCCCGGGCCGCTCTTCTCGAGGAGCAGCCGGGACCTGAGGGGTCCGGGGCGCCGCCTCGGCCGGAACGATGAGCCCCCGGTAGAACGGGTCCTCCACCAGCGCCGCGCGCACCCCGCAGCGCGCGATCACCTCGTCCAGCCCCGGACGCTTCTCCGGGTCCTTCGCCGCGCACTCCTCGACGAGGGCCGCCAACTCGGGGTCCGTGCCCGCCAGGTCGATGGACTCGTGCACGGCTCGATAGCTGACCGCGGCCGAGTCGCCGACGCCGAAGGGCGCTCGTCCGGTCGCCGCGTACGCGATCGTCGCCCCCAGCGCGAACACGTCCGCCGCCGGGCCGACCTCATTGCGCATCAGGACCTCGGGCGCGGTGAAGCCGGGTGTCCCGGAGGCGAAACCCGCGTCGGTGAGCGCGGTCTGGCCCACACCGCGGGCGATGCCGAAGTCGATGAGTTGCGGCCCCTGGGCGCCGAGGATGACGTTCAGCGGCTTGAGGTCCCGGTGGGTGACGCCGTGCGCGTGCACGGCGGCCAGCCCCTCCGCGAGCGCGGCGAACAGGCCCCGGCACGTCTCCACGGGCAACGGCCCCTGTTCCACGACCGCCTTGCTGAGCGTGGGTCCCTCGACGTACTCGGTGGCCAGCCAGTACGGAGCCGAGTCCAACGAGGCGTCGATCAGGTTCGCGGTGTACGCGCTGCGCACCGCCCGCGCGGTCTCCACCTCGCGCCGGAACCGCGCCAACGCCTCCGGGTGGTCGGTGATCTCGTCCCGGATCACCTTGATGGCGACGAGCCGGCCACCCGGCGACCGCCCGAGGTACACCTGCCCCATCCCACCGGCACCGAGCCGTGCGAGCAGTGTGTGCGCGCCGATCTGCGCGGGATCCTGAGGCTTGAGTCCGTCCACCGGACAGACCTTGCCACAATGATCGATCGGCCAGGCTTCCGGATAAGTGACAGTTCAGTTACTTTCGTCGCGTCAGATGGCTGTGACCTGCTCGTTCTGCCTTCTCGGCCGCCATGCGGCGACCGGCCCACAGCAGTCGGACGGCAACGGGGGCCACCCTCAGGAACCGGCCGCCGCGTCCGCGTAGAGCTCCGCGGCCTCGTCGGCGAACACCACGCTGTAGGAGATGTCGTCGGTGTCCCCGCCCTGCTCGTGCCCGCCGAGCACGCCGACGAGCTGCGCGTCGCCGTTCACCCAGGGGCTGCCGCTGGTGCCGCCGCTGAAGGCGGGACAGTCGACGCGCTGCTGGGTGGGGCTGTGCGCGACCGGCTTGTTGGTGCAACTGACCGGCACTTCACGGGAGTCGGGGTATCCGGTGACGGTCACCGCGGTCGCCCCGGTCGCCAGGCCGGCGGCGAACCGGTTCGCGCCGACCACGTCCTCGACGGCCTTGCCGCCCTGCGGCTCGACGACGGCGAAGGCGAGGTCGCTGTCCTCGTCCTTGCCCGAGGCCCATCCGTCGGGCAGGAACCGCCGGCGGACCGTCCACACCCCGTGCGCGGCCGTGCCGTCCCGGTACCCCGGTACGAAGAGGAGCGTGTCGCCCTGGCCGTCGAGGCAGTGCGCCGCGGTGGCGATGAGGTCGTGGTGCGGGCTGTGCACGACGGAGGCGGTGCAGAAGTGACTGCCGGTGAGACGGGAGGCCCGGTCGGCGGGGAACAGCGCACCCACCCGGTCGGCGGGCGCCGCCTGCGTGGCCACGGCGGTCATTCCGAGGGGCCCGGTGCCGTCGTCCGCGGTGGAGGCCGAGGCCGTGGCGGACGCGGCGGCCAGCAGCACCAGCGCACCGAAGAGGGCGCGCTTGCGGGGGTGCGGTGCGCGCGGTGTGCGGCGAGGGCGTGGAATGCGCTTCATCGGGGCCCACCTGTCCTGTGCAGACGAGGGGAAACCTCTCCGTCCTTCCGGCTCCGGCTCGGCATTCCATCCACCGTACTGGGTGTCCCCTCGAACCGCCTGCGCTGCCTGCGGCACTCGGCCCCCAGCCGTTTCCCTCCCCGGGACCCAACAGCCCCCGCAGCACCGGGCGGCCCCGGTTCTCCCTGGCTCCGGGCCCGCCCCGACGAGTGACGCGAGCCACTCGGCCGTACGGGGCCCGCCCGCCGCCGCTCCCCCGCGCGGGCGCAGTATTGCCTCCACGAAGTCGTCCAGGCCGTCCGAGGAACCCACCGTGCCCGAACTCGTCGCCACCCTGACCGCCCCCCTGCCCGCCGCCGAGGCGGACGCCCCGCAGCTGGTGCGCCTGCGCAGGCACACGGCGCTGCTCCAGCGCGGTGACGGGGAACTGGTGGTGCAGCTGCTGGACGACGCCTTCGACGTCACGCGCACGCTCCGGTTCCCGGCGCCGTGGCCCCGGCGGTCCGGGGCGGACGCGGTGGCGCCCGACGCGGACCTGGTCGTCTTCACGGGCCGGGACGCCGTGCGCGCGGTGGACGCCGGGGGAGCCGTGCGGTGGGAGGTGCGGCACGGCGGCTGGCCGCACCCCGACCGCGGCTCCGCCGCCTTCTCCTCGGACGGGCGGCTCGTGTGGGCGCATGTGCGCGGCCCGCTGCCCGACGCGGGCGGGCCGGACCCGGACGCCGTGGACGAGTGGCTGGTACTCGACGCCGCGGACGGCCGCGTGCTCGCGCGGGCGGACGCGCGGGCCGCCGCGGCGGGCAGCCTGCACGTGCCGCATCCCGATCCCGCCCGGATGGGCCTGAGCATCGGGGAGGGACAGGACGGGGCACCGCTGAGGTGGGGCCACTGGGACGGCGAACGCCTGGCCGTCGCGTACTTCGAGGGACAGGACCTGGTCCTGCTGGACGTGAGCCCGTCCGGCAGCCGCTTCCTGACCGTCGACCACGACCAGAACACGCTCGCCGTGCACGAGACGGCGAGCGGCGCCGTCGTGGCGCGCTGGGACGCCGGGACGTCCGCGCCCCGGCACCCGGACGCGGAGCCGGACGACGACGAGGCCGAGCCCTACTGGGACTGGGCGGGCGGCTTCGTCGACGACACCACCGTGCTGGCCTCCACCGTCGAGAGCGACGAGGAGTGGGGCGAGGGCAGGCACTGGCTGGTCGGCGCCGCACCCCAGGGCCCCGCAGAGCCCGAACCGGTCGGCTACCCGCTGCCGGTGACCAGTGCGCCCGCGCCGCTCGGCGCCGGACGCTGGTACACGTACGGGACCGCTTACGACACCCTGCACGTGTGGGCCGCCCGCGGCTGAGCGGGACTCTGTGCAGGCCCTGTGCACCTGGTCAAGGCCCCGCCATCGCCCGTCCATCCACCCGCCATCGAGCGGTAAGCGCCATCTCTCGTTCGTAAGGCGGAAGTCAGGATTCCGAGACCCGCCTTGTTGTCGCGTACTCAACAAGTCACAGTCGTCGGCGGGCCGCCGCCCGCTGCCGGGGACCACGTACCGGTGGCATCACGACCACCCGCACCGCCCCTGTCAACCACTCCCAGGAGGCAGTCCGTTGCGTACGTCACCCCCCAGCACGCCCGCCATACGCGGCAGATGGCGCCGCATCGGCTCCGCGGCCCTCGGCACCGCGGCGCTCGTGCTCGCCGGACTCGGCACCGCGGCCCACGCCGGAGCCGCCCCGATGGCCACCGTGAAAACAGCCTCGTCGCAGGCGACTTGGGCCGCGACCCCCTGCGCCACGCCCCACAAGGCGGGCGAACTGGCCTGCAACTCCTTCCGGGTCACCGGCGGCCTCACCGCCTTCCAGAAGCACCAGGCCCAGGTCACCGGCGTCACCCCGAAGTCCGCGGACGCCACCACCCCCTCCGGCTACGGCCCGACCAACCTCCAGTCCGCCTACGGACTGACCTCCGCCGCCGCCTCCAACGGCTCCGGCGAGACCATCGCGATCGTCGACGCCTACGACGACCCGAACGCCGCGGCCGACCTCGCGACCTACCGCTCGTACTACGGCCTGTCCGCCTGCACGGTCGCCAACGGCTGCTTCAAGAAGGTCAGCCAGACCGGCTCCACGACCTCGCTGCCCTCCGCCGACAGCGGCTGGGCCGAGGAGATCTCCCTGGACCTCGACATGGCCAGCGCGATCTGCCCCAAGTGCAACATCCTGCTGGTCGAGGCCAAGTCCGCCACCATGGCCAACCTCGGCACCGCGGTGAACGAGGCGGTCGCCCTGGGCGCGAAGTACGTCTCCAACAGCTACGGCGGCTCGGAGTCCTCCTCCGACACCGGCTACGACTCCTCGTACTTCAACCACACCGGCGTCGCCATCACCGTCAGCGCGGGCGACTCCGGCTACGGCGCCGAGTACCCGGCGGCCTCCAAGTACGTCACCGCGGTCGGCGGCACCGCCCTGTCCACCTCCTCCACCACCCGCGGCTGGACCGAGACCGTCTGGAAGACCAGCAGCACCGAGGGCACCGGCTCCGGCTGCTCCTCCTACGACGCCAAGCCGACCTGGCAGACCGACACCGGCTGCACCAAGCGCACCATCGCCGACGTCGCGGCCGTGGCAGACCCGGCGACCGGCGTCTCGGTCTACGACTCCTACGGCATCACCGCCGGCTGGTACACCTTCGGCGGGACCAGCGCCTCGGCCCCGATCATCGCGGGCGTCTACGCCCTCGGCGGCACCCCGTCCAGCGGCTCGTACCCGGCGAAGTTCCCCTACAACTCGGCCGGCACCTCCGCCCTGAACGACGTCACCAGCGGCAGCAACGGCAGCTGCTCCTCCAGCTACCTGTGCACCGCCAAGTCCGGCTACGACGGCCCCACCGGCTGGGGCACTCCGGAAGGCGTAGCCGCCTTCACGGGCTGACGGACGGTCAGCAGAGCGCGCCGCCTTGGGCCGTGGGGGCCAGGCGGCCAGGGGCGAACGGGCCGCGGCACCCAGCCGCGGCCCGTTCGCCGTTGCCGATAGCCTTCACCCCGGGAACACCGACACGAAAAAGGGACAACGACGGAACCACACCACAGGTTCCGGTCTGACTTCATTGCCCGGCGTGACCTGCCGTGATACACAGAGTCACCAAACGATCCCCAGTCGGGCCTTCGCACGAAACCCGCCAACCAATGACGCCAAGTCGACATACGAAGGCGCCGTTGTCAGCGACAATGAGGGCTGACCTCTGCACACCGCAGGGGCCTCGGAACTACCCACCAGGGGCGGTGACTTACATGCTCTTTGCGGCCGACAAGGGAGACATCAACACCATCATCGGCGGGATCGCTCCGGACTGGGGCCCCTTCGGCAGCCTGGGCAACGAGGCCAAGGTGATGATCGAGGTGGTGATGGCGGTCGCCATCCTGCTCTGTCTCGGCATCGCGGTCTGGGGTGCCGCCAAGCAGCGTATCGGCGCGACAGCGCTGCGTGACACGTTCAGCGCGGAACAGGGCAAGGGCCTCATCATCGCGGGCCTCACCGGCGTCTTCATCATCGGCTCGCTCGGCACACTGTTCACCATCGTGTACGGCATGGCCGTCTAGCCCCGGCCCGCCCGGGCGCGCCCGGCTCCACTCCTCTCCCCACCCGCCCGTCGTGCCCACCGGCTGAGGTTGCGTTTCCCTGATGTCGAGTCACCACACCGCGCCCGCGCGGGAACCAGCACGGCTACCGTCGTACTTCTACGCTTTTCGGTACGAGGTCGAGGGGGCGTACGCGAGATGAGCCTCGGGGACGATCAGAGCTACGGCGGCGCCGACGACGGCTACGGCGGCACCGGCCAGACCCGCACCCGCCTGCCCGACGGCGACCCCTACGGGGGCGCCCGACGCGGCGGCCGCTCGTCCACGCGGAGCCTGGTCACGGTGGTCGGCGTGGTCGTACTGCTCATCGCGGCGATCGCCTTCGCCAACCGTGGGGGAGACAATTCCGCGTCCGCGGACGGCACCAGATCCACTGGCGCGGGCGGGGACAAGCCGAAGTCGTCGACCACCGCGGCCAGCGGGACGAAACCGGTGGAGACGAACACGGACGGGATCCCGAGCGGGTTCAAACACGATGCGCAGGGAGCACAGAGCGCTGCGGCGAACTACTCGGTGGCCCTGGGCTCGACCGACATGTTCGCCGCGGCCAAACGCCACGACATCGTCAACACCGTCTACGCCCCCGATGTCGCCGCCGCGCGCCAGACGGACCTGGACAACGCGTACTCGAGCGAGAGCTTCCTGGCGAACATCGGGCTCGCCAAGGACGGCACCGCGCCAAGCGGTCAGACCTTCGTCTCCCGGATCATCCCGGTGGGCACCAAAGCAACGGCGTCCACCCCGGACAGCGCCACCGTCGAGGTCTGGTACACATCCCTCTTCGGCCTCTCCGGCGACGGCTCGACCAACCCCGTGTCCGAGAGCTGGTACACCACCACGTACGAACTGAAGTGGGTCGACGCAGACTGGAAGATCACGGACTTTCAGCAGAAGGACGGGCCCGTCCCGGTCGGACGCGACCAGAAGGCCTCCACCGCTGACGACATGACGAAGGCCGTCGAGGAGTACGGAGGGTTCACCTATGCGCGCTAACCACCGCTTCCTCAAGGTCACCACCGCTGTCGCCGCCGCGCAGGCGACAGTGGTGCTGCTGGCCACCCGCGCCTTCGCCGCGCCGACCCCCAGTCCGTCACCCAGTGCGTCGCCCGATCCGTCGTCGTCACCGTCGACCAGCAGCCAGTGCGACCTGATCCGAGGCCCGGCGAAGGACTACTGCGAACGCGGCAACTCCCCCTCCGGCACCACCACCCCCAGCACCACCGACACCCTCGACCCCCTCTCCTCCCTCGCCAAGGGCTGCGCCGACGCCGCGTCCTGGACCATCGACAAGCTCAGCGAGGCCGTGCAGGACACCGCGAACGTCGACTTCACCAACCCCAAGTTCCTCCAGCAGTACGCCGTCGTCTTCGCCGCCTCGGCCGTACTGACGCTGCTGCTGTGGCTGCTGGCGGTCGCCAAGCGGGCGGTGCGCGGGGTTCCGCTGACCACCGCCATCGCCGAGGCCGTCGGCTTCCTCTGGCTCACCGTGCTGGCCTCCGCCTTCACCCCGCTGATCCTTTACACGGTCGTCTCCGCGACCGACGGCATCACCGACGTCCTGGCGAAGACCACCGGGAACCAGACCGACACGTTCTTCGGCAACTTCTCCGGCGCCCTCGACAAGGGCGACGACATCGGCGGCGGCCCGATCATGCTGATCGTGGTCTCGCTGGTCTCCATCCTCGCCGCCGGCGTCCTGTGGCTGGAGCTGGTCATCCGGGCCGCGCTCCTCTACGTGGGCGCCCTGCTCGGCACCGTCGTGTACGCCGGCCTGGTCGACAAGAACCTGTGGGGCCATGTGCGCCGCTGGGCCGGAATCATGATCGCCGTGATCCTGGTCAAACCGGTCATCGTCATCGTGCTGGGCCTGGCCGGAGCCCTGTCCACCGACGACGGCCCGGGCGCCTTCTCCGCCGTGGTCTCCGGACTCGCGATCATCCTGCTCGCCATCTTCGCCAGCGCGATGATCTACCGCTTCGTCCCCGGCTTCGGCGACGAGATCGCGAACTCCCGCAGCAACCGCATCATGCAGGGCGCCGAGGGCAAGGCCGCCGCCGTCATCAGCTCTCCGGCGACCCTGGTCGCACAGGGCATCAAGACGCACAGCACCCGCGCCGACAACAACGGCGGCGGCCAGTCCGGCTCCGCAGGCCCCCGCCCGGCGAACCCCGCCTCGGGCGGAGTGGCGGCGCACAGCACACGTACCCCGGGCGGCGGCGGATCCGTACCCACCACCGCACCCGCACCCCGCGCACCCAGCGCGGTCAACACCCCGCACGCCGGCAACACACGCAACAACCGCACGGGAGGTGAAGGGCGTTGACGACCGAGACCCACCTGTCCCATCCGGTCACGCCCCGCCGTTCATATCTGATCGGCCGCGCCCGGCCGAACGCGATCGTCGGCCGCAACCGCGAGTCCGGCGAGATCGCGCTCATCGTCGTCGGCGCGTTCCTCGGCATGATGTGCGGGCTCCTCGTCCCCCTGCTGGCCCTGCGCATCGTGCTGCTGTCCGGCTTCCCCGTGCTCGCGCTGGCCGCGGTCTACGTGCCGTACAAGCAGCGCACCTTCTACAAGTGGTTCGAGGTGAACCGCAGTTACAAGCGGACCCTGCGCCGGGGCACCACCTACCGCTCCACCGTCATGGAGGCGGGCACCCGGGCCGACGGGCGGGAGATCGAGATCGGCCCGCCACCCGGCATCGGCCGCATCAGCTGGCTGGCCGCGCCCTTCGGCCCCGACGAGATCGCCGTACTCCTGCACGCCGACCGTCGTACGGTCACCGCGGCGATCGAGATCGAGGGCCCCGGCGTCGGCCTGCGCGACAGCGAGGACCAGGAGGCCCTCGTCGACCGCTTCGGCACCCTCCTGAAGCACGTGGCGAACGGCGACGGCTTCGTCACCCGCCTCCAGATGCTCGCCCGCACCCTCCCCGCCGACCCCGACGCCCACGCCAAGGACGTGGCCGTACGCGGCGACGAGCGGGCACCGGGCTGGCTGGCCCAGTCGTACGACCAGCTCCAGTCGATGGTGTCCACCAGCAGCGAGCAGCACCGCGCCTACCTCGTCGCCTGCATGCACTACAACCGTGAACTGGCCGCCGAGGCACAGGCCATGGCCCGCGCCGCCCGCCCCACGGCCGGCCGCAAACTGGACCGGGACGCCGGACTCGCCGTCGTCATGGCCCGCGAGCTCACCGACATCTGCTCCCGCCTCCAGGAGGCGGACATCCGGGTCCGCCAGCCGCTGGGCCAGGGCCGCCTCGCGTCCCTGATCCACTCCATGTACGACCCGGACCACCCGATCGACCACATCCAGGCGATGACCAAGCGCAACGCCTGGCCGGCCGAGCTGGACGCCGTGGAGCCCCAGTACCTCCAGGCGAAGACCCGCGAGTCCTCCACCCGCGCCCCCTGGTGCCACGCCACCGCCTGGGTCAAGGAATGGCCGATGACCCCGGTCGGCGTCAACTTCCTGGCCCCGCTCCTGGTCCACACCCCGGACGTCATCCGCACGGTCGCCGTCACGATGGACCTCGAACCCACCGAGGTCGCCATCGAGCGCATGCTGACGGAGAAGACGAACGACGAGGCGGAGGCCTCCCGCGCCGCCAAGATGAACCGCACCGTCGACCCGCGCGACGTGGCCGCCCACGGCCGCCTCGACCAGCGCGGCGAGGACCTCGCCAGCGGCGCGGCCGGCGTCAACCTGGTCGGCTACATCACCGTCTCCTCCCGCAACCCCGAAGCACTGGCCCGCGACAAGCGGACGATAAGGGCCTCGGCCGGAAAGTCGTATCTGAAACTGGAGTGGTGCGACCGCGAGCACCATCGCGCCTTCGTGAACACCCTTCCTTTCGCCACCGGCATTCGGAGGTAGGACCTGATGCGGGATCCGCTGTCCGTCCTCACCGACGCCTTCACCTCCTTCCTCTTCGGGAAGGTGGAGACGACCCGGCTCCCGGTGCGCACCTCGACGGGCCAGGCCCAGGCGGTCTACCTGCCCACCGCCGCCCCCGGCCTCGGTGACTCCGGCGTCATCATCGGCCGCGAGGTCTACTCCGGGAAGGGCTACATCTACGACCCCTTCCAGCTCTACGGCCAGCAGTTGCCGGCCCCGCACTGGCTCGTACTCGGCGAGTCCGGCAACGGCAAGTCGGCCCTGGAGAAGACATACGTCCTACGGCAACTGCGCTTCCGCGACCGGCAGGTCGTCGTCCTGGACGCACAGGGCGAGGACGGCGTCGGCGAATGGAACCTCATCGCCCAGCAGTTGGGAATAACCCCCATCCGCCTGGACCCGATGGCCGCCCTGGACCACGGCATCCGCCTCAACCCGCTCGACCCCTCGATCACCACCACCGGCCAACTGGCGCTGCTGCGCACCATCATCGAGGTCGCGATGGGCCACGGCCTGGACGAACGCTCCGGCTTCGCCCTCAAGGTCGCCCACTCCTACGTCAACGAGACGATCCTCGACCGCCAGCCGGTCCTGACCGACATCGTGGAGCAACTGCGCCACCCCGAACCGGATTCGGCCGAGGCGATGAACGTCGCCATAGACGACGTACGGGCATGGGGCCTGGACGTCGCCCTGGTCCTGGACCGCCTGGTCGACGGTGACCTGCGCGGCATGTTCGACGGCCCGACCACCGTGGGCATCGACCTCGACGCACCGCTGATCGTCTTCGACCTCTCCCACATCGACCGCAACTCCATCGCGATGCCGATCCTGATGGCGATCGTCGGCGTCTGGCTGGAGCACACCTGGATCCGCCCCGACCGCAAGAAGCGCATCTTCCTGGTCGAGGAGGCGTGGCACATCATCAACAGCCCCTTCGTGGCCCAGTTGTTCCAGCGGCTGCTGAAGTTCGGGCGCAGGCTCGGCCTGTCCTTCGTCGCAGTCGTCCACCATCTGTCCGACGTGGTGGACGGAGCGGCCGCGAAAGAGGCCGCGGCCATCCTCAAGATGGCCTCGACCAGGACGATCTACGCCCAGAAAGCCGACGAGGCACGGGCCACCGGCCGGGTGCTCGGCCTGCCGCGCTGGGCCGTCGAGATCATCCCCACCCTCACCCCGGGCATCGCCGTCTGGGACGTCAACGGCAATGTCCAGGTGGTCAAACACCTGGTCACCGAGACGGAACGCCCACTGGTCTTCACCGACCGCGCGATGACCGAGTCGTCCAGCGACCTGGCCCCGGACGACGTGCTGCGCGCCGCCGAACTCGAAGCGGAGGAAAGGGCGGCCACATTCATGGAACAGCACCTGGGCGATCTGGACGGCTCGTCCGAGTCGACGGTGGCATAGAAGGGGTGTCCCTGGCATGAGACCGGACGAACGCCGCCCCGGCGCGGGCGGCATCCCCGACGGCCTGCTGGTAGGCATACTCGCTTTCCTGCTCGGCATGACCCTGCTGGTGTGGACGGCCACAGGTCTCGCCGGACTGTTCTCACACGCCGCGTGGCCGTCCGGCGTCACCTTCACCCGTACCCCCGTGGCCATGCGCCGGCTGATCGCCCAGCCACATGACATCCCCGGCGCCTGGCCGGACGCCCCACCGGCCGAGCTCTCCGGCTACGGCCTGTTCTGGGGCCTCTTCATCGGCCAGCTGATGGTCCTTTTCGTCCTGACCGTGTTCGTGATGGGGACGCTGGCGCGCTGGAGAGCGGGCCGGGCCAGAAGGCGCGCGGCGGCCACGGCCACCCCGGACCACCACGAGGTGCCGGTGCCGAGGAGCCCGTCACCGACGCCCGGCCCCAGCCACCGACCGCCCTCGCCCGCGGATACGAGCCAACCGGTACCCGCACCGGCGGGCGAACCCGCGCCGACGGACGGGCCGCAGCAGACCGCACCCAGCCTGTCGTCCGTACCGTCGTCCGCACCGACGGCCCAGCTCCAGGAGCCCCCCACCGCGCTCTTCCCCGTGGAACGCAACGCCGGGTGGGAGCCGGCCCGCCCGGAGGGCACGGTCGTCTACGCCGCTCCCGAAGCCCGTCGGACCGCCGCGACCCGGGCCGTACGCGACGCGGAGGGCGCGGCCCTCGTCGTCACCTCGGACCCCGCCCTCTGGCACGACACCAAGGACGCCCGCGCCAAACTGGGCCCCGTCCACCTCTACGACCCCACACATCTGTGCGACACTCCGGCCCGGCTGCACTGGTCGCCGACCACCGGCTGCGAGGACAAACAGACCGCGGTACGCAGGGCCGCGGCCCTGCTCGCCCCCGTCCGGCCCACCGCCAAGATCGACCAGGCCGTCGGCGACACCGCCGAAACGCTCCTGCACAGCTATCTGCACGCCGCCGCCATCGACGGCCGCACCGTCCGCCATGTCCACCGCTGGTCCCAGGGCACCCAGATCCAGGACGCGGTACGCATCCTCCGCACCAACCCCAAGGCGGCATCCGGCGCCGCGGGCGAGCTGGAGGCCGCCCTCACCTCGCACCCCGAACGCCGTGACATCGCCCAGGAGCTGACCAGCCGTGCGCTCTCCGCGCTGTCCACGGTCAACATCCGCGAGGCCTGCGCCCCGAACCGAAGCGATGCGCTCGCCCTGGATTCCTTCGTCGACGAAGGGGGCACGCTTTATGTGGTCGGTGAATCCATCGAGGACCCCAGGACGCACCCCGGTGCGATGCCCCTCCTGACGGCCCTCGTCTCCAGCGTGGTCGAGCGTGGCCGGCGCATGGCCGAACGGTCATCCTCCGGTCGCCTCGACCCACCACTGACGCTCGTCCTGGACGACGTCGCCGCCGTGGCTCCGCTTCCCCAGCTGCCGGAGCTGCTGGTCACCGGAGCGGACCGGGGAATGCCCGCCCTGGCCCTGCTCCGGTCCCGGGAACAGGCCCGCTCCCGCTGGCCGCACCAGGAACTCCCGGCGTAGTCCTCAGTCGCGTTCGAGGACGAATTCCAGCTCTGTCTCCTCGGACGTCGGCTCCAACGGCACGGCGATCCCGCTCGGCACGAACCCGATCCTGCGGTAGAACCGCTGCGCCCGCTGGTTGTCGGGGTGCACGATCAGCCGTATCCGCTCGGCCCCGATGCCCCACGCCCACTCCAGCCCGGCGTCGAAGAGCACCTCGGTGAGCCCGATCCCACGGAAGTCGTCCCGTACGAACACGGCGACCAGGTGCGCCTGCCTCCGCTCGACCGGAAAGCCGGCCCAGTCCTTCGAGCCCGCCTCCTCGACCAGCACGGTCAAGGTGCCGACCCACTCGCCGTCCGGCCCCTCGGCGACGATCTGCTGAGCTTCGCTCGCGCCCTCCGCGGCCCGCTCGGTCCGCTGCTGCCAGAAGGAATCCGGCTCCCGGACGGCGTCCTCGTAGGTCTGGAGGAAGGCGAGGTGCGCGATCGGGTCCTGGAGCGCGAGCAGCCGCAGCGCCTTGGCCGCCGGCCACTCATCGGCACGTATGGATCGGATGACGTAGTTCATGCGCCACACCGTATCCGGAACGCAAAGAAGGCCCCTACCGTTTTAACGGT
The DNA here is from genome assembly GCF_053597355.1 of Streptomyces sp. NPDC001443. NCBI lineage: Bacteria > Bacillati > Actinomycetota > Actinomycetes > Kitasatosporales > Streptomycetaceae > Streptomyces > Streptomyces sp. NPDC001443. The sequence continues at coordinate 245,935 of NZ_JBSFIA010000007.1, forward strand.
AGAGGCCTTCTCTAAAATTTGTTCGGCGGCGTCCTACTCTCCCACAGGGTCCCCCCTGCAGTACCATCGGCGCTGTGAGGCTTAGCTTCCGGGTTCGGAATGTAACCGGGCGTTT
>NZ_JBSFIA010000008.1:0-240857 GCF_053597355.1 Streptomyces sp. NPDC001443
CAGAGGTCGCAGGAGGTGTACGGCCCGCCGTCGTGGACGATGGTCACCGCGGCGGTCTTGCACGACGACTTCGTCAGCATGGCGGCCCGGCCCGGGCCGGGCCGCCACGGCGGGATCCGCGGTCAGTGGAAGAAGTGCCGCGTCCCGGTGAAGTACATCGTGACGCCCGCCTTCTTCGCGGCCTCCACGACCAGCTCGTCACGGACCGAACCGCCGGGCTGGACCACGGCCTTCACACCGGCCGCGGTGAGGATCTCCAGACCGTCGGGGAACGGGAAGAACGCGTCCGAGGCGGCGTACGAACCGCGCGCCCGCTCCTCGCCCGCCCGCTCCACGGCCAGCTTGGCGGAGTCGACCCGGTTGACCTGGCCCATGCCCACGCCGACCGAGGCGCCGTCCTTGGCGAGCAGGATGGCGTTGGACTTCACGGCCCGGCACGCCTTCCAGGCGAAGGCCAGCTCGGCCAGTTCGGCCGCGTCGAGCGCCTCGCCGGTGGCGAGGGTCCAGTTGGCGGGGTCGTCGCCGTCGGCCTGGAGGCGGTCGGTCACCTGGAGCAGCGCGCCGCCGTCGACCGGCTTGACCTCGACCGGGTTCGCGGGGGCGCCGGCCGCCTTCAGCACCCGGATGTTCTTCTTCTTGGCGAGGGCCTCCAGGGCCCCCTCCTCGTAGTCGGGCGCCACGATGACCTCGGTGAAGATCTCCGCGACCTGCTCGGCCATCTTCTTGGACACCGGGCGGTTGACGGCGATCACACCGCCGAACGCCGACAGCGGGTCGCAGGCGTGCGCCTTGCGGTGCGCCTCGGCGACGTCCGCGCCGGTCGCGATGCCGCACGGGTTGGCGTGCTTGATGATCGCGACGGCCGGCTCGTCGTGGTCGTACGCGGCACGGCGGGCGGCGTCCGTGTCCGTGTAGTTGTTGTACGACATCTCCTTGCCGTGCAGCTGCTCGGCCTCGGCGAGGCCGGAGCCCGAGCCGTCGACGTAGAGGGCGGCCGGCTGGTGCGGGTTCTCGCCGTAGCGCAGCGTGCTCTTGCGCTCCAGCGTGGTGCCGAGGAAGTCGGGGAACTGCGAGTCGTCGACGGGCGCGTAGGAGCTCGCGAACCAGCCCGCGACCGCGATGTCGTACGACGCCGTGTGCTGGAAGGCCTCGGCGGCGAGCCGCTTGCGGGCGGCGAGGTCGAAGCCGTCCTCCTTGACCGCGGCGAGGACGTCGCCGTAACGGGCCGGGCTGGTCACCACGGCGACCGACGGGTGGTTCTTGGCGGCGGCGCGGACCATCGACGGGCCGCCGATGTCGATCTGCTCCACGCACTCGTCGGCGGAGGCACCCGAGGCGACGGTCTCGCGGAACGGGTAGAGGTTGACGACGACGAGGTCGAACGGCTCGACGCCCAGCTCGGCCAGCTGCTCGCGGTGGCTGTCCAGCCGCAGGTCGGCGAGGATGCCGGCGTGCACCTTGGGGTGCAGGGTCTTGACCCGGCCGTCCAGGCACTCGGGGAAGCCGGTGAGCTCCTCGACCTTGGTGACGGGGACGCCGGCGGCGGCGATACGGGCGGCGGTGGACCCGGTGGAGACCAGCTCGACTCCGACCTCGTGGAGCCCGCGGGCCAGCTCTTCGAGCCCGGTCTTGTCGTAGACGCTGACGAGCGCGCGACGGATGGCCCGCTTGTTCTCGGCGGTCACTGGATAACTACCTTTCGTCCCTCAATGCGATAGCCGTTGCGGGCGAGCCGCCCCACGACATCGACGAGCAGCCTTCGCTCGACTTCCTTGATGCGCTCGTGCAGAGCGCTCTCGTCGTCCTCGTCCCGGACCTCCACCACGCCCTGCGCGATGATCGGCCCGGTGTCGACGCCGTCGTCGACGAAGTGGACGGTGCAGCCGGTGACCCTGGCGCCGTACGCGAGCGCGTCCCGCACACCATGGGCTCCGGGGAAACTGGGCAGCAGGGCGGGGTGCGTGTTGACGAACCGGCCGCCGTACCTGGCGAGGAATTCCTTCCCCACGATCTTCATGAACCCGGCCGACACCACGAGGTCGGGCTCGTGGGAGGCGACGGCCTCGGCGAGGGCCGCGTCCCACTCCTGGCGGCTGCCGTGGTCCTTGACCCTCGTCACGAAGGTCGGCAGTCCGGCGCGCTCGGCACGGGCGAGCCCCTCGATGCCGTCGCGGTCCGCGCCGACGGCCACGATCTCGGCTCCGTACGCCTCGCTGCCGACGCTCTCGATGGCGTCGAGGAGCGCCTGGAGGTTGGTGCCTGATCCGGAGACCAGCACGACCAGGCGCTTGACCACGGGCTTGGCGGCCACGGTGGGGCCCTTTCTCGGGGAAGCGTTTGTACAGTCGTACGAATGCTTCGCGCCCCCGGATACGGGGAAGTCTACGAAGCGGCCGACCGCCAGCAACGATACCGGCACACGAAGCGGCCCCCACGGGACGGGGGCGTGGCCGGAAGGTAGCGTCTGGGAGGAGCGGGCTCGGGAACGCCGTCGGTCTGCGACGCGTTCACCAGGGAGACGGCTCACGGAGACAGCTCACGCAGGACCCGCCGCGCCACCCGCCACCCGTCGTACTCACCAACGCGACATCAGTCGTACTCACCAAGGGGAAGACGCTCACTTGATGCCGGACCGCAGCCAGCGACTCCTCACGCTCGCCCCGCAGTCGCCGCAGGGCGTGGTGCGCAGCGGCGTACTGCTGCGCGAGCGCCCCAGCTCGCCGCCCGACGCGCCCTCGGGCCGCGGCGGTGGCGGTGGCGAGCAGGGCGGCGGCGACGGACCGGCCCAGGAGGACAACCCGTACGCGCCGCCGCCGGAGGGCACGCCCGACCGGCCGTGGCAGCCCCGCCGTCCGGCGGGCGGCGAGGGCGAGGGCGGGGGCTCCCCCTGGGGCGGCCACTGGAGCGACCGGCAGCCCGGCCGCTCCCAGGGCGGCTTCGGTGAGCGCCCCGGCGGCAACGGCAACGGCGGCGGGCCCGAGGGCCCGTCCGGCGGCGGGCCCTCCTCCGGGACGCGCTGGGACCCGATGGACCCCGCCCAGCGCCGTGCGCGCTATGCCCTGCTGGGCGGCATGTGGGCCTTCTTCTTCGCGCTCTTCGGCTGGTCGTACCTGAGCCTGCTGCTCGGTGCCCTGGCCGTGTACTGGGGCGTCAGCGCCCTGCGGTTCAAGCCCCGCACCCCCGACCCGAACACCCCGGCCCCGCCCACGACCGGGCGCCCGCAGACCACCGCCGCGGTGAGCGGCCTGGTCACGGCCTCGCTGGCCATCGCCCTGGTCGCGGCGGGCTTCACCGCCCAGCTCGTCTACCGCGACTACTACACCTGCACGAACGACGCCCTCACCAACGCGGCGAAGCAGTCCTGCAAGCAGCTTCTGCCGGAGGAGCTCCGGGGCGTGCTGGGCACCAACTGACAGCCGGCCGTCGCGTCCCCCGCCTTCCCGGGCGGGGGACGCGGCGTTCCCGACCGGCGGGGTGACGACCGGCCGGGGTATCCGACCGTTCCGCGTGTCCGGCGTCAGGGGTGCGGTCCGGTGGTGTCGTCCGGCGGGCCGGACGCCTTCCTCAGCGCTGCCCAGCGGGCCTCGCGCGCCGCGTCGCCGTGCCAGGGTCCGGGCAGTGGCTCGACGGCGGGGGGATCGGCGGGGAGGAGGTCGTACGGGCTCTCGTCCTCGCGGCGCCGTGCCGCGCCCCGGGTGCTCCCCGGCTTCGTCCCGGGCCCTCTCGTACGCCGGCTCCGCGACAGCCGGCCGGCCGCCGGGCGCCGTGGCTTCCAGAACCGGCGCCCGTGCGCGTCCCGGCCTTCCTCCGTCCGCCCGGACTCCGCCGCGGGCGCCCGCTCCGGTACCGGCCGGGGCACCGGTTTCGACGCGTCCCCCGGCCCCGCCGGCCGGTCGGTCCGCGTGCGCCCCGGGAGACGCGGCAGACGTCGGCGCGCACGCTCCCCCTGCTCCGCCTCCGCCCGGTCCTCCTGGTCGCCCTGGTTCCCCTGCGTCTTCGGCGGCTGACCGGGGAGCGTCCCGGGGACCGTCTCCGGTGCCTGCCCCGGCTTCGATGCCGGGTCGGACTTCCGGGCCGGCACCGGGTCGGGCGTCGCCTCCGGCGTCGGCTGCGAGGCCGAGTTCGGCGCCGTCCTCGTGATCAGCCTCCACGTCCGTCTCGGCGTCGGCTCCGGCGCCGGAGCGGGTACCGGAGCCGGAGCCGATGCCGGGTCCGGCACCGTCCCCGTCCTCGCGATCAGCTTCCACGTCCGTCTCGGCGTCGCCCCCGGCGCCGATGCCGGAGCGGGTACCGGGTCCGATGCCGGGTCCGGCACCGTCCCCGTCCTCGCGATCAGCTTCCACGTCCGCCCCGGCTTCGCCCCCGGCGCCGATGCCGGAGCAGGTACCGGGTCCGAGGGCGGATCCTGCACCGTCCCCGTCCTCGCGATCAGCTTCCACGTCCGCCCCGGCTTCGCCCCCGGCGCCGGCTCCGACGCCGGGGCGGGTGCCGCCGCCGAGGCCGGTGCGGGCTCTGCCGCCTCGGCCCGTTGTCTGCCGATCGTCGACTCGGGACCCGCAGCCGGGGCGGTGCCCCGGTTCCGCCACCACCGCGCCACCAGCGCCACCGGCGCCCCCACGCCCGCCGTCCAGACCAGCGCCGCGCACCCCACCTGCCACCACACCGGCCCGAACCGGGCGAGCGCGGCGACGCCGAGCGGGCCGCCCGCCAGCGCGGCCAGTGCCGCGAGCGCCCCCGCGCACAGCACGGCCGCCAGCCCGGCCGAGGCCGCGGTCCGCTCGCGCGACCAGCGTCGGGCCCCCGGCCTGCGCAGCGCCGCCCTGGCCGTGAACCAGCCCACCGTCACCCCGGCCGCCGCCGGCACCGCCGCGGACGCCCAGGTCAACGGCGTACCCGGCCCGGCGTCCGGCAGCGCGGCCAGCAGCGGGAACGGCGGGAGCAACGGAGCGGGTGCCGAGTGGACGGGGGCCGCGACATGGCCGACGCCCAGCACGAAGCCGGGGCCGAGGGCGTACGCGGCCGCCCACACCACCGCGTTCGGCATCAGCGCGAGACACAGCAGCAGCACCGCGAACCGCCCCGACCAGCCCTCCGTGAGCTGCCAGAAGGACGCGCGCGCCGCGTCCCCGTGCCACACCAACGACACCCCCAGCAGCAGCGCACCACCCCCGAGGTACACCGCCGTCCCGGCGGCCGCGGTCCGTACGGCGGCGCCGAGCCGCGCCCGCGCGTCCGCTCCGAGGACGAGCCGCCGCAGCACGCCCGGCAGCAGGGCCAGCATCCTGTCGACCGGGTGGCGAGGCCGCCCGTACGCCGTCCAGACGCCCGCCCCGGCCATCACCCCGGCGACCAGCGGCAGGCTCACCCCCGTCGATCTCCACGAGGGGCACAGATCGCCGCCCGCGGCATAGAGGGCGGCGGCCGCGCCGACCGCCAGGTAGCCGAGGACGACACCTGCCCACGCCGTGTGCGCCGCGACCGGTGGCGCGTCCGCGTCCACGTCCGTGTCCCCGTCGCCGTCCACCGCGTCCCGGGCCGCCCGGTACACCAGCCAGGCCGGCAGGGCGCACAGCAGCAGTGGGGTGACGCCCACGGGGGCCGGAACGCCGGAGAGGGTGTCGGTGCGGACCAGTTCGGCGCCGTGCGCCAGCAGCCACAGGGCGGCGGCGACGTGCAGGGCGCCCCCCGGTCCGCTGTCGGGATACGGCGAACTGATCCAGAGCACCATCACGAGCACGGCGAGCGCCCCGAGCCCGAGCCCCGCGGCGACGGCACCGCCCAGGAGACTGGCGCCCAGTCCCGGCGAACGGTCGCGCATCCGCATCAGCAGGGGCGACAGCAACGATCGGCGAGCGGTCATCTGGATCACGTCGCCATGCTCCCAACGACACGCGCTTTACCGTCGTAACAGGCGAACCTCCGACGTGTCACTCAATATAAATTTATGTACTTTTTCGTACGGAAGGGCATCCTGTGACACAGAGCCCTGCACCGCCGCTCCCCTCGCCGGGCGAACTCCGACGCCTTCGCGAGCGGGGCGCGCTGACGCAGGATCAGGTCGCCGCGCGGATCGGCGTCCCCCTGAAGACGGTGCGTGCGTGGGAAGCCGGCCGCACCGCTCCACGCGGCCGGAAGCGGGAGGAGTACGCCAGGCTGCTGGCCTCGTTCGCGGAGCCCGGCCACGACATGACGGCCGGTCGGGGGACGGACGGGACCGGGACGAACGCGCCGCAGGAGCGGCAGACGCCCCCGGAGGCCGAGCCGTCGCGGGCCGCGCAGACGGCCGGAACCCTGACACCGGTTCAGGCCTTCGACGCGCTGTACTCGTTCTGCGCCCCCGCCCTCGTGCGGCAGGCGTATCTGCTCACCGGCCGCCGCGCGCTCGCCCGCGAGTCGGTCGAGCGAGCCTTCCAGCACGCCTGGCAGCGCTGGCCCGAGGTGGCCCAGGACCGCGACCCGGCCGGCTGGGTGCGGGCGACGACGTACGAGTACGCGCTCTCCCCCTGGCACCGGTTCCGTCCGAGTCACCGGCGCGGCGAACCCCCGCCCGCCGACGCGGCCGACCACGCGCTGCTGGAGGTGTTCCTGCGGCTCCCGCCGTCGTACCGCCGCACCCTGCTGCTGCACGACGGGGTCGGTCTCGGTCTGGCCGAGACGGCGGCGGAGACGGAGGCGAGCAGGCGGGCGGCCGCGAAGCGGCTGCTGCACGCGCGCGAGGCCGTCGCGGCGCGACTGCCGGAGTTCGCCGACCCGTCCGGCCTGCACCGGCGGCTGACCGAACTGGCCGCCGCCGAACGTCTGCAGGCGGCCAAGCCGACGACGGTGCGGGTGAACGGGGAACGCAGGACGCGTTTTTGGACCCGGGCCGCGATCGCGTTCACGGTCGCCGTCATCGGCGCGACCTCCCTGACCCTGCGCTCCGCGCCCACGCGCTACGAGCCGCCCGTGCCCACCGGGGAGACGGTGCAGGGAGTCCCGCCGAAGGCGGCACCGGGCCCGCTGTCGTACGAGCAGCTGGCCTTGCGGGACAGACTGCGCTCGCAGACGCAGAACGGGCCGGAGCGGCTGGTGCCGGAGGTCCGGTGAGGGCGCCCGCCGCCATCGGCGCGGGGAAGGGCGATATGTCCGGTGCCCGGACGCGGGGCGGCGGGCGACACGCGGCAGGGCCCGCACCCCGGTGAGGGTGCGGGCCCTGTCGCGGCCGCGACGCGCGGGGCGTCCGCCGGCCGGTGGTCCGGAGTCCGGTCAGCCCGCGAGGATCTCGCGCGCCAGCTTCGCCGTCTCGGTCGGCGTCTTGCCGACCTTGACGCCGGCGGCCTCGAGGGCCTCCTTCTTCGCCTGCGCGGTGCCGGAGGAGCCGGAGACGATGGCGCCGGCGTGGCCCATGGTCTTGCCCTCGGGCGCGGTGAAGCCCGCGACGTAGCCGACGACCGGCTTGGTCACGTGCTCGGCGATGTAGGCCGCGGCACGCTCCTCGGCGTCGCCGCCGATCTCGCCGATCATGACGATCAGGTCGGTGTCGGGGTCGGCCTCGAACGCGGCGAGCGCGTCGATGTGCGTGGTGCCGATGACCGGGTCGCCACCGATGCCGACGGCCGACGAGAAGCCGATGTCACGGAGCTCGTACATCATCTGGTACGTCAGCGTGCCGGACTTCGACACCAGGCCGATACGGCCCGGCTTGGTGATGTCGCCCGGGATGATGCCGGCGTTCGACTGGCCGGGGGTGATGAGACCCGGGCAGTTGGGGCCGATGATGCGGGTCTTGTTGCCCTGCGACACGGCGTACGCGTAGAACGCGGCCGAGTCGTGGACGGCGATGCCCTCGGTGATGACGACCGCGAGGGGGATCTCCGCGTCGATCGCCTCGACCACGGCGGCCTTGGCGAACGCCGGCGGCACGAAGAGGACGGACACGTTCGCGCCCGTCTTCTCCATCGCCTCGGCCACCGAGCCGAAGACCGGGATCTCGGTGCCGTCGAAGTCGACGGAGGTGCCCGCCTTGCGGGGGTTCACGCCACCGACGATGTTCGTGCCGTCGGCCAGCATGAGCTTGGTGTGCTTCATGCCCGTGGCACCGGTCATGCCCTGGACGATGACCTTGGAGTCCTTGTTGAGGAAGATAGCCATGGCTGTCTGAGTCCCTCTTCCTTACTTCGCAGCCGCGAGCTCGGCGGCCTTGTCGGCCGCGCCGTCCATGGTGTCCACGCGCTGGACCAGCGGGTGGTTGGCGTCGGAGAGGATCTTGCGACCCAGCTCGGCGTTGTTGCCGTCCAGACGGACGACGAGCGGCTTGGTGACTTCCTCGCCCTTGTCCGCGAGCAGCTGGAGCGCCTGCACGATGCCGTTGGCGACCTCGTCGCAGGCGGTGATGCCGCCGAAGACGTTGACGAACACGGACTTGACGTCCGGGTCGCCCAGGATGATCTCGAGGCCGTTCGCCATCACGGCCGCGGACGCGCCGCCGCCGATGTCGAGGAAGTTGGCGGGCTTGACGCCACCGTGGTTCTCACCGGCGTACGCGACGACGTCCAGGGTGCTCATGACGAGACCCGCGCCGTTGCCGATGATGCCGACCTCGCCGTCGAGCTTGACGTAGTTGAGGTTCTTCGCCTTGGCGGCGGCCTCGAGCGGGTTGGCGGACTCCTTGTCCTGGAGGGCCTCGTGCTCCGGCTGGCGGAACTCGGCGTTCTCGTCCAGGGAGACCTTGCCGTCCAGGGCGATGACGTCGCCGGAGGCGACCTTGGCCAGCGGGTTGACCTCGACGAGGAGCGCGTCCTCGGCGATGAAGGTCTTCCACAGGGTGACCAGGACGTTCGCGACCTTGTCGGCCACCTCGGCCGGGAAGTTCGCGGCCTCGACGATCTCGCGCGCCTTCTCCGGCGTCACGCCCTCGTTGGCGTCGATCGGGGTCTTGGCGACAGCCTCCGGACGGGTGGCGGCCACCTCCTCGATCTCCATGCCGCCCTCGACGGAGGCGATGGAGAGGAAGGTGCGGTTGGCACGGTCCAGGAGGAAGGAGACGTAGTACTCCTCCAGGATCTCCGGGGCCGTCTCGGCGATCATCACCTTGTGGACCGTGTGGCCCTTGATGTCCATGCCGAGGATGTCCGTCGCGCGGGCGACGGCCTCGTCCGGGGTCGCGGCCAGCTTCACGCCGCCGGCCTTGCCGCGGCCACCGACCTTCACCTGCGCCTTGACGACGGACTTGCCACCGAGACGCTCGGTGGCTGCGCGGGCCGCCTCAGGCGTGTCGATGACTTCACCGGCCAGCACCGGTACATCGTGCTTGGCGAAGAGGTCCCTCGCCTGGTACTCGAACAGGTCCACGCGCTTCCGTCCCTATCAGTGATCTCGCGGTTCGTTGGATGCGTGGGCGTGCCGCGAGGGCAACGTGACGACCGCTGTGTCACAGGGGGTGCGCACACGGTGTCCGAGCGCGCGGCATGTCCGTCTCGCAGGTTATCGCCGGTTGCGGAGGGTCTCTAAATCGAGGGTCACACCACAGCGGTGATACCTGTCACATGATGCCGTGTATGCGGCACTCTTTGGCACGCCGTGCCGCGAAGGCGGGGCCTCACCGGGCTGGGGTTGACCCGGTGAGGCCCCTGGAACGGACCCCGGACGGGGCCAGAACGGCTGATCCTCACCCCAATGAGGATCCTTCCGTCCTCCTCCGCGGGAACCGTCCCGGACCGGCCGACGGTTTTCGGCCGTTCGAGTCCTTCGGTTCCGCGGAGTCGCTTGTCCCGCAGGGTGTGCACTCTCTGTATGCACGCTCCGTGTGCACGCTCCGTGTGCACGCTCCGTGTGCACACAGAGAGTGCACAGGACGTCCGGCGCGTGATCCCGCGCGCCCTGCAGGCCGACGGTCAGGGAAGGGCTCGTCCCGCTAGGCGGGGGACACGGGGACGTCCCGGTGCCCGTCCCCGGTCCCGGTGGCGTCCGCGGCCGCCGTGGGGCCGGACACGAACCACAGCGGAAGCCGCCGGTCCAGGGGGACGGCCTGCGCGTCGCCGTGACGCGGCGTCGCGTCGTCGAGGTCCGACCGGCCGACCCGCACGCCGTCGGGATCACCGGCGGGCGCCCGGTGTACGGGCGCCGCCCGGCCGGCGCGGGCGAGACGGTGGCGGACGACGTCGGCCACGCCGCCGTCGACCACGGACGGCGACCCGTACGAGGCGAAGGCGGCGGCTCGGGAAGGTGTGCCTTCCGGCGCGTGCGCCCGTTCCCCGCAGAGGAGCCCCAGCGCGAACAAGCCGCCCGCCAGCAGCACGCTCTGCAGCGCACGCCGCCCGGCCGCCGTGCGCACCACGCGCAGAGCGGCTCCGGACAGGACGGCCGGCCAGATCAAGACGGGAAAATCCTCGGATACGACGGAACGGGTGACAGGCGAGACGCGGCGTCGATCCTCGCACGTGCCTCCCGCCGCCGCGCAACCCCCTGTTACCGAAGAGTAGGCGCGTCCCTTCTCCGCTTCACTCCATGTCCGGCACCGGGATCGGCCGTTTCTCGATCGCCGCCGCCATCACCTCCGGGAACAGGTCGGGCGTGCAGGCGAACGCCGGTGCCCCCAGTGCGGCGAGCGCGGCCGCGTGTTCCCGGTCGTAGGCCGGGGCCCCCTCGTCCGACAGCGCGAGCAGCGTCACGAACTGCACGCCCGACGCCTTCATCGCCGCGACCCGCTTGAGCATCTCGTCGCGTATCCCGCCTTCGTAGAGGTCGCTGATCAGCACGACCACCGTCTCCGCGGGCCGGGTGATCTGCGACTGGCAGTAGGCGAGCGCCCGGTTGATGTCCGTCCCGCCGCCGAGCTGGGTCCCGAAGAGGACGTCCACGGGGTCGTCGAGCTGGTCGGTCAGGTCGACGACCGCCGTGTCGAAGACGACGAGCCGGGTGCTGATGGACCGCATGGAGGCCAGCACCGCCCCGAACACGGACGCGTAGACGACGGACGCCGCCATCGACCCCGACTGGTCGATGCAGAGGACGACCTCTTTCTTCACCGACTGGGAAGCCCGTCCGTACCCGACGAGCCGCTCCGGCACGACCGTGCCGTACTCCGGCAGGTAGTGCTTGAGGTTGGCCGCGATCGTGCGGTTCCAGTCGATGTCGTGGTGGCGCGGCCGGGCGATCCGGGCGCTGCGATCGAGGGCGCCGGTGAGGGTGGCCCGGGTGCGGGTGGCGAGCCGCCTCTCCAGGTCCTCCACGACCTTGCGCACGACGGCCCGTGCGGTCTCCCTCGTGGTCTCGGGCATCACCTTGTTGAGCGAGAGCAGGGTGCCGACGAGATGCACGTCGGCCTCCACCGCCGCCAGCATCTCCGGCTCCAGCAGCAGCGCGGACAGCCCGAGCCGGTCGATGGCGTCGCGCTGCATGACCTGGACGACGGAGGAGGGGAAGTAGGTCCGGATGTCGCCGAGCCAGCGGGCCACGGACGGCGCCGACGCCCCCAGCCCCGCCGCACGGTCCCGCCCCGACCGCGGCCGGTCCCCCGTTCCGTAGAGCGCGGTGAGCGCCCCGTCCATCGCGGAGTCCTGCCCGGACAGCGCGTGCCCGGTGCCGTCGGCCGCGTCGCCGCCGAGCACGAGCCGCCAGCGCCTCAGCCGCTCCCCCGCCCTGTCCGCCGTGTCCGCCGTGTCCGCCGTGTCCGTCACCGTTCTGTCCGTCACCGCCTGATCCGCGGCGACCGGATCCGTCGCAGCCGTCGGTCCGGCCGTCATGTGTCCACCCCCACCAGGTCGTTCGTCGGGCTGTCCGGCACGCCGTCGCCGTCGCCGTCGCCGTCGTCGGCGTCGGCGGCGGCGGCGGACGCGGGGCCGGTGTCGAGGCCGAGCAGCAGCCGCACCACCGGCAGCACGGCGTCCGCGCGCCCGGCGTCCGGCCGCGGGTCGAAGCCGGGTACGCCGGAGCCGGGCCCGCCCGCCGTCCGCCCCTCCCCGCGGGGCCCGCGCCGCACCAGTTCCCCGAGCGTTCTGCGCACCCCCGGTTCGTACGCCGAGAAGGTGCGCCGCAGCAGCGGCAGCACGTCCGTGAACGCCCGGGCGGGCACGGCGGTGAGCCATCCGTCGACCAGGCCGAGCAGCCGCTCGTCGTGCACCAGGAGCATGCCGCCCCCGCCGCCGGCGAAGCCCTCGATCCACGCGGCCGCGTCCCCGGGCGGTGTCCCCGGTGACAGCGCGAGCCCCATGAGCCGGGCCGCCTCGTCCTGGGCCAGCTCCCCGTCGTCCAGCAGCAGCCGCACGGCCCGACCGCGCACCACGCCGGGAACGGTGTCCCGCCCCGACACCACCCCGAGCACCCGGTGCCAGCGCCCCCGCAGACCCGCGCGCTCGGGTGCGAGCACGTCACCCAGCAGGGCCACCGCCCCGTGCACCTCGTCCAGCCGGCGCCGCATCTCGTCGGCCGCGTCTGCGTCGAGCCCGGTACAGGCCGGGGGCAGGCCGACGAAGATCCGCTCGGCGAGGCCCGCGGCGACCTCGGCGAGCGCCCCGGTGTCCGTGCCGCGCACATCGCCGTAGCGCAGGGAGCGGACCAGGGCCGGCAGCGCCTGGGCGAGATGGCCGACGTCCGTGTCGAGGGCCGCGCGGTCGGCGAGGACCCGCATCACCGTGGGGAGCGCCGCGGGAAGGCCGGCCAGCAGGCAGTGCTCGGCGAGCGCGGTGACGTCGGCGAGGCTCCGCGCGCCGATGGCGTCCGCCTGGGCCTTGCCGGTCGTGGCGGCGAGCACGGTGGTCCCCCACACCCCGGCCTCGGCGACCCGTACGGCCAGCTCCGGCTCCCAGCGCAGTCGCCAGGTCTCCCGGAACGTGCCCGTGCTGCCCCGCGAGGCGGCCGGCTCGCCCCAGTCGACGCCCAGCAGCCGCAGCCGGTGCAGCAGGGTGCTGCGGCCCGCGTCGGTCTCCTTGCGCAGGTCGAGTTCCAGGTCCCGCGCCGAGGCCTCCGGTCTGAGCCGCAGCCGGCGCTGCGACCGGTCGAGGTCGCGCTGCAACGGCACCGCGGGAGCGGTCCGCGGCACCTCCCCCAGGACGTCCCCCACCACCAGCCGGTCGTGCACCAGCGCCAGCGGCACGTCCGAGCCGTCGCACATCACCGCGCGCACGGCGTCCGTCATCTCGCTCAGTCCGGGCAGCGGGCGGCCGCGCATCGCCGCCAGGGTGTCCGCGAGCCGCACCGCCTCGATGACGTGCGCGGAGGAGACGGGCCGGTCCTCCTCGCGCAGCAGCCCGGCGACCCTGGTCATCCAGCGCTCGACCGGCCGGTCCGGCGCGGCGAACAGATGCCCGTACCAGCCCGGCGAGTCGACACCGGCGCCGTACCCACCGGCTCTGGAGAGTCGGCGGTGGGTCCACGGCACCCAGGTCACCTCCGTCCTGACCTTGGGCAGCCCCTTCAGCAGGGCCCGGTCGGCGGCCACCGTGGTCCGCCGCCGGAGCGCGGGCACGTGCCAGGCGCCGCACACCACGGCGACACCGTCCCCGAACTCCCGCCGCGCCGCCCGCAGCTGGAGCCGCATGTGCGCCTCCCGCACGGGATCCCGGTCGTGCCCCCCGCTGCCGTACGTCGCGCGCAGCGCCGCCATGGCCTCCTCCAGCACCGTGAACGGTGCGAGCGCGTCGCCCTCCCCCGCGCCCCGGTGCTCGACGACGTCCTCCCACCAGCGTTCGGGATCGTCGTGACCGGCGATCCGGGCGAGCACGCCGAGGGGGTCGATCCGCAGGTCGGCGCCGGGAGTGCGCCCCTCCGCCCCACCGTCCGCGTCGCCCCCACCGTCCGTGTCGTTCGTGTCCGCTCCGTCCCCGTCGGCCTCCGCCGGTCCCCAGGCCAGGGTGTGGGCGGCCGGGAGGTCGATGAAGCGGGCCGGCACTCCGTGTTCCAGGGCCCAGCGGATCGCCACCCACTCCGGGGAGAACTCCGCCAGCGGCCAGAACGCCGAACGGCCGGGCTCGTCGACGGCATGGGCCAGCAGGGCGACCGGCGGCCGCATGTCCTCGTCGGCGGCCAGCGGGATCAGGACGTCGGCCTCGGCCGGCCCCTCGACCAGGACCGCGCCCGGCCGCGTGGCGTCCAGCGCGGCCCGCACGGCGCGCGCCGACCCCGGCCCGTGGTGCCGCACCCCGAGCAGCAGCGGTTCCCGCCCGCCCCCGGTCGTCATCCCGCTCCTCCCCCTCGTGCCCCTCGTGCCCCTCGTGCCCCTCGTCCCCCTCGTCCCCCTTGTTCCTGTCCCCCTCGTCCTCGACGGCGTCGCCGTCCGTGCTGCTCTCCTCGGCGCCCCGCGGGCGGGTCCGGGAAGCGGCGCCCGGTGGCGGTCATCCGCTCACCTCCCGGCAGGCGCGGTAGAAGTCCTGCCAGCCGCCCCGCTCGCGCACGACCGCCTCCAGGTACTCCCGCCAGACCAACCGGTCGGAGGCAGGGTCGCGGACCACGGCGCCGAGGATGCCCGCGGCGACGTCGCCCGCCCGCAGCACGCCGTCGCCGAAGTGGGCGGCCAGCGCGAGCCCGTTGGTGACCACGGAGATCGCCTCCGCGGTGGACAGGGTGCCGCTGGGCGACTTCACCTTCGTACGCCCGTCGGCGGTGATCCCGTCGCGCAGTTCGCGGAAGACGGTGACCACGCGGCGGATCTCGTCGATGCCGTCGGGAGCGGCCGGCAGGTCGAGGGAGCGGCCGATCTGGTCGACGCGGCGCGCGACGATGTCGACCTCCGCGTCGACGCTCTCCGGCAGCGGCAGCACGACCGTGTTGAAACGCCGGCGCAGCGCGCTGGACAGATCGTTGACGCCGCGGTCGCGGTCGTTCGCCGTGGCGATCAGATTGAACCCGCGGACCGCCTGCACCTCCTGGCCCAGCTCCGGTATCGGCAGCGTCTTCTCCGACAGGATGGTGATGAGCGTGTCCTGCACATCGGCCGGGATGCGGGTCAGCTCCTCGACGCGCACGGTCATCCCCTCCGCCATGCCCCGCATGACGGGGCTCGGCACGAGGGCGTCGCGGCTCGGGCCGTGGGCGAGCAGTTGCGCGTAGTTCCAGCCGTAGCGGATCGCCTCCTCCGGGGTGCCCGCCGTGCCCTGCACCAGCAGGGTGGAGTCCCCGCTGACCGCCGCGGCCAGATGCTCGGAGACCCAGGTCTTCGCGGTGCCGGGCACCCCGAGCAGGAGCAGGGCGCGATCGGTGGCGAGGGTGGTGACGGCGACCTCGACGAGGCGGCGCGGGCCGACGTACTTGGGTGTGACGACCGTGCCGTCGGGCAGGGTGCCGCCGAGCAGGTAGGTCGCCACCGCCCAGGGCGACAGCCTCCAGCGGGCCGGGCGCGGACGGTCGTCCTGCGCGGCCAGGGCGGCCAGTTCGGCGGCGAAGGCGTCCTCGGCGTGCGGCCGCAACGCCTCTCCCGCACCTTGCGCGGGCGGATCGACCACCGTCGGTTCCACGGACACAGTCATGGCTGAGGTCCCCTCCAGCTCGGCCGGTTCGGATCTGGTGTCCACCGTGCACCACGCCACTGACAATCCGTTCCGACCTGCGCGAACACCGGATTTGCAGAGGGCCGGTCCCGGCCTCGGGGCCGATTGTCAGTGGGGGGACCTACCTTCGATGTCATGACTCAGCAGGGGGTGCGCTGGACGGCGGACCAGGTGCTGGCACTGGCACCTGACGCCGCCTCACGCAAGGCGGGGAGCAGGCTCGGTGAGGCCGGGCCGTGGTCCGAGGCGGGCAGTTCCGACGAGGGGGCGGTGTGGGGGCTGTGCAAGGGGAGCGGCAGCGATCCGTACCGGACGGTGGTCGATGTCGCGGACGCGTCCGGTCCGGCGTACCGGTGCAGTTGTCCGAGCCGGAAGTTCCCGTGCAAGCACGCGCTCGGACTGCTGCTGCTCTGGGCGGGCGGGGACGGTGCGGTGCCGCCCGGGCAGCCACCGGAGTGGGCCGGGCAGTGGCTGGCGGGGAGAAGGAACCGGGCGCAGGCACAACGGACGGAGGACGCCGGGGGTTCCGCGCCGGGGGGCGCCGATCCCGAGGCGGCACGGCGCAGGGCGGAGCGCCGGGCCGCCTCGGTGACGGCGGGGGCGACCGAGCTGGAGGAGCGGCTGGCGGACCTGCTGCGCGGCGGTCTGGCCGCGGCGGAGCAGACGGGGTACGGGTTGTGGGAGGAGACGGCGGCCCGCATGGTCGACGCCCAGGCGCCCGGACTGGCTTCCCGGGTGCGGGAGCTGGGGGCCGTACCGGCGTCCGGTCCCGGCTGGCCCGTACGGCTGCTGGAGGAATGCGCGCTGCTCCACCTGCTGGCCCGGGGCTGGCTGCGCCGCGAGCTGCTGCCGGCCGGCCTGGCGGCGACGGTCCGTTCCCGGGTCGGTCTGCCCGGCGCGGCGGACGGCCCGCCGCTGCGCGACCACTGGCTGGTCCTCGCCCAGTACGACACGGGGGACACCAAGCTGACGACCCGCCGGATCTGGCTGCACGGTGCCACGACCGGTCGAACGGCGCTGCTCCTCTCCTACGGAGCCGCCGGCCGGTCCCCGGAGCTCGCGCTGCCGGTGGGGCTGTCCCTGGAGGCCGAGGTGTCCGCCTACCCGGGCACCGGGCAGCCGCGGGTGGCGCTGGGCGAACAGTTCGCGTCCCCCGTGCCCACGCGGACGCGGCCGGCGGGCGTGTCGACGGCCGAGGCGACCGTCCGCTACGGCGAGGCGCTGCGGGACGATCCCTGGCTGGACTCGGTCCCGGTGACGCTGGAGCGGGTGATACCGGTCCCGGACGGCGACTCCTGGCAGCTCGCGGACGCCGAGGAGGAAACGGCCCTGCCGCTGACGCCCGCCGCCCGCTCCCGGCCCGGCCTGTGGCGGCTGGTCGCGCTCTCGGGCGGCGGCCCCGTCAAGGTCTTCGGCGAGTGCGGCCACCGGGGGTTCACCCCGCTGACGGCCTGGCCCGAGGACGCGGGCGAGGCGGTGTCCCTGTGCTGACCCGCCGGCCGCCGCGCGACCCTGATCTGCCGCACGGCCCCCTTCTGCGGAAAGGAACCCGATGAACAGGACGTCCCCGTCTGTGGGCCCGCCTGCGCCGGGCTCCTGGGAGGACCTGGTCACCACGGCGCTGCTCGGCACCGACCGGCGTACGCCCGCCGTGTCCGTGCCGGGCCGGGCGGCACCGTCGGCGCTGCTGGACACGGCGGCCGTCCAGACCGTACGCAGACGGGCCGGACTGCGGCCGGCCCGCGCGGCCGGGCGTCCGCAGGCAGCGCCCGCCGACCCGCGCCCGGCGCTGCCCACGGCGGCGGCGCGCCGGCTGACGATGCTGCTGGCCGACCGTCCCGGTGCGGGCGGCGGAGGCCGCAGGGGTACGGCGCCGGACCTGCTGGAGCTGCTGCCCCAGTGGCTCCAGGTGGCGAACTCCCACGGTTTCGCCGCACCGCCCCAGACGATGCCCGCGCTGCTGGACGCGGCCCGCGGTCGTACGGATCTGCGGCCCGCGGTGCTGAGGTTCGTGGGTGCGCGTGCCGTGTGGCTGGCGCGGCTGAACCCGGACTGGAGGTTCGCCCTGCGGGCGACACCGGGTGGGGGCGCGGCGCTGCCGGGTCCGCGGGAGGCCGACCGGGTCCGGCTGCTGTGGCAGGAGGGTCTGTTCGCCGAGCGGGTCGCCCTGTTGTCGGCGATCAGGGCGCGGGAGCCCGAGGCCGCTCGCGAGCTGCTCGACTCGACCTGGGCGACGGAGCGCGCGGAGGACCGGCTGATGTTCCTCGACTCGCTGCGCACGGGCCTCGGCCCGGGGGACGAGGACTTCCTGGAGCGGGCGCTGGCGGACCGCAGCCGCAATGTGCGGGCGACGGCGGCGGAGCTGCTGTCGGCGCTGCCGCACTCCGCGCTAGCCGCCCGGATGGCGGTGCGGGCCGGGGCGTGCGTGGCCGTCGATCACATGCGGACCGCGCCGATGCTGGCCGTGGAGGCACCGCACGCGTGCGACGCGGACATGGAACGCGACGGGGTGGTGGCCAAGGCGCCGGCGGGCCGGGGGGAAAGGTCCTGGTGGTTCGGCCAGCTGGTGGAGGCGGCACCGCTCGCCACCTGGCCGGCCAGGCTCGGCGGGCGCACACCCGGGGAGATCGTGGCGCTGCCCGTGGCGGACGACTGGCAGGGCGAGCTGCACGCGGCCTGGTGCCGGGCGGCGGCGCGGCAGGGGGACGCCGAGTGGGCGCGGGCGCTGCTCGGCACCCCCTCGGCCCCCGAGGCGGGCGGGCCGGGGGCGGTGTCCCTCGCGGAGCGGGCGAAACTGCTCGGGACGCTGCCCGCGGGCGAGCGGGCCGAGTGGGTCGCCGGGTTCGTCGCCGCGCACGGCCTGTCCGAGGCGTTCCAGCTGCTCGGGATGTGTGCGGTGCCCTGGGCCGAACCGCTCGGCCGGGCGGTGGTGGACGCGCTCAACATCGCGCGGGACGCCGGAAGCTATCCGTGGAGCTTCAGCGGGGTGATGGGGCTGGCCGAGCGCTGTCTCGACCCGGCGGAAGCGGGCCGGCTGGACGGGCTGCTGGCGGTGCCGGACGAGCCGGAGGACGCGTCTCCGGGTGCCGGGGGTTACTGGGCGGAGGCGTTCCAGCGCCTGGTGACCACCTTGCGCCTGCGCGCGGTCATGATCCGGGAACTCGGGGCGGTGGCCGCCGAACACCACCCGACGGCACGGCACACCGTCTCGCACCACCCCGCCTCGGACGCTCCCACCCCGGACTGCACCGTCCCGGACGACGCCCCGGACCGCACCGTCCCGGACGACGCCCCGGACCGCTCCGTCCCGGACAACCCACCCCACGAGGACCCAGCCCCCGGCCCCGACGCCTCGGACCACTGCACCCCGGACGCCCCCGCCCCGGACCGCACCGAAGCGGGCCATCCGTAGCAAGGGCCCGTCCACAGCGACGCGCCCGCGCCCGTCCACAGCAGGGCGCCCGTCCGAAGCGGGTCGTTACGCCCCGGTCGGTCGGGCTGCGTTGGCGCGGACCCAGTCCACGATCGACGCCGTGGTCGCGCCGGGGGTGAAGATCTCCGCGACGCCCTTCTCCTTCAGCGGCGGGATGTCCGCCTCGGGGATGATCCCGCCGCCGAAGACCAGGATGTCCTCCGCGTCCCGCTCCTTGAGCAGGTCGATCACCGCCCCGAAGAGCGTGTTGTGCGCCCCGGAGAGGATGGACAGCCCGATGGCGTCCGCGTCCTCCTGGATCGCCGTGTCGACGATCTGCCCGGGGGTCTGGTGGAGCCCGGTGTAGATGACCTCCATACCGGCGTCGCGCAGGGCTCGCGCGATCACCTTGGCCCCGCGGTCATGACCGTCGAGCCCCGGTTTGGCCACCACGACGCGGATCGGACCGGCTGCCACACCCATCACTGCCTCCATGAAGCGACTGCATCCATCCCTACCGACGAGTACCGCACACATCACGCCGCCCGGGAAGTGAACGAACGTTATCGCCAGCATCCCGCAACCGGCAGTTTCGCGAAGGTGGCCAGAGGGGAAATCACACGATGGGACACGTTCGCCGCGCACCGTTCCGAGTCTCCGCGGCCCCGAGCCACACACCCGTGCGGCCGAGGGGCGAGGAGGGAACCCGCGCACGGGAGCCGCAACGAGGTCGCCGCACCACCGGGCCGCGGAGCCGCGCGCCCCGGCGGTGCGGCGAGTCGGCAAAGGAACGCCGGGCACACCGACCGCACGACCCACCCGGAGCACCCGTCCGGGACACACCGTCCGATCAGAGCCGCAGAGCGCTCGGAGCACCAGGAGCGCGGAAGGCAGAGGGAACAGAGAGCCGCAGGAGACCATCGCGCACCCGGCGCACCCCCCACCGACACGCTCCGTCGCGACTTCCACGAGAGCACACGGGGAACAGAGCCGTCCTCCGCGTGCCGACAGGAGGTCGGCCATGAAGGTCACCCGGGCGCTGCCGCCCTTTCTGCCGCTCTGCCAGCGGATTCTGCCGGTCCTGCCGGTCAGGCTGGCGGGACTCTCCCTCACCCTCCTGAAGGCCACGGCCCTGGAGATCGCGATCCTCGCCGGACACCTGCTTCTCTACCCGTCCGGAATCGTCCAGGAGCGCGGCGCGTCGGCCGCCCTGGACAGCACCGGAACCTCCGGCACCCCGCAGCTGCCGACCCGGCCCGATCCACCCGTCGTCCTGCTGCACGGCTTCATCGACAACCGCTCCGTGTTCGTCCTGCTGCGGCGCTCTCTCGCGCAGCACGGCCGGCACCAGGTGGCCTCCCTGAACTACTCGCCGCTCACCTGTGACATCCGTACCGCCGCGGAACTGCTCGGCCGCCACATCGAGGAGATCTGCGAGCGCACGGGCAGCACCCAGGTCGACATCGTCGGCCACAGCCTCGGCGGCCTGATCGCGCGGTACTACGCCCAGCGGCTCGGCGGCGACCTGCGCGTGCGCACCCTGGTCACGCTCGGCACCCCGCACTCCGGCACCCGGGTCGCGCGCCTGGCGAACGCGCACCCCATCGCGCGCCAGATGCGCCCGGGCTCGGCGGTCATCGAGGAACTCTCGCTGCCCGCACCCGGCTGCCGTACCCAGTTCGTCAGCTTCTGGAGCGACCTCGACCATGTGATGGACCCGCTGGAGACGGCCTGCATCGACCACCCGGACCTGCTGGCGCAGAACGTGCGGGTGAGCGGCATCGGACACCTCGCCCTGCCGGTGCACCCGGCCGTCGCGACCGGCATACGGCAGGCGCTCGACACCGCACGGCAGCCGGCCGCGGAGACCGGTGCCGGGACCACCGGGCGCCCCGGCGACGCGACGGTGGCCTGAGGGCCTGGCGCGGGCAACAGGCATAGGGGACATTCCGCCGGGGAGGCGGCTCGTCGGGGCCGCCTCCCGAGGCGCCGAGCACCCTTCACATTCGAACAATCTTCGAACACCAGGCCAAACTCGTGCCCACAGTCCCCCGAAACACGGCCGATTGCCCGTTTCCCGCGAGCACGAAACCTGCCGAAGATTGTCGTGCGCTCATACCGACGGGTACAGTCGCCGCACTGCTCTGGCAGCCCCTGTTGTCGAGGCGAAAGAGAAGTTGGTGAACGACCGTCACCCGTCGGGGACCATGACCACCCCGGCTCCGGCTTCCGAGCCCGCCTCGGCGCACTATGCGCCGTACGGCACCCAGGAGGCCCAGTACGGCGGCTTCACCACGTACGGCGTCGGCTACGACACCGGCGGTTTCGGCACGGCCGGCTTCGACACCGGAGCCCACCCTTCCGGGACCTTCACGACCGGCCCCTTCCACGGCGACGGCGGCCTCCAGGGCAACACCCCCGACACGGGCGCCTACGACAGCTCGTACCACGACGGCGGCATCTACGACACCGGCGCGTACGACGGCGGTCACCACACCGGCCACCATCACACCGGTCACCACGCCACCGGCCACCACACCGCTCACGACTCCGGCGCCTACGACGCGAGCCAGTGGTCGGCCGACGGGCACCAGAACGCGGCCTATGACCCGTACGCGGCCCAGCATTCCGGCTACGACACGGGGGCGTACGAGACGACGGCCTGGTCCACCGGTCACCAGCAGCTGTCCGCCGTCCCGCCGCAGACAGCGGCCTCCGACACCTCCGGGCAGTGGGACGCGCACACCTGGCTCCAGACCGACGGCGTCCCGGCCGACCCGACCCAGCAGTGGGAATGGGGCACGCAGGCCTTCGACACCGGCGCCTACGACGCCACGCAGTGGAACACCGACGGCGACGCGCCGGACCTGTCCGACGAGGGCCCCGAAGAACCCTCCGATGAGCCCGCCGCCGAAGACCCGGCCCCGGAGGACGAGGAGGAGCCGAGCGCCACCGGCGAGCTCCCCGCCGTCGCGCCGCTCCTCGACGACCAGGAGGAGCTCACCCCGCCCCCGGCGCCGCGCACGGCCTCCCGCTCCCGCCGCCGTACGCCCGCCAGACGCTCCGCGCTGCTGACCGTGGCGGTGCCCTCGGTGTGCGTGATGGGTGTCGCCGGGGTCGCGGCCGCCTCGGTGGTGGGCAACCTGACGGACGACGGCAGCCAGACGACGGCATCCGCCTCGGACGCGAAGGCCGTGAAGCCGTCCGCCGCCAACAACAAGCTGGACAGCCAGCTCCGGAGCCTGTCCGCCGGTGCCGACGACTTCGCCGACCGGGCCAGCCGTACGCAGGAACGCATCGACCTCAAGGCCCAGCAGGAGTCCGAGAAGAAGAAGGCCGCGGCGGAGGCGGCCCGCAAGGAGCGGCTGCGCCCGAAGTACGCCATTCCGGTCGAGCGCAAGGGCCTGAGCGCCTACTTCGGCCAGGCCGGTGTGAACTGGATGTCGGTGCACACCGGCATCGACTTCCCGGTCTCGTACGGCACGACGGTGATGGCCGCGACCGACGGCACCGTCCGCACGCAGTGGAACAGCGCGTACGGCAACATGATGATCGTGACGGCGATGGACGGCACGGAGACCTGGTACTGCCACCTCTCCACCTACCGCGTCGCCTCCGGTACGACGGTGAAGGCCGGCGACCCGATCGCGTACTCCGGGAACTCGGGCAACTCGACCGGTCCCCATCTGCACTTCGAGGTGCGGCCCAGCGGCGGCTCGGCCATCGACCCGCTCCCCTGGCTGCGCAGCCACGGTCTCGACCCGACGTAAGCGCGCACCGGACAACGGCCGAGCCCCCGGGATGATCCCGAGGGCTCTTTCTCCGACCGCCGGACCGACAACGTCCTAGAGCTTCTCCACCGGCGCGTACCGCAGCAGCAGCCGCTTCGGCTTGGTGTCGCCGAAGTCGATCGTCGCCTCCGCGTTCGAGCCCGTGCCCTTCACGCCGACGACCGTGCCGAGCCCGAACTGGTCGTGCGTGACCCGGTCACCGACGGACAGGGACACCACCGGCTTCTCGGAGGTCCGGCGCGTGGCGAAGCCGGACGCGCCGGCCGCCGACGAACGCGAGCGCGAGGACGACAGCGAGGCCGCCAGTCCCGAGGCGGGGCCGGAGGACACCGGCGCCGTGGCCCCCGTCCGCTTCCACTCCAGGTGGGCCGGCGGGATCTCCTCCAGGAAGCGGGAGGGCGGGTTGTAGGAGGGCTGCCCCCAGGCGCTGCGCATCGCCGACCGGGTGAGGTAGAGCCGCTCACGGGCGCGGGTGATGCCGACGTACGCCAGTCGGCGCTCCTCCTCCAGCTCCTTGGCCTGGCCGAGGGCACGCATGTGCGGGAAGACGCCGTCCTCCATGCCGGTCAGGAAGACGACCGGGAACTCCAGCCCCTTGGCGGTGTGCAGGGTCATCAGCGTGATGACGCCGTCGCCGTCCTCCTCGTCGGGGATCTGGTCGGAGTCGGCGACCAGCGCGACCCGCTCCAGGAAGTCGGAGAGCCCGCCCGTCGCCTCGCCCTCGCCGGACTCCTGCTCGAACTCCAGGGCCACCGCGGCGAGTTCCTGGAGGTTCTCGATGCGGGTCTCGTCCTGGGGGTCGGTGGAGGCCTGCAGCTCGGCGAGGTACCCGGTCCGTTCGAGGACGGCCTCCAGGACCGTCGCCGGACCGGCGCCCGACTCGACGATCGTGCGCAGGTCGTCCATCAGCACGTTGAAGCGCTGGACGGCGTTGGTGGAGCGCGCGGCCATTCCGTACGCCTCGTCGACGCGCCGCAGCGCCTGCGGGAAGCTGATCTTCTCGCGCTGGGAGAGGGCGTCGATCATCGCCTCGGCGCGCTCGCCGATACCGCGCTTGGGCACGTTGAGGATGCGGCGCAGCGGGACCGAGTCCTCCGGATTGGCCAGGACACGCAGGTAGGCCAGGACGTCCCGGACCTCCTTGCGCTCGTAGAAGCGGACGCCGCCGACGACCTTGTACGGCAGGCCGACCCGGATGAAGATCTCCTCGAAGACACGGGACTGGGCGTTGGTGCGGTAGAACACCGCGACATCGCCGGCCTTGGCCTGGCCCGCGTCGGTGAGGCGGTCTATCTCGTCGGCGACGAACTGCGCCTCGTCGTGCTCCGTGTCGGCGACGTATCCGGTGATGCTCGCGCCCGCGCCGGCGTTGGTCCACAGGTTCTTGGGGCGGCGGGACTCGTTGCGCTCGATGACCGCGTTGGCGGCGGAGAGGATGGTCTGCGTGGAGCGGTAGTTCTGCTCCAGCAGGATCGTCGTCGCGTCCGGGTAGTCCTCCTCGAACTGGAGGATGTTGCGGATGGTCGCGCCGCGGAAGGCGTAGATCGACTGGTCGGCGTCACCCACCACGCACAGCTCGGCGGGCTGGAGGCCGAACTCGCCGGGCGGCACGTCCGCGGGGTGCTCCGAGGTGCCGACGAGCTCACGGACCAGCGCGTACTGGGCGTGGTTGGTGTCCTGGTACTCGTCGACGAGCACGTGCCGGAAGCGGCGGCGGTAGTGCTCGGCGACGTCCGGGAAGGCACGCAGCAGGTTGACCGTCGTCATGATCAGGTCGTCGAAGTCGAGCGCGTTGGCCTCGCGCAGCCGCGACTGGTACATCGCGTAGGCCTGGGCGAGGGTCTTCTCGAAGCCGTCGCCGGCCCGGGCCGCGAAGTCCTCCTCGTCGATCAGCTCGTTCTTCAGGTTGGAAATCTTGGCGCTGAAGGACTTCGGCGGGAAGCGCTTGGGGTCGAGGTCAAGATCGCGGCAGACCAGGGCCATCAGACGCTTGGAGTCGGCGGCGTCGTAGATCGAGAACGACGACGTGAAGCCGAGGCGCTTGCTCTCGCGACGCAGGATGCGCACGCACGCGCTGTGGAAGGTCATCACCCACATCGCGTTCGCGCGCGGGCCGACGAGCTGCTCGACGCGCTCCTTCATCTCGCCCGCGGCCTTGTTGGTGAAGGTGATCGCGAGGATCTGCCCCGGGTGCACGTTCCGCTCGCCGAGCAGGTGGGCGATGCGGTGGGTGAGCACCCGGGTCTTGCCGGAGCCGGCGCCGGCCACGATGAGCAGCGGCGAGCCGGAGTGCACGACGGCGGCGCGCTGGTTGTCGTTGAGCCCCTCCAGGAGGGCGGCCGGGTCGACCACCGGGCGCGGGGCGCCGTCACGGTAGTACTCGTCCCGGTCCGGCGGCAGGTCGAACTTCCCGCCGAACAGGTCGTCCGGAACCGGCTCCGGCACGTGCTCGTCCTCGGGCGGAGGCGGGGGCTCCTCCCCATGGGCCCGGGGGGCCTGGAGATCCGCCAGGAAGCTGTCGTCAAAGAGGCTGCTCATCGCTCTCCGAGTCTAGGGCGCCGCACCGACAACCCGCCGCCGTCCCGGGAACATCCCCGAAGCCGTACAGCCTCGGACGGGGGCCGGGCGGGGGCCGGGCGGGGGCCCGGGAGGGGAACGTCACATTCCGTGAGCCGGGCCGAGGAAGGCCGTGTCACCCTCGGTGACCTCGGCGCCGCGAAGCGACAAAGCAGAAAAAGGAGCTCGAACACCGCAGGGCAGGAACAAGCACGCCGGATCGGCCGCACCCCGACACAGCCGGGTCCTAGGTCACGAAAATGTATCGGGCATATCGCCCATCAACCTTCACAAGGGCCACAGGAGTTGGCTAGCGTGCCGGGCGGGCCGCACGACCCCCACCGGCGAACGTCGCCGGGCCGCGCGGCCTCCGCCGAGTCCGGTACGCCCGCACGGCGTCCGGAGCCGGGGACCCAACCAAGACCTGGGGTGAATCGGCCCCCGTCCCCCATCGGGGACAGGCCGTAGGGCAAACCTTCCGATCATCCGCCCGAACCCGACAGCTAACCCGGTAGGCGGAGTGTGGAAGGAGTCGCCTCCCTTGGCGTCGCACCGCAAGTCGCGTCCCACCGGTACACGCGCAGCAGGCATACGGACCCCCGCCCTGGCCACGGCGGCCCTCACCTCCGTCGCCCTGTTCTCCCAGACGGCCCACGCGGCCCCCTCGGCCGACGACGGCCGACCGAGCCTGGAAGAGGTCGAGAAGAAAGTCGACGACCTGTACCGCCAGGCCGAGTCGGCGACCGAGAACTACAACGCGGCCAAAGAGAAGACCACCAAGCAGCGCAAGCACGTCGACACCCTGCTCGACGACGTCGCCCGGCGCACCCAGAAGCTCAACGAGGCACGCGAGGAACTCGGTTCCTTCGCCGCGGCGCAGTACCGGACCGGTGCCACCGCGCCGGACACCGCGACCTTCCTGCTCGCGGACTCGCCCCAGGACTACTTCGACCAGACCCAGCTCATGGGCCGGCTGACCTCGCGGCAGAAGGGCGCGGTCGACGACTACGTCACCGAGCAGGCCGCGATGATGCAGGAGCGCCGCAAGGCCACCGAGAGCCTCGACACGCTCACCGACGCGCAGAACGATCTCCAGACCGCCAAGGCTGCCGTCCAGAAGAAGCTCGCCGCCGCGCGCGTGCTGCTGTCCCGGCTGACGGCCGAGGAGAAGGCCCGGCTGGCCGCGATCGAGAAGCAGAAGCAGGAGGCGGCCGCGGCCAAGGCGGCGGAGCTCGCGAAGCAGCAGGCGGCAGCGGAGGCAGCAGCGGCGAAGGAGAGCGCGGCGTCGAGTTCGGGCTCGTCCGCCACGTCCTCGTCGTCCGGTTCTTCGTCCGGTTCTTCGTCCTCCTCGTCCGCGGACTCCGCCGTCGGCACCAAGGCCGAGAAGGCGCTCGCCTTCGCCCGCGCGCAGATCGGCAAGCCGTACGTCTGGGGCGCGACCGGGCCCGGCTCCTACGACTGCTCCGGCCTCACCCAGGCCGCCTGGAAGGCCGCCGGGGTCACCCTGCCGCGCACCACCTACGACCAGGTGAACACCGGCACCACCGTCTCCCTCCCCGACGCCCGGCCGGGTGACCTGGTCTTCTTCTACGACGACGTCAGCCACGTCGGCATCTACATCGGCGACGGCATGATGATCCACGCTCCCAAGCCCGGCGCGTACGTCCGCGAGGAGTCGATCTACTACGACGGCGAGTCCGGGATCCACAGCGTGGTCCGCCCGGCCTGACGCCACCCGCTGCCCGGCCCCCCGCGCGGGTGCCGGGGGGCGTGCGGAGCTGCCTGCGGTCGCGGGTATTTCCGGGCGCCCGCGCGCGCCCCGCTCACCGCGCGCCCGGGGCTCCTTAGCATCGGCCGCATGCCCTCCACGCCCCGTATCCCGCCGCTCCGCGCCCGGTGGGCGTGGCGTGAGCCGGCGACCGGAGCCGCGGTGCTGGCGACCGGCATCCTGTCGGTCGGACTGGAGCAGACGGGGTACGAGGTGCCGTCCCGGATCGCTCTGGTGCCGGCCTGCGTCGCCTGGCTGGCCCTGGCGGCGGGCTTCGCCGTCCAGCTGCTGTGGGAGCGGGAGGCCTGGGTGCGCCGGGCGACCGCACCGGCCGCGCTCACCGCGGTCGCCGCGACCACGGTGCTCGGCACCCGCTTCTCGCTGCTGGGGGGGCAGACCCTGGCCGAGGCGCTGCTGGCGCTGGCCGCCGTGCTGTGGCCGGGGCTGCTCGTGGCCGTCCTGCGGCACTGGGGGAACCGTATGCCGGGGGCGGTGTTCCTCGCGTGCGTGGCCACCCAGGGCCTCGCGGTGCTGGCGGCCACCCTCGCCGCGACCCTGTCGACGGCCTGGCTCGCGCATGCGGCGCTGGTGCTGTTCTGGCTGGGGCTGGTGCTCTACGGCCTGGCGCTGGCCCGCTTCGACCCGCGCCAGGCCGTCGAGGGCGCCGGCGACCAGTGGGTGGCCGGCGGGGCACTCGCCATCTCGGCGCTGGCCGGAGCGCAGTTGCTCGCCGCCGACAGCGCGCGCCTGCATCTGTGGAACGACGACGACCGTGGCGTCCTGCGCGCCGCGACCGCCGCCCTGCTCGCGCTGGACCTGTGCTGTTACGCCGTGATGCTGGCGGCCGAGCTGCGGTGGCCGCGGCTGCGCTACGACGTGCTGCGGTGGTCGACCGTGTTCCCGATGGGGATGACGGCGGCAGCGGCGTCGGCCGTCTCCTCGGCCCTCGGCGTGCCGTGGCTGAAGGGGCTCGGGGAGGCGCTGCTGTGGGTCGCGGTGGCGGTGTGGCTCGCGGTCGCCGTGGCGGCTGTGCGGGCGGCCCCGCAGGCCGTCCGGGCCGATGTCAGGTCCAGAGCACCGCGATGAAGACGTTCGCCGTGGTCAGCAGGCCCACCAGGCCGAACAGACCCTTGTCCACCGTCTCGTCGTCCCGCTTCACGTAGACGAGACCGAGGATCACGATCAGCAGGGCCAGTTTCACGCCGATCTTGATGTTGTTGACCGGGTGGTCGTCGGCCTGGTTGAGGCCGACCAGGATCACGCCGGTGACCAGCATCGTCGCCGCGCCGTGCAGCATCGCGGGGACGAAGCGGGCGGTGCCGCGGCCCATCGCCTTCATCTGGGTGAGGAAGCCGCCGAGGAGCGCGGCGATGCCGATGATGTGCAGGCCTACGAAGAGATGGATGAGTACGTCCATGAGGCCGGAGCCTAACCAGGGGCGCCCGGGCCGTCCGACACCACCCCGTCGGCAATGCCTGCATATATGCGCGCTATAGCACCGCGTAACCCACCCGCGACCGGGAATCCCGTCATCGGTCATCACGCTGCGTGAAGGTGACGGCTCTCGGTTCCAATCACGGTCATCGGAAGTCGTCATTCGATCCACTTGGGACACTTCCGCACATGGCGTTATCCATCCGACATAAACGGGCTTAGCGTCCTCCCCCAGGTGACCGGCTCCCCACCGCCGCCCGGACCAGGGGCGGCAGTCGGCCACCACCGCCGAGAAGGTCCGGCGGCGGCCCGCTCCCCCTGTGCGTGGTCGCCGCCGGACGCGTGGACCGCCCCCGGGCGGCCGTACGTCCGCTCCCCTGGCGGCCGTGCGTCCGCCCGGGAGCCGTCCCGGGACGGGCGGTCGTACGAAAGGACGTGCAAGGCCACGTGGCAGCGCACCGCAAGCCCCGACCGCGCTCGCTCAGCGGCAGTACGGTCCGTACCGCCGCCACGCTCGCCCTCGCGGGCGCGGCGACCGCGACCGTCTTCGACGGGACCGGACACGCCGAGCCGAATCTGACGCCGGGGCAGGTCCGGGCCAAGGTGGACCAGTTGTACCGGGAGGCCGAGGCGGCCACCGAGAAGTACAACGGCGCGCACGAGAAGGCACAGGCCGCCGAGAAGCGGCTGGGGACCCTGCGGGACGAGGCGGCCCGCCGGGAGGACCGGCTCAACTCGGCCCGGGACGCCCTGGGTTCGATAGCCGCCGCCCAGTACCGCGCCGGCGGCATGGACCCCGCGCTGCAACTCGCGCTCTCCGACGACCCCGACCAGTACCTCGAGGGCGCCGCCTTCGCCGAACGGGCCGGCGACCGGCAGGCGGGCGCCGTCGCCCGGGTCCGCGGACAACTGCGGGAGATCGAGCAGTTGCGCGGGGCCGCACGCGTCGAACTGAGCTCGCTCAAGGCCCGACAGGCGGAACTGCGGCGCGAGAAGCGGACGATCACCGGGAAACTGGACGCGGCACAGCAGTTGCTGGCCCGGCTGCCGGCCTCCGAGCGCGCGCAGGCGGCCGGTACCGGCGGCGCGACGGCCCGGGCCTCGCGGAGGACGGCGGCCGCCCGCGTCGGCCTCCGGGCGCCGGGCGCCGCGACGGCCGCGGCCCCCGACGCCCGGGCGGCGGACGCCGTCGCCTACGCCTACTCCAAGCTCGGCAGCCCCTATGTATGGGGCGCCACCGGGCCGGACGCCTTCGACTGCTCGGGGCTCGCCCAGGCCGCGTACCGCGCCGCCGGGGTCTCCCTGCCCCGCACGACGTACACCCAGATCGGCGCGGGCCGGCGCATCTCCCGCTCCGAACTGCTCCCGGGTGACCTGGTGTTCTTCTACTCGGGCATCACGCACGTCGGCATCTACGTCGGCGACGGCCAGATGATCCACGCCCCCAACCCCTCGGCGCCGGTGCGGCTCGCGCCCATCGACGAGATGCCGTTCGCGGGGGCGACCCGGGTGGTGTGAGGGCCGCGGCGGACGCGCCACGAGGACGGGCCATGGGGACGGGTCATGAGGTGCCCGGCGGGCCCGAGGACCATCGACAGCCGCGCGGGGACGGCCGGAAGAGAGCGGGCGCGGCGACGCCGGGACGATCAAGTGCGCCCCGGCACGGTAGCGTCGGCCCGCGGAGCGGCAGTGTGCCGCCCGCACGCCGTCCGCCGCCGCGCCGTCGTCCCGGCGCCGTCAGAGAGGGTCCCGATGCCCGGGTCCATGCTGCCGTCTCCCCCACCGCCGCCCCACGACCGGACCTGGCCGGACCGCGGGGCGCTGCTGGCCGACCGGTCGCGGGCGCTGGAGGAACTGCGGGGGCACAGTCTCGGGGTGCACCGGGTGCTGCTGCTGTGGCTGCTGGCGCTCGCGGCCGTCATCGGCTGGTCGCTGCTGGTCCTGCCGCTCCAGCAGCGCGAGGAGGCGCACCCGACGGGCCTCCTCCTCGCTCCCCTCTTCGTGCTCCTCGGCCTGGCCGCCCTCACCCCGCCGGTCGTCGCCGTCTTCCGTGCCATCCGCCGGGACCGCCAGCTGAGCGGGCTCCTCGACGCCTGGCTGGCCCTGGACAGCCACCCGCAGACGGACGCCCGGCTGCGCTCTCCCGGTCTCAGCCTGTTCTGGCTGCTGTCGTCCGCGGCGATCGGCGCCACGGGACTGTGGGCGTCCCTCGCGACCGCGGCGGGCGCGGAGCCCGGCCGCTCGACCTACGGCGACGTCGCCCTGCGCATGGGCGTCGGCACCATCCTGTGGCTGACGGGCCTGATCGGCGTGGTGAAGGCGGTACGGCACTACCGGTGGGCGCTGCGGGCACTGGGCCCCGCAGCGGCCCCGGGACACCACTAGACCCACGAGGCTCGTGGGCACCGCTGGGCCCGAGAGGCTCGTGGGCACCGCTGGGCCCGAGAAGCCCGGGTGCCCGCCGGCTCACACCAGCCGGCGCGCCGTCGCCCACCGGGTCAGCTCGTGCCGGTTGGAGAGCTGGAGCTTGCGCAGTACCGCCGAGACATGGGACTCGACGGTCTTGACCGAGATGAACAGCTGCTTGGCGATCTCCTTGTAGGCGTATCCGCGGGCGATCAGACGCAGCACCTCCCGCTCTCGCTGGGTGAGGCGGTCGAGGTCCTCGTCGACCGGCGGGGCGTCGGTGGAGGCGAAGGCGTCGAGGACGAACCCGGCCAGCCGCGGGGAGAAGACCGCGTCGCCGTCCTGGACGCGGAAGACGGAGTCGACCAGGTCCGTACCGGTGATCGTCTTCGTCACATAGCCCCGCGCGCCGCCGCGGATGACACCGATCACGTCCTCCGCCGCGTCCGAGACGGACAGCGCGAGAAAGCGCACCGGCCGTTCGGCGTCGGACATCAGCGGGGCGCAGCGGCGCAGCACCTCGACCCCGCCGCCGCCCGGGAGGTGGACGTCGAGCAGGACCACCTCGGGCCGGGTCGCGGTGATGACCGTGACCGCCTGGTCGACGTCCGCGGCCTCTCCGACGACCTCGACACCGGTCTCGTCGGTACGCCCGATCTCGGCCTGGACCCCGGTACGGAACATCCGGTGGTCGTCGACGAGGACCACGCGCACATGACGCCCGGCTCCGCCGCCCGTCCCCGTCGTGCCGTTCGTCTCGGTCGGCTCGCTCATGACGTCTTCTCCGCCCTCTCCATCTCCAGTTCGACCTCCGTGCCACCGTCCGGCACCGCCCGCAGCCGGGCCGTGCCGCCGTACCGTTCCATGCGGCCGATGATCGATTCCCTGACGCCCATGCGGTCGGCGGGTATCGAGTCGAGGTCGAAACCGGGACCGCGGTCCCGGACGGACACGAAGACCGACCTCCCCTCGACCTCCGCGTAGACCTGCACGGCGCCGCCGTCGCCACCGTACTTGGCGGCGTTCACCATTGCTTCCCGCGCGGCCTGCATCTGTGCGCCGGTCCGCTCGTCGAGCGGGCAGTCGCCGACGACCACGACCTCGATGGGGACGCCGTGCTTGTCCTCGACCTCGGCGGCGTTGCGCCGCACCGCGTCGGCGAGGGTGGTCGGCTCGTCGGCCTCGTCCTTGCCGGTGCCCTCCGGCTTGTACAGCCAGGTACGCAGGTCGCGCTCCTGGGCGCGGGCGAGCCTGCGCACCTCGTTCGCGTTCTCCGCGTTGCGCTGGATCAGGGTCAGGGTGTGCAGCACCGAGTCGTGGACGTGGGCGGCGACCTCCGCGCGCTCCTGGGCGCGGATGCGCATCAGCCGCTCCTCGGAGAGGTCCTGGGTCATCCGGACCAGGTAGGGCCCGGCGAGCAGGGTGATGCCGACGAGGACCGCGAGGGCCGCCTGGAGCACCGAGCCGAGGTGGGCGGCCGATCCCTGGAGCACGAAGACGCCGGAGACACCCGCGGTGACCAGCAGGACACCGCCCACCGCGCGGAGCAGGGACAGGGTGCGCTTGCGGCGCCCGACCTCGACCCAGCGGGCCCGCCGGGCGTTGTCCGCCTGGCGCCAGACGAGGGCGACGCCCGCGCCGACCAGGACGGCCGGCACGAGGTACGCCTTGGCGCCGCTGCCCAGGTTCACACTGCTGACGAAGATCATGGCCACGGAGACCATGAGCAGCAGGGCGACGATCTGTCCCTTGTCCGGCTTGCGCGCCACGAGTCTGCGCCGACCGTCGGGCGAGGTCTCGGTGCTGACCAGGGACGGGGGTTTCTGGCCGCCCACACCGCCGACGCCGAGCGGGACGAAGAACCAGAACGCGGCGTACAGCAGGGCGCCGAGACCGTCCGCCATGAACAGGCCGACGAAGACGAGCCGCACCCAGATCACGGGCAGCCCGAGATGCCCGGCGAGCCCGCGCGCCACACCGCCGAGCCAGCGTCCGTCGCTGCTGCGGTAGAGCTTGCGCGGGGGCCGTGGTTCGGCGAGAGGCTCTGTGGCGACGTCCGGCATGCCACCGATGGTCACACGGACGGCAAGGCCGGGGCATCAGGGTGGAGCCCCGAGACTCCCCTGATCTCCGTCGGGTTCGGCGTGCGCCCCCTCGGGGCCGAAATATCAGGGTCCGGCCAGGGTCGTCCCGGCTGCCGTCACGGTGGCCCGGCCGTCACCATGGACCCATGACCGATCACCCGCGTGCCACGGACGCCGTGCCCGACGAGCCCGACGAGAACGCCTCGTCCGGCGCGCACGCCGACCCGGCCGCCGCCGGTGAGGAAGCGCGCGCGGCGGAGCGGGTGGGAGCAGGCGAGGGGACGAACGTGGCGGAGGAGGCGGTGATGGCCGGCGCGACGGGAAGGACCGGGGACCGGACGCCGGCCGACGGTGCCGGCGGAGCCGACGGCGGGACCGGCCTGGCCCACGGCAACGACGGCGAGGCCGGACAGGCCGAAGGCGGGACCGGCCGGGCCGAAGGCAACGACGGCGAGGCCGGTCGGGCCGACGGCGGGCGGTCGCCCGCCACGCCCCACGGATTCCGGCGGGACCGGCGGTACAAGACGCTCGCCGGGGTGTGCTCCGGGCTCGGGCGGCACTTCGACATGGATCCGGTGATCTTCCGGATCACGCTCGCGGTGCTCGCCGCGACCGGCGGCGTCGGCCTGATCTTCTACGGCTTCGCCTGGCTGTTCGTCCCGTACGAGGACGAGGACGAGAACGAGGTCCGCAAGCTCCTGACCGGCCGGGTCGACGGCCAGGCGCTGACCGCCGTGCTGTTCGCGCTGGTCGGCTGCGGGGTCTTCCTGTCGATGCTGAACAACGGCTCGGTGCTCGCCTTCGCCGTCGTCCTCTCCTTCCTCCTCGCGGGCGCGGGGTACTGGTCGCAGCGGCGCGGCGCCCCCGACCCCGATCCGCTGGCCGCGCAGGCCGTGGCCGACGCTCCGCCGGAGGCCCAGGCGCCACCGGTGCCCGCGGCCTACCCGTCCTGGTGGCGCGACCCGATCGTCAAGGACGGGACGCACGTCGGCGGCACGGGCTATCTGTGGGGACCCGCGGACTCGCGCCACCGTGACGTCGACGCGGCCGTCGGCACCGGCCCGGTCGGCGACGCGCGCGGCCACGACGGGACCGGCACCTGCCGGACCCGTCAGTCCGGGCCGCGCGGGCCCCGCCGGATCGGCGGCCGGATCTTCCTGCTCGCCCTGCTCGCGGGAGCCCTCGGCAGCCATCTGTCCCGGCAGGACCATCCGTTCGGCACCAGTCTCCAGATGGGTCTGGCCTGCGCGCTCGTCGTCTTCGGCGTGGGCATCGCGGTCAGCTCGCTGCTGGGCCGCACCGGGGCGGGGTCGGTGTTCCTGGCGGTGGTCACGGCCGCCCTGCTCGCGGCTTCGGCCGCGCTCCCCGCGGACGTCGACGCGCACTGGACGCACACGACCTGGCGGCCCGCCGCGGTGGCGGACGTCGCGCCGAAGTACGACCTGGGCAACGGTGTCGGGAAGCTGGACCTGTCCCGGCTGGAGCCGGCCGAGGGCACCACGGTGTCCACCGAGGCCGGCGTGGGGGTGGGCCGGCTGCTGGTGGTCGTGCCGCCGGAGGCGACGGTCCGGCTGAGCATCGACGTCGGGCTGGGGGACATCCGGTTGCCGGGCGACGACGCGAAGGACGTGGACGTGGAACCGGGCAAGCACAAGCAGGTGACCCTGCCGCCCGTCTCGGGCGGCACGCGGGCCGGCACGCTCGACCTGGATCTCCAGGTCGGCGCGGGACAGGTGGAGGTGGCTCGTGCCGCGTCATGAGTTCCAGCCGGGGAGGCTGGTCGCCGGGGTCTTCCTGGGCCTCGCGGGCGTGGTGTTCGCCGGTGACGCGGGCGGCCTCTGGCGCACCCCGTGGTTCGTGGTGATCCCGCTGGTGGTGGGCGGCCTCTGCCTGGCGGGGGCCGCCGGGATCCTGGCCAAGGGGATACGGCTGCGCCGGCGCCGGAACCGCGGACCCGACGCGGGGGCGCGGCAGAGGACGCCGGTCTGACCCCGGACTCTGCTCGGGGTGGGGCGCCGGTGACCGGGGGGAAGCGGCCGGCGCCCCGCCACCGGCTACGCGTAACTGCCGCGTCGTCGCCGTGCGCGCAGCAGGGCGTCCAGGGAGAACACCGGGGCGCCCGCGAGGATCAGGGGCAGCCAGGCCATCAGATAGGGAAGATCGTTGCCGAAGTAATAAGGGTCGGTGGACCAGCTCACGGTCAGCCAGAGACTGAGGGAGATCAGCGCGCCGCCGAGCGCGGCGAGGCGTGACAGCAGACCGAGCAGGGTGCCGAGACCGACGGCGAGTTCACCGAAGGCGATGGCGTAGCCGAAGCCGACCGGGCTCTTCAGGGCCAGGTCGACCAGGGCCGGGATGGCCGAGGAGTCGCGGACGGCACGCATCGTCTCGCCGATCGACCCCGCGCCGGAGGCCTTCATGAAGGCGCTGTCGGTGAGCTTGTCCAGCCCGGCGTAGACGAAGGTGACGCCGAGGAAGATCCGGAGGGGAAGCAGGGCGTAGCGGCTTGCGGTGTCCCGCAACGAGCCGCCGCCGTTGAGATAGGAGGAGTGCGTATCCGTACGAATGCCATGAGTCATCGCTCGTAGCCGCCTCTCGCCGCAGGACGTGGTCCCTGGACAGACCATACGTACGAAAGGGGTCCGCGGCTCACCCCCGGAGCCGCCGTTTTCCGATTTCCGCCCCCGGCGGCACACCGTGACCGGCTCGGTCCCCCCGTCCGTCCCGAGGACCGACGGCCGGCCGCCGCGTCAGTCCGTCACGTCGATCTCGTAGCGGTTGGTCTCCACGCCGGCCGCGGTGACGACCTGCACCTCCACCCGCCCCGGTTCCACGTCCGCCGGGACCGGCACGGTCAGCAGGGCGTCCGTGGGGTTGCTGAAGCCGCCGGTGACCGGGACCAGGGGCACATGGACGTGCACCGGGCCGACGCGGACGACCATCCGGGACAGCCGGTCCGCGCTCTGTGCGCCCGGCGGTACGAAGCCGGCCCCGCGGATCTCGATGTCGTCGCCCGTGCGGATGGGGGCGTCCAGGTCTCCGGCCTCCCGGGCCCGTACGACGGAGAGGATCACCGGGCGGCCGCCCTCGGCGTACTTGCCCGCCAGGTAGGTGGCCGCCGACACCAGGACCACCACGGCCAGCCCCCAGGGCAGGTCGGGCAGCTGGTCCGGACGGCGGGCCAGCCGGACCGCGCCGAACAGCAGAGCGACCGTGCTGATCACGACGTACTGGATGTCGGCGAACGTGCCGCGTCCGTCGTCGTCGGTGAGCAGGTCGGCCGCGCGGGGACGGTGCGCGCGCACCTTCTGGAGTTTCTGCCCGAGCACCCGCAGCCCGACCACCCGCCGCACCAGGACGGCGATCCCGCACACCACCGCGAGCACGGTGACCACGCCCGCTCCGCGGGCCAGTTCGAAGCCGGAGATCAGCGCGTCCCGCTCGGCGTGGTCGGAGGCGGCGGCCAGCCTGCCCACCAGGACGAGCACGGCGTAGGCCACGAACAGCACCCAGGCTGCCGCGACCGCGCGCGAGGTCGACAGGCGGTTGTCGTCGCCGATGACGGGGGCCAGGGCGCCGCCGCGCGTCCGGTGGAACCACGACGCCGCGGTCAGGGCGCCGGCCACCACCAGCGCCGCCAGCAGTCCCGCCGTGCGGGCGGTCGTCCAGCCCGCGCCGATCGCCGTCAGCGCCTGGGCCAGCAGCAGGGCGACGACCACCGCCCACGCGGTGCCGGCGGTGCGCCGCCACAGCCGGGCCAGCCAGGCCCCGCCCTCGGCCCGGCCGCGTTCGGCGACGGCCTCGGCGGACTGCGTGAGCTCCTCCGAGACCCACTGGCGGGAGGCCGAGGCCGAGTGCGCCACCGCCGCCGGCAACCCCTGCCCGGCCGCGAACCCGTCCCGTTTCAGCAGGAACGCGGCGATCGCGCGCCGATGTCCCTCGCGGGCCCCGTGCGGGCAGTCGCCGCAGGTGCAGCCGCCCGCGTGCGCGCCCGTTTCCGCGCTCTGTCCAGCCTCCTGTGCCGCCACGCCCGACGCCCCGCCTTCCCGCAACCACGACCATGACCAACCGGACCGGCGGCCGCTGCGCAGAGCCCGGACACCGCCGTCGCCCCCTCCCGGACAACTCCGGTGCGACGACAGCGAATTGTGCCCTACGGCACATGAGGCGCATTCGGCAGGTCCGGTCGGGGCGGGGCGGGCGACGACGGCCCCGGCGACCCGGCCGGGTCCGGGCGGGCGCTCAGCTCAGCAGGTCGGGTTCGCTCCGGCTGATGTCCTGCCACATCGGCTGGTAGTTGATCCATGCCACCAGGTCGCCGCCGAGCTGTTCCCGGGTGGCCGCCGCCAGCTTGTGGTCGATGAGCACCGGGCGCCCGGCCGCCTTCGCCATCAGCTGCACCTGGCAGGACCGCTCCAGCGACAGGAACCACCAGGCCGCCGCGTCCACCGAGTCGCCGACGGTCAGCAGGCCGTGGTTGCGCAGGACGAGCGCCTTGCGCGAGCCGAGCGCCTCCGCGACGCGCCGGCCCTCCTCGGCGTCGACGGCGACGCCGGTGTAGGCGTCGTACAGGGCGTGGTCTTCGTAGAAGGCGCAGCTCTCCTGGGTGATCGGGTCCAGGAGGTCGCCGAGCGCCGACAGGGCGCGGCCGTGCACCGAGTGGCAGTGGGCGACGGCGACGACGTCGGGTCGGGCCGCGTGGACCCGGGAGTGCACGGTGAACGCCGCCTGGTTCACGTGATAACGGCCCTCGATCACCTGCCCGTCCTGGTTGACCAGCACCAGATCGCTGACCGTGACGTGCTTGAACGGCATGCCGAACGGGTTGACCCAGAAGCAGTCGCTGAACTCGGGGTCGCGCGCGGTGATGTGCCCCGAGACGCCGTCCTCGAAGCCGAGCCGCCCGAACACCCGCAGCGCGCCGGCCAGCCGCTCCTTGCGATGCCTGCGCTCGTCCTCGGGCGCGTCGTGCATTGGCGGCATCGCGAACCGCAACTGGTCGGTGGGCAGGGGCGGGGGCGGGGTCCCGTGCATAGGTCCTCCAGCACTGACGTTTCTTACCGGGCGGAAGTTACCGTCGGTCAGCGCAGGAGAACAGGGATGTTTTGCAAAGATGACGCGCGCCACAGAAATTCACGGGCCCCGGAAATCCACGCGCCACCTATATCCGACAGCGGATGTCCGGTATAGGCCCAAGACTGGTCCGTATGACCTGGGCAGACTTCTCCGCGGCCGAACCCGAACTCGCCTCAACCGTCGAAGCACGGTTCGGCGCCTTCACCCATCACGTCCTGGCGACCCTGCGCCGGGACGGCTCTCCGCGCACCAGCGGCCTGGAGGTGCGCTTCCTGGCCGGCGAGCTGTGGTTCGGCATGATGCCGGACTCGCTCAAGGCGCTCGACCTGCGCCGCGACCCGCGCTTCACGCTCCAGGCGAACCCCGGGGACGGCACCGGGATGGGCGGCGGGGACGTGCGGATCGGCGGACGGGCGTTCGAGGTGGACGACCCGGTGACGAAGGGCGCGTACGTGAAAGAGGTGGAACCGCCGCAGCCGTTCCACCTCTTCCGCACCGAGCTGACGGAGGTCGTACGGACCTTCGTCGAGGACGACACCTATCTGGTCGTCCAGGTCTGGCGGCCCGGAGCGCCGGCGCGGACGCTCAAGCGGACCTGACGTTCACCCGCGGGAGGACTACTCCCACTCGATGGTGCCCGGGGGCTTCGAGGTCACGTCGACGACGACGCGGTTGACGTCGCGGACCTCGTTGGTGATCCGGGTGGAGATCTTGGCGAGGACCTCGTACGGCAGTCGGGACCAGTCGGCGGTCATCGCGTCCTCGGAGGACACCGGGCGCAGCACGATCGGGTGGCCGTAGGTGCGGCCGTCGCCCTGGACGCCGACGCTGCGGACGTCCGCGAGCAGGACCACCGGGCACTGCCAGATCTCGCGGTCGAGGCCGGCCGCCGTCAGCTCCTCGCGGGCGATGGCGTCGGCGTCGCGGAGCAGGTCGAGCCGGTCCTTGGTGACCTCGCCGACGATCCGGATGCCGAGGCCGGGACCGGGGAACGGCTGGCGCTGGACGATCTCCTCCGGGAGCCCGAGCTCCTGGCCGACCATCCGCACCTCGTCCTTGAACAGCTTGCGCAGCGGCTCGACGAGCTGGAACTCCAGGTCCTCGGGGAGGCCGCCGACGTTGTGGTGGGACTTGATGTTGGCCGTGCCTGTGCCGCCGCCGGACTCGACGACGTCCGGGTACAGGGTGCCCTGGACCAGGAAGGCCACCTCGGGACCCTCGTCCGCGATGATCTCCGCCTGGGCCTGCTCGAACACGCGGATGAACTCGCGGCCGATGATCTTCCGCTTCTCCTCGGGGTCGCTGACCCCCTTGAGCGCGGTGAGGAAGCGCTCCTCGGCGTCGACGACGACCAGCTTGACGCCGGTCGCGGCCACGAAGTCCTTCTCGACCTGCTCGGTCTCGCCCTTGCGCATCAGGCCGTGGTCGACGTAGACGCAGGTCAGCTGCTCACCGATGGCACGCGCGACGAGGGCCGCGGCGACCGCGGAGTCCACACCGCCGGACAGGCCGCAGATGGCGCGCTTGTCGCCGACCTGCTCGCGGATGAGGGCGACCTGCTCCTCGATCACGTTGCCCGTGGTCCAGGACGGGGCGAGGCCCGCGCCGCGGTAGAGGAAGTGCTCCAGCACGAGCTGGCCGTGCGTGGAGTGCATGACCTCGGGGTGGTACTGGACGCCGTAGAGCTTCTTCTCGTCGTTCTCGAACGCGGCGACCGGGACGACGTCCGTGGAGGCCGTGACGGTGAAGCCCTCGGGGGCGGCGGAGCAGGCGTCGCCGTGCGACATCCACACGTGCTGCTCGTCCGGGGTGCCCTCGAAGAGGGTGGAGCCCGACTTGGAGACGTGCAGGTCGGTGCGGCCGTACTCACGGGCGCCGGTGTTGTCGACGGTGCCGCCGAGGACCTGGGCCATCAGCTGGAAGCCGTAGCACATGCCGAAGACGGGGACGCCGGCCTCGAACAGCTCGCGGTCGAGGCGGGGGGCGCCCTCCTCGTACACGGACGAGGGGCCACCGGAGAGGATGATCGCCGCCGGGTTCTTCGCGAGCATCTCCGCGACCGGCATGGTGCTCGGCACGATCTCGCTGTAGACCCGCGCCTCGCGGACTCGACGGGCGATGAGCTGGGCGTACTGCGCGCCGAAGTCGACGACCAGAACGGTGTCGGGAGCGGCGGCGGCGGGACTCGCTGATGACACGGGTTGCCTTCCGGCGGCTGGGCAAGGGGTCTGTAACAACGATTCTACCGGGGTGGCCGCGGACGACCGCCCGTGCCGGTGACGGACCCGACGTGGACGCGGGCTCGTGACGGTGACCGACCCGACGTGGACGCGCGCCGTCGCCGCGTGCATACTGGCCGCATGCTCACGCAGACGACCTTCCTGTTTACCTATGGCAACCGGCCCACCGGCTGCCATGGTCGTGCTGCTTGAGCAACTGACAAGCGACTTCCCAGGCGCCCCGGGCCGACAAGGCCCGGGGCGCCTGCCGTTTTCCGGGTCCTGCCGCTCCGGGGCACCTCACCGCAACCGACCCGATGAGGAGCCCCACCATGGCCGACGTACTCGACAGGACCGGCGCCCGCACCGACGAGGCAGCCGATGTGATCACCGGTGCCCGTGAGCGCATCGACGCCCTCGACGACCGGATCATCGGTCTCGTCCAGGAACGGATGGCCGTCTCGTCCGTCATCCAGGAGGCCCGGATCGCGTCGGGCGGCCGCCGCGTGAACCTCGCCCGCGAGATGGAGGTGCTGAGCCACTACCGGGAGGCGCTGGGCAAGCCCGGTACCTCCGTCGCGATGCTGCTCCTGGAGCTGTGCCGGGGTCGCATCTGAGTTCGGTCCCGCTCTCACCCGTACGGCGCGTGACCGCCGCGAGCGCCGCTTCGTTGGTCAGGGTGTCCGTGTCAGCCAGGGGCGGGCCCGAAGGACCACGCGTGGCTCGCCGGAGCGATGAGGCGTACGGATCGTGCCGTGCGCCGTGGGACCTCGCTCCGGGGAAGTGGCCGGACGGCAGGGGACAGCAGCCCGGCCACCCAAGAGAACGGTCGGCTCCGGGGACGCTCGGGGCCGACCGGCGGGAAACTGCAAAAATGCACAATGCTGGGTCAAACGGTTGCGGAGGCCGCGTCCATCCAGCACGATTCGTAGAAGGCCCCACATCCCGCCGTACACAACCGCATGGCATTGCGCTGCCCGACCGTCAAAGGTCGAGACCACTCGTGCGCCACCCCCGCGCCCTCCGCGCGCCGGGGCGCCGACCCGGGGCGGGCCAAGGGCAGCTCAGGACCAGCGGCGCAACCCCCCGGCGCCGCTCCAAGGCACCGGCGCTGCCCTGACGTCGGTGCTGACGGAAGAAGGGCCCCGCGGCTCCGTCCCGCGGGGCCCTTCGCCATGCCCGCGTATGCCGCACAGGCCGAACGGTCGGCGGCCGAAACAGAACGGTCAGATCACAGCTGTAAAGACACTGTGAACGACGTACAACCATTCATCGGCGCCGGTGATCAAACCATGCGACTCACAGGCCACCCGCGTACCTGCGCGGAAGCCTCCCACCACCGTGTCCCGCGGCCACGATGTCGCAGCTCACCGGACTTACCGAGGTCTTCATGAAGATTCGCCGAGCTCTGGCCACCGCGGCAGCGACCGCGGTCATAGCGCCGCTCGCGCTGCTCTCGGCACCCGTAGCGTTCGCCGACGACGAGCCCGCCACGCCCCCGACCTCCGCCAGCGCCCCCGCGGACGGCCAGCCGTCCGACACCGACCCGGACACCACCTCCACGGCAACGGCGACGACCACGGAGACGACCACGGAGACGAGCGGCACCGGCGCGGAGAACGGCGCGGGCACGGGCACGGGCACGGGCTCCGAGGCCGGTACCGGTACCGAGCCGGGAACCGGCACCGACAAGACGCCCGACTCCGGCTCGACCACCGACACCAAGGGCTCCACCCCGAGCGGCGGCTCGACCGAGTCGGCCGAGCCCACCGCCGAGCCCGACGCCTGCCCGGTCGACGAGGACGGCGTGGACGCCGACTCCCAGCTCACCCTGGGCGTGTCCGGCCTGCCCGGCAAGATCGTCGCGGGCAGCGGCTGGCACAAGTTCAAGCTGGTCGCCGCCAACCACAGCGACAAGCCCCTCGGCACGGTGCAGTGGCTCGCGTTCATCGACAACGAGTCGATGAGCGACGACGAGAGCGACTGGCTGAGCGACTACGCCAAGATCGAGTACTACGACCCGCAGACGAAGGTCTGGGAGTCGATCGCCGACGAGATCGGCGACGGCATGTACTTCGGCGAGACGGATCTCGGCCCCAAGCAGACCGTCGACATCAAGCTGCGGGTGAACATCACCGCCAAGGCACCGGCCGGCGACAGCTTCACCCTGGGCATGGGCGGCTACCTCGACTCCGAGAAGAACTGCGTGCACACCGCCTTCTCGGTCTACGAGTTCTCCGTGCTCAAGCCCGGCAGCAGCAACGAGAACCCGGGCCAGGCCAAGCCGGGCAAGGACACGAAGCCCCCGGCCGGCGGCAAGCAGCCGCAGGGCGGCGCCGCCGAGATCCCGGCCACGGGCACGCTCGCCTCGACCGGCTCCAGCTCCGCCCTGCCGACGATCGGCCTGGTCGGCGGTGTCGCCGTCGTGGCCGGCGCGGGTGCGCTGTTCATGGTGCGCCGCCGCAAGGCCGACGCACAGGCGTGAGACACGCCGAACGAGACGTACGGCAGGACCGGGTGACGCCTCGGGCGTGACCGCGGGATGCCGGCAGCGGAGAGGGACCTGGGCTCGGAGGGGGGCTCGGGTCCCTTTCCGTCTCCGGTCGTCACTCCGTCGCCGGCCGCTCCTCCGCCTCCGGCTGCTGCTCCTGCGTCTTCTGCTGCTGCTCCGCCGCCTCCGGCTTCGGGGGCTCCGCCGGCTTCGGGGGCATCGCGGGCATCCTCAGGAACGGCAGCCGCAGCGCGCCGAACGCCCCCACCGGGACCACCGGCGTCTTCGGCTCGACCGCACGCAGACGTTCGTACGCCGCTCCCTGTGCGGGGCGCGGGTCCGCGTCGCCCTTGTTCGGCCAGTACGACATCGCCCGCTCGGCCTGCGCGGTGATCGTCAGGGACGGGTTCACCCCCAGGTTCGCCGAAACCGCGGCGCCGTCCACGACCGAGATGCCGGGGTGGCCGTAGAGCCGGTGGTAGGGGTCGATGACGCCGGTCTCGCGCGAGCCGCCGATGGGACAGCCGCCGAGGAAGTGGGCGGTGAGCGGGGTGCCCATCAGCTCGCCGACGTTGGAGCCCGGGAAGCCGTTGATCTCCTCGGCCAGCGCGGAGGCGGCCTCCGAAGCGGCCCTGATCTGCTTGGGGTTGGGCGCGCCGTGGCCCTGCCGGGCGGTGAGCAGGCCCTTGCCGACGCCGTCCGGCTTCAGGTACGTCGTCAGGGAGTTGTCCAGCGACTGCATCACCAGGCCGATGATGGTCCGCTCCGACCAGCGCCGGTTGGACAGCGAGCGCAGTACGAGCAGCGGGTGCCGGGCGGCGTTCGCCAGCCAGGCCGCGACGCGTGAACCGCCCTCGGTGAAGGGCACCTGGAGGATGGACAGGCCGCCCATCGAGTTCGAGCCCTTGCCGTAGCGGACCGGTTCGATGTGGGTGCTCTCGTCGGGGTGGACGGACGAGGTGATGGCGACGCCCTTGGTGAAGTCGGCCCGCGCCGTGCCCGTGGCCTTGCGGTAGCGTCGGAAGTCGGTCTGCGCGCCCACCAGTGCCTCGGAGTTGGTGCGGGTGAGCTCGCCGAGCCGGTCGGAGAGGTACGGCAGCTGCCCGTTCGCCTTCATGCGGTGCAGCAGGGTCTGGGTGCCGTAGGTGCCGGCCGCGATGACGACGCGGCGCGCGGTGAAGGTCCGCCCCCGGCCCTTCTTCCGGTCGTCGGTGGGCAGGGTGGCCACCGCGTAGCCGCCGCGCGAGTCGTCGGTGACGGACACGACCGTGGTCAGCGGGTGCACGGCCGCGCCGGCCTTCTCGGCCAGGTACAGGTAGTTCTCGTTGAGGGTGTTCTTGGCGCCGTGGCGGCAGCCGGTCATGCACTCGCCGCACTCGGTGCACGCCTTGCGGTCCGGGCCCGCCCCGCCGAAGTAGGGGTCGGCGACCGCCTCGCCGGGCCGGGCCTTGGCCGCGCCGTCGGAGTCCTCTCCGTCGCCGAAGAACACGCCGACCGGCGCCATGTGGAAGGTGTCGCCGACGCCCATGCGCTGCGCCGCCGCCTTCAGGTGCACGTCCGACGGGGTCATCGTCGGGTTGAGCCGCACGCCGAGCATGCGCCGCGCCTGGTCGTAGTACGGCTCCAGCTCCTGCTGCCAGTCGGTGATGCCGCGCCACTGCGGGTCGTCGAAGAACGCCTTCGGGGGCACGTAGAGGGTGTTGGCGTAGTTGAGGGAGCCGCCGCCCACGCCCGCCCCCGCGAGGACCATGACGTCGCCGAGCAGATGGATGCGCTGGATGCCGTACATGCCGAGCCTGGGGGCCCAGAGGTAGTTCTTCAGGTCCCAGGAGTTCCTGGGCAGGGTGTCGCGGGTGAAGCGGCGCCCGGCCTCCAGGACCCCGACCCGGTAGCCCTTCTCGGTCAGGCGCAGGGCGGTGACGGAGCCGCCGAAGCCCGAGCCCACGACCACCACGTCGTAGTCGTACCGGTCGTCCTCCCCCTGGGCCTGGGCCGGGGTCTCGGACTGGG
Organism: Streptomyces sp. NPDC001443; assembly: GCF_053597355.1. Classification (NCBI taxonomy): domain Bacteria; kingdom Bacillati; phylum Actinomycetota; class Actinomycetes; order Kitasatosporales; family Streptomycetaceae; genus Streptomyces; species Streptomyces sp. NPDC001443. The sequence continues at coordinate 44,709 of NZ_JBSFIA010000008.1, forward strand.
CCTGGACGGAGTTCTCCTGCGACACGTGCTCTCCTCGTCGAGAACGGGGTGCGGGCGGGCTGACCTTTCGGGGGCTCGCGGGGCCTGTCGCCGGACAGGCCCCGGACCAGGCCTAGCGGAAGCGGAAGGCCTTCATCACCTTCAGGCTCCGGCTCATGAACTCCGCGTACTTCTCGTCGCTCATCCCGAGCGCGGGCGCCATCGGCAGCAGTCGCTGCTGGGCGACCGTCTGGGCCTCGGTGTACTTGAGGATGCCCTCGGAGCCGTGGCGGCGGCCGAGGCCGGAGTCCTTCATGCCGCCCATGGGCGACTGGACGCTGCCGTAGGCGGGGGCGTACCCCTCGTTCACGTTGACCGTGCCGGTGCGCAGGCGGGCGGCGACCGCCCGGCCGCGCCTGCCGTCCTTCGTCCAGACCGACGAGTTCAGACCGTACGACGTGGAGTTGGCGTGCTCGACCGCCTCGTCGTCGGAGGCGAAGCGGTAGATCGACACGACCGGGCCGAAGGTCTCCTCGGTGCACACCGACATCGGGGCCTCGACGCCGTCGAGGATGGTCGGCTCGAAGAAGTAGGGGCCGATGTCCGGGCGGGCGACCCCGCCCGCGACGACCTTGGCGCCCTTGGCGACGGCCTCCTCCACATGCCGCTTCACGGTCTCCAGCTGGCGTTCGCCGACCAGGGAGCCCATGTCGGCGCCGTAGGCGAGGGAGGTGCCCAGGCGCATGGCCCGGGTGCGGGCGGCGAAGCGCTCCAGGAAGGCGTCCGCGATCGACTCGTGGACGTACAGCCGCTCGATGGAGATGCAGAGCTGGCCCGCGGAGGAGAAACAGGCGCGGACGGCGCCCGCGGCCGCCTTCTCGATGTCGGCGTCCGCCAGCACCAGCATGGCGTTCTTGCCGCCGAGTTCGAGGGACACGCCCACCAGCCGGGCGGCGGCGCCCTGGGCGACCTCGCGGCCGGTGCGGGTGGAGCCGGTGAAGGAGACGTAGTCGGCGTGCTTGACGACCTCGGGGCCGACCACCGGTCCGTCGCCGAGGACGACCTGGAAGACGTCGGCGGGCAGCCCGGCCTCGATGAGCAGGTCCCGGGCCCACAGCGCGGTCAGGCAGGTCTCGGTGTCCGGCTTCATCACGACCGCGTTGCCCGCGACGAAGGCCGGCAGGGCGTCGCCGACGGACAGTTCGAGCGGGTAGTTCCAGGGCGCGATCTGGCCGACGACACCGCGTGGGTGGCGCAGCTCGGTGACCCTGGTGAGGGTGGGCATGGCGCCCGCGTGCCGCTTGGGCCGCAGATAGGAGGGCGCCTTGCGGCCGTAGTGACGGGCGGCGACGGCGACGGCCTGCACCTCCTCGTGGGCGTGCAGCCGGGCCTTGCCGGTCTCCAGCTGGATCAGGTCCAGCACCTCGGCCTGGCGGGCGAGGACGAGGTCGTGGAAGCGGAGCAGGACGGCGGCCCGCTGCCGTACGGGGGTCCGCTCCCAGACGGCCTGGGCGGCGCGCGCCGCCTCGAAGGCCCGGCGGACGTCCTCGGGCGTGGACTCGGGCAGATCGGCCAGCTTCTCGCCGGTGAACGGCGTGTGGTTGGCGGTCCGGCCCGAGCCGGCCACGCCCTTGGTGAGCTGGGCGACCAGCTCGGGGGTGACCACGTCGGCGGCGGTACGGGCGCCCGCCGGAGCGGGGGCGAGGGGGTTGGTGCCGGTCTGTCCGGGGGTGCCCGTGCCGGTCTTCTCCGGGGCCTGCGAGTCCGTCATGAGCCGCAGCGTATGCCGGTGCGGAGGCTTTGGGTACCCGTCGGTAATCGGGATTCACCGTGTACGCACATGTCGCCAGTGGTCACTGGCAACAAAGGCGCTGATCAGGGCGTGTCCCTGTCGATCTCCAGCCGTTCGAGAACGTTCGGGTCGATCTCCAGCCGTTCGAGAACGTTCCGGGGATCCGTCCGGGGACCGGAGTCGCGGCCTGCGCTTCTCAGGTCCGTACGAACGTGTCGACGGCGACGTCGAAGTACTCCCGGGCCTCCCGCACCTTCCCCACCGGCGCGGACACCCACACGTCGTACATCTGCCCGTTCTCCTCCCAGCACAGGTCGAAGGTGTGCCGGGGTCCCTCGGCGGTGCTGAAGCCCTGCCAGCTGAACTCCCAGAGGGCGGCGGGCCGTCCGTTCCGGGCGGTCTCGACGACCCGGCCGTCGTGGTAGCCGGGGTTGGTGTCCGGGCCCTCGGCGGCGGCGCTCCGCATCACCGCGAGCGGGCCGCCCGGCTTGGTGTCGGCCACCTTGACGCCGAGCCGGAAGACCTCCCCCGGTGACATGTAGAAGATCCGCTCGCCCTGGGGCCTGCGGGTGAAGTCGTCCGGCACCGCGAGCGAGAAGCCGCCCGGGTCGTCGGCGATCCGGTAGCCGGAAGGGGCGGTGGGGCGGTTCTGGGACGCGGGGGCGGGCGAGTGCGTCACGGCCGCGGTGTCCGTCCCGGAGGCGGAGGTGGCGGCCGGTGAGCCGGTGGAGCCCGTGGAGCCGTGCGACGGCGGGACCGGCGGCGAGCTGACGGAGCCGTGCGAGGGCGAGGAGACCGGCGTGCCGCTCCCGTCGCCACCCCCGTGCATCAGCAGGGCCGCCGCGGACACGCCCGCCCCCGCCATCGCGGCGACCAGCAGCGCGGCCACCAGCACCCCGCGCGTGGAGGGGGCCGGGTCGGCCGGGCCGGGCTCCGCCCGGCTGTGCGGCTCCGCCCCGCTCTGCGACTCGGGTCGGCTCCGTGGCTCGGGGCGCGTCGGCGTGTGGCCGGAGGACGCCGGTTTCGGCGTACGGCCGGTCTCCAGGAAGGCCCGCAGCATCCGCTCGGCCTCCGCCGCCTCCAGCCGCCGTTCCGGATCGCGTTCGAGCAGGCCCCGTACGACCGGCAGCAGTGGCTCGGCCTGCTCGGGCGTACGGATGTCGGCGGAGACCACGGCGTGCAGGATGCCGCCCAGGGAGTCGCGCCGGAAGGGCGACGCGCCGCTGAGGGCCGTGCACAGCAGCGCCCCCAGCGACCACAGGTCGGAGGCCGGTCCGGTACCGGCGCCGGACATCCGCTCGGGCGCGGTGTACTCGGGCGAGCCGACGAAGGCGCCGGTGTCGGTGATCGTGGTGGCACCCGCGACCTGGGCGATGCCGAAGTCGGTGAGGACGACCCGGCCGTCCTCGGCGACCAGGACGTTCGCCGGCTTGATGTCGCGGTGCAGGACACCCGCGGCGTGTGCCGCGCGCAGCGCGCTCAGCAGGGCGATGCCGATCCGGGCGGCCTCGCCGACGTCGACCGGGCCGCGCCGGGCGATCCGGTCGGCCAGCGAGCCGCCGTCGATCAACTCCATCACGATGTACGGGCGTTCGTCCTGCTCGACGACGTCGTGCACGACGATGACGTGCGGGTGGCGCAGCTGGGCGACCGCTCGGGCCTCGCGCAGCGTACGGTCGTGCTGCCTGCGGGTCTCCTCCGGGGAGAGCGTCTCGTCGAAGGCGACCTCCTTCACCGCCACCTGCCGGCCCAGCAGTTGATCGGTGGCACGCCAGACGACGCCCATGCCGCCGCGCCCCAGCCGCGCCTCCAGCCGGTACCGGTCCGCGATCACGCGGGAGTCGTCCCCCTCGGTCCCCATGAGTCCCATCATGCCGCACCGGACGCCCGCCCTCCGGGCCGCCCACCGGCCAAATCCACCCACTCGGGGCCGATTCACGACCCGTCGGATCCGTCACGACGAGCAGGCGACGAACGGCTGTTCACACCCGACCGGAACGGCCGACCGAAGCGACCGAAGCGACCGAAGCGACCGAAGCGACCGAAGCGACCGAAGCGACCGACCGGAACGACCGGCTGGAACGGCCGACCGCACGGCCCACCGGAACGAGCGGCCGGACACGGCCCGGCGGACCCGGCCGGCCGGTCAGGACGTCTCGGGCTGCCAGCTCTGGAGCAGCTTCTTGAACTGCTCCTGCGTGGTGGGCCAGTCCTCGGCGGGTGAGGACATGTAGAGCGCGTACTCCACGCCGTTGCGGCCGATGTACACCTCGTCGATCGCGTGCCGCGGACCGGGGAACTTCGTGTCCTTGGCCAGCGCCGTCCACGTGTACTCCCACAGCGAGGCCCGGCGGTCGCGGTAGGTGTTCGCCCCCAGTTGCAGCTTCTTGTAGTCGACCAGCCGGGTGAGCTGCTGGTCGAGGTCGAGCTGGTGCTGGTAGGGATCGGCGAAGTCCGGGGACTTGTCGAGGGCGATCCGTACGAAGTGCTCGCCGCCGTCGGGCGAGTAGTCGATCTGCGTGAGGTCGCCGTCGTCGCTGAAGACCGACCGCTTCCAGCCCTTGGGCAGGGCGATGCTGAAGCCCAGCGGGTCGGGGACGGTCTCCCAGTTGTCGGGGGCCGTCGCCGGGTCGGTGTCCGACGTGTCCGACGTGTCCGACGGGCTCGACGTCGGGTCCGGCGACTGGCTGGAGGAGGCGTCGTCCTGCCGGCGACGGCTCTTGTCCCACTGGTGCAGCCCCACCGCCGTGGCTCCGCCGACCAGGGCGGCGAGCACGACCACCAGGACGAGCGAGCGCAGCCGGCGCCTGCCGGGGCGTGCGGACGGCGCGGCCCCGGCCGGGACCGCGCCCGGCGGCCCCATCGACGTCGGCCCCACGACCGTCGCACCGGTCCCGGGCTGCGTGGTCGGCGCCCCGTACGCGGGCCCGTACGCCGTCGCGCCGGTCCCCGGCTCCCGCAGCCCGGGAGCGGCGGGCCCGCCGTGCTGCGTCGGCACGAACGCCTGCGCGGCGCTCGGCCGCCGTCCCTCCGCCGCCTCGGCGAGCATCTGCTCGGCCTGTGCCGCGTCCGGACGGGCGGCGGGGTCCTTGCGCAGCAGGGCGCTGATCACGGGCTCCAGCGGACCGGCGTGCTGCGGTCCTGCGACCTCCTCCTCGACGACCGCCTGCATGGTGGTCAGCGGTGAGGTGCGGCGGAACGGCGAGCGGCCCTCCACCGCCGTGTACAGCGTCGCTCCGAGCGCCCACAGGTCGGAGGAGGGACCGGGGTCGTGGCCGCGGACGCGCTCGGGCGCCAGGTAGTCGACGGAGCCCACGACCTCGCCGGTGCGGGTGATGGTGCTGTCGCCCTCGATCTGGGCGATGCCGAAGTCGGTGAGCAGGACGCGGCCGTCGTCGCCGAGCAGCACGTTGCCGGGCTTGACGTCCCGGTGCAGGACGCCCGCGGTGTGCGCGGCGGTCAGGGCTCGCAGCACCCACAAGCCGATCCGTGCGGCCTCGGCGGCCTCGACGCGCCCCTGCTCCTTGACCTCGTCGGCCAGCGAGCGGCCCTCGACCAGCTCCATCACGATCCATGGCCGGCCGTCGTGTTCGAGGACGTCGTGGACGGTGACGACGGCCGAGTGGTTGATCCGCGCGGCGGCCCGCGCCTCCGCACGGGTGCGCGCGAGCAGCACGCCCCGGTCCCCCTCGGAGACGTACAGCGCCGCGGTCAACTCCTTGATCGCGACGGTCCGGTGCAGCAACTCGTCGTGCGCTCGCCATACGCGGCCCATGCCGCCGCTGCCGATCGGGTCGGCAAGCCGGTAGCGACCCGCGAGGAGCAGGCCCTGCATCTGATTCACGTTGCCCCGCAATGCTCTTGACAGGCTCAGACTAAGGACCGGTCCGCGTCCAGGGAACACGCAGAGCGCCAAGGACACCGCACTGTGACGGTTGTCGCTTCTGGCCCACCGCGGGAACCGCGGCCGCACGGTCCGCGAAGCGGCGCGGCGCGCCGGTGCGCCGCTTTCCGGCTCAGCCGGTGAACTGGTAGGTGGACGACGCCTGTTCGTAGAGTTTCGTCACCTCGTCGCGCTCGGCCTCGGGGCCGCGCACCTGCACCACGTGGTAGCGCCCGTCGACGAGGATCGCCAGGTTGCGCACGAACAGTTGGCGTCCGTCGGCGTCACTCCAGGTGAACTGGCCCTCGGCCATGGTCCGTCCGCCCACCTCGATCGTCCGCAGCCCGCCGGAGGTGGCCCAACTGGAGGAGCGGTACGGCCCCAGCTCGTACTCCTTCTCGCGCTGGTAGACCATCGGATCGGTGCCGTACGTCGACGCGCGGTCCCGGCCCGGCACCACGATCAGCTCGAAGTCCCCGTGCGCGTAGACGACTTGACCGAGCCCGTTCTTCGGGGTGCGGTCCCAGCCGTTCGCCACCGCGACCCGGAAGCCCTCGGCGTCCTTGCGCACGGTGAAGCCGTCGGCGACGTCGGGGCCGCCGCCCTGCGTCCCGGTGGGACCGGAGGACGAGGCGGGGCTGTCGTCGGCCGCGGGCGAGGTCTGGTCGGGGCGGGGCTCGCTGCTCGCCTCGGGGGCGGTGTCCCCCTGCGCGGGCGTCGTGTGCGCCGCGTCGGAGGTCCCGGCCGCGCCGGTGTCCGTGGCCTTGGGCATGAACAGCACGGCGTACGCGATCGTCCCGGCCAGCGCGAGCAGGATCAGCAGGAGCAGGGTGCGGCCCAGGCGGCGCGGTGAGCCGGACGGTTCCCGCCTGGCCCGCTTGTGCCGGCCGTGCGCCGTGGTGGCGGGCAGCCCGGCACGCCGTCTGCGCACCAGTTCGCCGCGCCGCCGCACGATCGGCAGCCGGCTCGGGTCGACGGGCGGCGCCGCCACGACGTGCACACCGGCGTCCGGCTCGGGCGCCGAGCGCACCAGGGAGCGCAGCCAGCCGCCCAGTTCCTCGAAGTCGATGCGTTCGGTGGGGTCCTGACGCAGCAGCGACTCCACCACCGGGCGCAGCGGCCCGCACTCCTCGGCGAAGGCGGGCGGCTCCGCGCACACCATCTGGACCAGCTCGGCCGTCGACTCCTCGGGATACGGCGCATGCCCCTGTACGGCCCTGAAGAGCAGCGCGCCCAGCGCCCACAGGTCGGTCGCGGGCCCGATGGGCGCGGCGAGCTGCCAGTTCTCGTGCACGGGCCCCGCCTGCTCCGGCGCCCAGCGCTCGGTCACCGGGCCCACGAGCGCCATCCGCGCCTGCCGGGCCCGCTCGGCGGCCAGCGCCGTCGCCGGGCCGCGCCGGGCATGGGCGCCGGGGGCGGCGTCGCCCCAGCGGGCCGGGGGCTGCGCAGGGTCGGCGGGCAGGAGGGCGCCCACGGCCCCGGGCGCGGGCGCGACGGCGCGCGGCTCCACCCCCTGCCAGGGCGCTCCGCGCACGCCGTAGGGGTCTGCTATCTGCCCCGGCGGCACACTGCCACCGGGGTTCTGCACCGTGCCGGTGGTGGGCTGTCCGCCGCCGGGGGCGTACGGCGGCTGCGGCCTGCCGTCGGGGTTCGCCCCGTCGGGAGCCCGACGGGCCCCGGGCAGGGCCGGTCGGCCGCTCTGCTGCAGGTCCTGGACCCGGGCCGCCGCCCGCGCGCCCGCGCGGTACGCGGCGATCGCGCCGGCCCGCGCGGCCCGGACGTCCCCGCCGCTCTCCGGCGCCGCCCTGCGGGCCACGGCGGCCGAGGCGCCGCCGGTGCCCGCGGCCGGGTCGGTGCCGGCCTGCGGCAGTCCGCCGGCGGCCCGTGCCTCGATGGCGGCCCGCCGGGCGGCCTCGGGATCGACGGCACCGGCGCCACTGCCGGTACCGGCCCCGCCCGGGCCGCCGAGGGCCCCCGCGGGGTCCGTGGGGCCTGCGGGCGCGCCGACGGTCCCGGGGCCGGCCAGCGGGCCGCTCTCGGGCCCGTCCTCGGGCCCGTCCTCGGGCCCGTCCTCGGGCCCGTCCTCGGGCGGCACCGGGTCGTAGCCGCACAGCGCCTCCTGGGCCGTGCCGACGGCGAGCCCGGTCAGCATGACCCGGCCGTCCTCGCAGACCAGCACCGTGCGCGCGGTGATGTTGCGGTGGACCCAGCCGTGCGCGTGCAGCACCCGCAGCGCCATGAGCACATCGGAGGCGACCTCGGCCGCCCGGTACGGCGACAGCGGCTTCTCGGCGAGCAGCGCCGCCAGCGGCCGCGCGGCCACCAGCTCGCTGACGACCCAGAGCGAACCGCCCTCGGCGAACACGTCGAAGACCTGGTCGAGCCGCGGATGGTCGGGGATCCGGGCGACCGCCTGGGCGGCCTCCACGGCCCGTCGCACCACGGGATCGGCCGGCCGCCGTGCGCTCCCTTCCGCGCGCGGACGTGCCGTCGGCCGCCGGGCCGCGCGGTCACGCGCCGTGAACCCCTCGGGCAGCCCGTCCGCGTCGAGCACCTCGGCCTCGACGACCTCCGGCAACGGCACCTGCCTGACGAGGACTTCCTGTCCGCTGTAGGTGTCGAAGGCGCGGCTCTCGGTGAGTTCGTACTCGTCGGAGGGCGGCAACGGCAGGCGGTAGCGGTCGGCGAGCACCCGGCCCGCGTAGTCGTCCACTGTGCCTCCCCCGGCCGCCCGGTCGGTCAATTCCGTTCGCCTCGCGGCCCGTTCCGACCGCATAGCGGGATGCGTACGGTCCGCAAGTACTCACGATACGTGCCGGAGGCAACCCGCAAAGAGAGGTTGACCGATCTCGGGCCCCCGACCCCGGGGGGACCGGCCCGCTCACTTCTTCGGCTGGAAGGTCTCCGTCAGCGTCTGCCAGGTGCTCTTGCGCAGTTCGCCGTCCCAGTCCGACGCCTTCGCCGTGTACATCAGGGCGTACCCGAGGTGGCCGTTGACGACGAACCCGCGGTCGACGGTCCGGTACTGCGTGCCGCCGTCCACGTAGGTGAACTCCCAGTCGGCGGTGTCCCAGCCGCGGTACTGCACCGTCTGTATGCGGATCTTCTTGTACTGCGAGCGCGTCATGTAGCGCTCCTGGTTCTCCCAGTCCGCCTTCGGGTCGCCCTTGGGCGTGGTGGTCCAGGCGACCAGCAGCTTCTGTCCGTCGGGTCCGGTGAAACGGTCCCCCGCGGAGTCCGAGGACTGGTACTTCCACCCTGCGGGCAGGCCGATCGAGTAACCCTGGCCGCCGTCGTGCGTGGACGCCACCGCGGCGGCGGTGTCACTGGAGGTGCCGGTGTTGTCGTCCGTGCCGGACGAGCCGCCCGACGACGCGTCCGACGACGCGCCGTCCGTGGACCCCGTCGTGGAGCCCGACTTCGTGTCCTGGGAACCGGACTGCGAGGAGTCGTCGTCCTTGCCGGACCCGCCGCTCGCGTCCTCCTTGGTGCCGACGGTCGCACTCTGGCTCGCGCCGGCCTTGGTCCCGCCGCCGTCGCCGTCGTCGGCGGCGCTGCCGTCGCCCCCGCCGAGGGTGAGGGCCAGCACGGTGCCGAGCACCGCCAGCGCCACCACCACGGCGATGATCATCAGGGTCCGCTTCGGCACGACGTCGGTGAGCGGCGCCTTGGGCACGGACCTCGGCGGCAGATCCGGCAGGTCCGGCGGCGTCATCACGGGCCAGCCCGAACCGCGCCCGGCCGGGGTCGCGTTGCCGCTCCCCTGGGCCGCCCGCTCACCCGCGCCCGCGCCGGGGCCGGAAGCGGCACCGGCACCGGCACCAGCACCGGCACCAGCACCAGCACCAGCACCAGCACCAGCACCGGCGGAGTCGGCCGCAGTGCCGGCGGACGCCGACGGGGACGCCGCGGCCGCCGCACCCGCCGCGGCGCCGGCGGACTTGGTGCGGTTCGCGGCGGCCGAGTTCGTCGCACCGGTCACCACGGCGGCCTTGCGCACGGAGCGCAGGGCCCCGCGCAGCTTCTCCGCCGCCTCCTCGCCGCGCTTGTTCCCGGCTCCCGCCGCGCTCCCCCGGCCCTCGGGCGAGTCCGGCAGTTCGGGCAGCGGCACGACCTTCGTCGCGTCCGCAGGCTCCCGCTCGGCGGTCTTGGACGCGGACGCCTTGATCACCTTGTTCAGCATGACCCGCGCGCCCGCGTCGTCGAGGCGCAGCGCCGGGTCCTTGGTGAGCAGTCCGTAGATGACGTCCCGCAGCGGGCCCGCGTTCTTCGGCTCCTCCAGCGGCTCGGTCATCACCGCCGTGAGCGTCGCTATCGCGGAGCCCTTGTCGTACGGCGGGGATCCCTCGACCGCCGCGTAGAGCAGTCCGCCGAGCGACCACAGGTCGGCGGCGGGGCCGGGCTTGTGGCCGCGGGCGCGCTCCGGGGAGATGTAGGAGGGGGCGCCGACGAGCATGCCGGTGGAGGTGATGGACGGGTCGCCCTCGACCTGGGCGATGCCGAAGTCGGTGAGCACGACCCGGCCGTCCTCGGCGATCAGCACGTTCGACGGCTTCACGTCACGGTGCAGGATGCCCTCGCGGTGCGCCGAACGCAGCACGTCGAGGATCGCCAGGCCGACTTCCGCCGCGCGCCCGGGCTCCAGCACGCCGTCCTCGCGGATGGCCTCGGCGAGCGACTTGCCCTCGACGAGCTCCATCACGATCCACGGCCGGTCGTCCTCGTCGACCACGTCGAAGACCGTCACCGCGCTGTTGTTGCGGATTCTGGCGATGGCCTTCGCCTCGCGCAGCGTCCGCGTGATCAGCCGGCGCTTCTCCTCGTCGTCGATGTTCGTCGGGAACCGCAGCTCCTTGACGGCGACCGTGCGGCCGAGGGTCTCGTCCTCGGCGCGCCACACCGTACCCATGCCGCCGCGGCCGAGCACATCTCCCAGCCGGTACCGCCCGGCGAGGAGACGTGCGCTCTTCCCCTGACGGGATGTCCCCGCCCGCTCCGCCTCCGACATGCGTCCCCTCATGCAACCCGCCCTGACAGAGCCTCCATTGTCCCCCACCCGACAAGTGCTCGACGCCCAGGGTGCCCATCGCGGCGCGACGGGGCCCGGACACCCGGACCGCGGGTCCCCCGGAACCCGCCCGCCAATCCCGCCGACCGAACCCGGCCAGGGCTCCCGGCGGTTTCCGGCCAAGGGTCCGAGCGGGTCCCGGCCGGGGCCGCGACCCGGTTCCGACCGGCGCTCCGGCCTGCTCGCGGCCCGGGTTCCGACCCCGGTCCGGCCGGGTCCCGGCAACCTGCGCATCCGGTGAAAACGACTTCCCGCCAACGGGCATGATGACCCGTGACAAGGGAGGAACCGGGATGTCACCGCTCCGGACGCTGCTCGCCGCACCCGTCTCCCTGCTGCTTCTCAGCCTGGCCCCGGCCGGCTCACAGGCGCACTCCAGCCCGCCCACGGACACGGTCCTCGCACAGCTGACGACCCGGGGCAAGGCGCCCGCGGCAGCCCTGCTGGTCCGCGACGGGACAGCCACCCGTTACTCCCGGTCAGGTCCGGGAATCTCCCGCTCCGACCACTTCCGCGCGGGCAGCATCACGAAGACCCTGATCGCGACGGTCGTCCTGCAGTTGGCCGCCGAGCACCGGCTGTCGTTGTCCGACACGGTGGAGCAGCACCTGCCCGGTCTGGTGCGCGGGGCAGGCAACGACGGGCGCGCGCTGACCCTGCGTTCCCTGCTCACCCACACCAGTGGCCTGTACGACTTCACCCGGGACACCGGGGGCACCGTCCCCCTCACCGCCACCCGGTCCGTGCGCCTCGCGCTCACCCACCCTCCGGCCGAACGTGGCCGATTCGCCTACTCCAACACCAACTACGTCGTCCTCGGCCTGGTCGTCGAGCAGGTCACCGGCCACTCGTACGCCACCGAGACCACGCGTCGCGTCATCGCTCCCCTGGGCCTGACCGGCACCTCCTTCCCCGGCTACCGCAGGTCCCTGCCCTCCCCGCACGGCCGCGCCTACTCCGCCGACGGGACCGACGTCACCGCACTCGACCCACGGGTGGCCGGGGCCGCGGGCGAGCTGGTGACCACGCTCGCCGATCTGGACCGCTTCTACGCGGCGCTGCTGGGCGGCGAGTTACTGCCCCCGCGCGAGCTGCGCGAGATGCTCGACACCCGTGCCGCACACGGCTCGTACGGCATGGGGCTGTTCCCCGTGCGGCTGCCCTGCGGGACCACGGTGTGGGGGCACAACGGACGCATCACCGGCAGCTATGTGCGCACCGCGGCCACCTCGGACGGCCGTCATGTCCTCACCTTCCGGGTGAACACGACGGAGATCGCGGACCCCGGCCTGGAAACGGCCCTCCTCACCGCCGAGTTCTGCCCCGGCACCTCGTAGAACGATCGGCGTTCACGCCGGGATCCCGGCTCGCGTCACCCGTTCGAGTGGGACGTGGCGCAAGCCGCCCGACCGACCGACCGCGGCGGCACGGCCCCCGACCTCTCGTCCGCCCTACAACGGCACGATGTCCGGCGCCCCCAGCCGGGCCGCGTCCGCCGTCAGGTCGTCGGGCTGGAGCTGCGACTCGCGCTCCGCCTCCACCCGTTTCTCGTAGTGCTCGATCTCGCGCTCGATCTGGCTCTTGTCCCAGCCCAGCACCGGCGCCATCAGCTCCGCGGCCTCACGGGCGCTGAGCGTGCCCCGGTCGAAGGTCTCGATGGAAATGCGGGTGCGCCGGGTCAGCACGTCGTCCAGGTGCCGGGCGCCCTCGTGGGAGGCGGCGTAGACGATCTCGGCGCGCAGGTAGTCGTCGGCCGCCCGCAGGGGCTCCCCCAGCGAGGGGTCGCCGGCGATCAGGTCGAGGAGTTCCTGCGTCGCCGAACCGAAGCGGTTCAGCAGATGCTCCACGCGCACCACGTGCAGTCCGGTCTTCGCGGCGATCCGCGCCCGCGCGTTCCACAGCGCCCGGTAGCCCTCCGCGCCCAGCAGCGGGACGTCCTCGGTGACGCACTCGGCGACCCGCATGTCGAGCCCGTGCACGGCCTCGTCCACCGCGTCCTTGGCCATCACCCGGTAGGTGGTGTACTTGCCGCCGGCCACGACCACGAGCCCCGGCACGGGATGGGCCACGGTGTGCTCGCGGGACAGCTTGCTGGTGGCGTCCGACTCACCGGCCAGCAGCGGGCGCAGTCCCGCGTACACGCCCTCGACGTCGTCCCGCGTCAGCGGCACCGAGAGCACCGAGTTCACATGCTCCAGCAGATAGTCGATGTCGGCGCTGGAGGCGGCCGGATGGGCCTTGTCGAGGCTCCATTCGGTGTCGGTGGTCCCGATGATCCAGTGCCGGCCCCAGGGGATGACGAACAGGACGGACTTCTCGGTGCGCAGGATCAGCCCGGTGGAGGAGTGGACCCGGTCCTTGGGCACGACCAGGTGGATGCCCTTGGAGGCACGGACGTGGAACTGCCCGCGCTCGCCCACCATCGCCTGCGTGTCGTCGGTCCACACCCCGGTCGCGTTGACGATCTGCTTCGCGCGGACCTCGTACTCCCCGCCGCCCTCGACGTCCTGGACCCGGGCGCCGACCACGCGCTCGCCCTCGCGCAGGAAGCCGGTCACCCGCGCCCGGTTGGCGGCGTGGGCGCCGTAGAAGGCGGCGGTGCGCACCAGCGTGGCCACATAGCGGGCGTCGTCCATCTGGGCGTCGTAGTACTGAAGGGCGCCGACGAGCGCGTCCTTCCTCAGACACGGGGCGACCCGCAGGGCATGACGCCGGCTCAGGTGCCGGTGTGCGGGCAGGCCCCGGCCGTGACCACGCGCCATCGACATGGCGTCGTAGAGCGCCACGCCCGAACCGGCGTACAGCCGCTCCCAGCCCTTGTGCTGCAGCGGATACAGGAACGGCACCGGCTTCACCAGGTGCGGCGCGAGGCGCTCCAGCAGCAGGCCGCGCTCCTTCAGCGCCTCTCTGACCAGTGCGAAGTCCAGCATCTCCAGATAGCGCAGGCCGCCGTGGATCAGCTTGCTGGATCTGCTCGACGTGCCCGACGCCCAGTCGCGCGCCTCGACCAGTCCCGTGGACAGGCCGCGCGTCACGGCGTCGAGAGCGGTGCCCGCGCCGACGACACCACCACCGACGACGAGCACGTCCAGCTCGCTCTCGGCCATGGATGCCAGTGACTCGGCACGCTGCGCCGGTCCCAGTGTCGCTGTCCTCACCGCTGCCTCCCGTTCGTCGGTCGCGCCGGGCACACCCTGTGGGGGCAGGACCGGGCCCGCATCCCCCATGCCCCAATCCTGACCGGGATGCCCGACTTCAGCCACCAGTCGCTCCCAGCCTGTGGACAACATTCGCGGGACTGTCGGGAAACACAGCCGACCAATACCGCATCAGGGTCATATTTACTCCTAGTGTGACATTGCGCTTCGTTCGTTTTGTCCACACGGCTTGCGCACCTGTCCCGCTTCGGTTAAAGGGAAGGACGGCCCACGCCATGCCCGCAGATCTCGCCGTCATCGGACTCGGTCCTCTCGGCCTGCCCCTGGCCCAGGCAGCCGTCGCCGCCGGTATCGCCACGCTCGGATACCGGACCGGGCCGGAATCCGGCTCGCTCAGCCCCGCCGAACTGCGCCGGATGCTCTCGGGGGGCTTCCGGACCGCCGCCGGGCCCGCCGAGCTCGGCCGGGTCCGCACCGCGGTCATCTGCGCGCCGACCCCGCGCGGCGCCGACGGCGGATTCGACCTGAGTCAGGTGGAGGCGGCCGCCCGCACCCTGGCCGAGCGGCTGCGGCCGCACACCACCGTGATCCTGGAGTCCCCCGTGTACCCCGGGACGACCGAGGAATTCCTGCGACCGCTGCTGGAGGAGGTCTCGGGACTGCGGGCCGGGCGCGACTTCCACCTCGCCTACGCGCCGGGCCGGGCGGACCCCGGCAACCGCGACTTCACCCCGGCCAACACCCCCAAGGTCATCGGCGGCCTCACGCCCGCGTGCACCGAGTCCGCCGCCGCCTTCTACGGCCGGCTCACCGACAAGGTGGTACGCGCGCGTGGCCCCCGCGAGGCCGAGACCGTGCACCTCCTGGAGACCAACTACCGGCACGTCAACATCGCCCTCGTCAACGAAATGGCCGTCCTCTGCCACGACCTGGGCGTCGACCTGTGGGACGTCATCCGCTGCGCGGAGACCAAGCCGTTCGGCTTCCAGGCCTTCCGGCCCGGCCCCGGCGTCGGCGGCCACGCCGTCCCGCAGGACCTGGCCGGCCACGGGGGCCGCCCCCTGCGGATGGTCGAGCTGGCCCAGCAGGTCAACAGCCGGATGCCCCGGTACGTCGTGCAGCGTGCCGCGGCCCTCCTCAACGAGCACGGGAAGTCGGCGCGCGGCGCGCGCGTGCTGCTGCTGGGCGTCACCTACAAGGCCGACCTCGCCGACCAGCAGGCCACCCCCGCGCACGAGATCGCGACCCGGCTCATGGAGCTCGGCGCCGCCGTCAGCTACCACGACCCGCACGTGCCGTCCTGGAGCGTCCTGGACCGGCCGGTGCCCCGCGCGGACTCCCTCTACGAGGCGGCGGCCCACGCCGACCTCACGATCCTCCTCCAGCAGCACCGCACGTACGACATGCAGGGCCTGTCGGTGAAGGCCCAACTCCTGCTCGACACCCGGGGCGCAACTCCCACGGGGGCGGCGCACCGGTTGTGAACGGGGGCGCGCGAGGCCGACCCGGACGCCGGGGATGGTGGCACAGGGCACGGCCCGCCGGTACCGTACGAAACAGGTGGAGCCCACCGCAGGGGCTACTGCGGCAGGCTCCTGATGGATCACGGGTGTCCGCCCCTAGCTTTCATAGGGGCCGCCGCTCAGCGTCCAAACAGGTGGAGCCCACCGCAGCGGCTACTGCGGCAGGCTCCTGATGGATCACGGGTGTCCGCCCCTAGGTTTTGTAGGGGCGGCCGCTCACCATCCGAAAAGACGCAAGATCCACCTCCTGCGGCACTGCACCGTCCGAAGACGGAGCCGGTCCCAGCGGGTGGGCTTGCGGTGACGGCCCATGGGCGCCCCCTTCCACGACACCGCCCAGTAGCCCGGTGGACGGTCCGTCGGAACGCGGGCCGGGCCCCGCGGGCCGGGGTCCGGAACCATGTCCTTGGAAGGGGGCGCTCCAGAAACCTGAGGCGCCGAGGTGGACGCTGTCGCCCGCGACCTCTCCGACCAGCCCGTTTCCGCCTCGAAGGCACCCGTGCGCCCCCACCGCGCTCCACACGCCCCTCGCGCCACGCGCCGCGGGCCCAGCGGGCATACGGAAGGGCCGGTCACCTCACCGACGTGAGATGACCGGCCCTTGCCGCCGCCCGGCGCCGTACGCCCGGCGCCGTACGGCCTACCGCTTGTGCTGCGAGTCCGCCACCGTCACCTCGACGCGCTGGAACTCCTTGAGCTCGCTGTAGCCGGTGGTGGCCATGGCCCGGCGCAGGGCGCCGAAGAGGTTCATCGAGCCGTCCGGGGTGTGCGAGGGGCCGGTGAGGACCTCCTCCAGCGTGCCGACCGTGCCGAGGTCGACCTTCTTGCCGCGCGGCAGCTCCTCGTTGACGGCCTCCATGCCCCAGTGGTGGCCCTTGCCGGGCGCGTCCGTGGCACGGGCGAGCGGGGAGCCCATCATCACCGAGTCGGCGCCGCAGGCGATCGCCTTGGGCAGGTCGCCGGACCAGCCGACCCCGCCGTCCGCGATCACGTGCACGTACCGGCCGCCGGACTCGTCCATGTAGTCGCGGCGGGCGGCCGCCACGTCGGCGACGGCCGTGGCCATCGGGACCTGGATGCCCAGCACGTTGCGCGTGGTGTGCGCCGCGCCGCCGCCGAAGCCGACCAGCACACCGGCCGCGCCGGTGCGCATCAGGTGCAGGGCCGCGGTGTACGTGGCGCAGCCGCCGACGATCACCGGCACGTCGAGCTCGTAGATGAACTGCTTCAGGTTCAGCGGCTCGTGCGAGCCGGAGACGTGCTCCGCCGACACCGTCGTACCGCGGATGACGAAGATGTCCACGCCCGCGTCGACGACCGCCTTGGAGAACTGGGCCGTGCGCTGCGGGGAGAGCGCCGCCGCCGTGACCACGCCGGAGTCGCGCACCTCCTTGATGCGCTGCCCGATCAGCTCCTCCTTGATGGGGGCCGCGTAGATCTCCTGGAGGCGCCGGGTGGCGGCGTCGTCGTCCAGCCCGACGATCTCGTCGAGCAGCGGCTGCGGGTCCTCGTACCTCGTCCACAGGCCCTCGAGGTTCAGCACGCCCAGGCCGCCCAGCTCACCGATACGGATCGCGGTGGCCGGGGAGACGACCGAGTCCATGGGGGCGGCCAGGAAGGGCAGCTCGAAGCGGTAGGCGTCGATCTGCCAGGCGATCGAGACCTCCTTCGGGTCCCGCGTACGGCGGCTGGGGACGACGGCGATGTCGTCGAAGGCGTACGCCCGGCGGCCGCGCTTGCCGCGCCCGATCTCGATCTCAGTCACGTCTGTGGCCTTTCCCTCTGCGTTTCAGCGTCTACCAGTATCGCCGACCGGCACGCCGAAGGCGGCCCCGGAGCTCCGGAGCCGCCCTCGTCCACACCTCGGCCGCACCGTCGTACCCGACCTGGTGCGTGTTCTCGTACGACGTCACGCGCGCGTGAGCCGGTACGGGATCACGCGCGCGTGCGGGTCACTTGCTGCGGCTGTAGTTGGGTGCCTCGACCGTCATCTGGATGTCGTGCGGGTGGCTCTCCTTGAGGCCCGCGGAGGTGATCCGCACGAAGCGGCCCTTGGACTCCATCTCCTCGATGGTGGCGGCGCCCACGTAACCCATGGTCTGGCGCAGGCCGCCGACGAGCTGGTGCAGCACGTTCGCGAGCGGGCCGCGGTAGGGCACCTGGCCCTCGACGCCCTCGGGCACGAGCTTGTCGTCGGAGGCGACCTCGGCCTGGAAGTAGCGGTCCTTGGAGTAGGAACGGCCCTGGCCGCGGGACTGCATGGCACCGAGCGAGCCCATGCCGCGGTACGACTTGAACTGCTTGCCGTTGATGAACAGCAGCTCGCCCGGCGACTCCTCGCAGCCGGCCAGCAGGCTGCCCAGCATCACCGTGTCGGCGCCGGCGGCGAGCGCCTTGCCGATGTCGCCGGAGTACTGCAGGCCACCGTCGCCGATCAGCGGGACACCGGCCGCGCGGGCGGCGAGGGAGGCCTCGTAGATGGCGGTGACCTGCGGGACTCCGATGCCGGCGACCACGCGGGTGGTGCAGATGGAACCGGGGCCCACGCCCACCTTGATGCCGTCGACACCGGCGTCGATCAGCGCCTGCGCGCCGTCGCGGGTGGCGACGTTGCCGCCGATCACGTCGACCGACACACTCGACTTGATCTTCGACATCCAGCTCAGGGCGTTGCTGTTGTGGCCGTGCGAGGTGTCGACGACCAGGAAGTCCACACCGGCCTCGGCGAGGGCCTGGGCGCGCTCCAGCGCCTCGGGGCTGGCGCCGACGGCGGCACCGACGAGCAGACGGCCCTCGGCGTCCTTGGCGGCGTTGGGGTACTGCTCGGCCTTGACGAAGTCCTTGACCGTGATGAGGCCCTTGAGGACGCCCTCGTCGTCGACCAGCGGAAGCTTCTCGATCTTGTGCTTGCGCAGCAGCTCCATGGCCTCGACACCGGTGGTGCCGACCTTGCCGGTGACCAGCGGCATCGGCGTCATGACCTCGCGCACCTGGCGGGAGCGGTCGGACTCGAAGGCCATGTCGCGGTTGGTGACGATGCCGAGGAGCTTGCCGGCCGGGTCGGTCACGGGGACACCGCTGATGCGGAACTTCGCGCAGAGCGCGTCCGCGTCGGCGAGCGTCGCCTCCGGGTGGACCGTGATGGGGTCGCTGACCATGCCGGACTCGGACCGCTTGACCAGGTCGACCTGGTTCACCTGGTCCTCGACGGAGAGGTTGCGGTGCAGCACGCCGACACCGCCGAGGCGGGCCATCGCGATCGCCATGCGGGACTCGGTCACCTTGTCCATGGCGGCCGAGAGCAGCGGAATGTTGACGCGCACGTTGCGCGAGATGCGGGACGAGGTGTCGACCGCGTTGGGGAGCACTTCCGATGCACCCGGCAGCAGCAGCACGTCGTCGTAGGTCAGCCCGAGTGTCGCGAATTTTCCGGGCACTCCGTCGACGTTCGCAGTCATGACACCATCCCCAAATAGCCTTGATCGGTGCGGATGTCCATGCTAACGGGAAGCGAGGGTCGCTCATTCCACGGTTCGGAGCGGCTCCCGGCTTCGTATGTTCGTACGGGAACGAGGGATCGCCCGTTCAGGTCCGGCGCGCGAGCGACGGCCCGAACAGGCAGCCCGATCCCCTGCCGCCGACCGACGACCCGGCCCGGCGGCATGACCCGCTCACTGCTCGGCGAGCGCCCGCAGTCGGCTGAGCGCCCGGTGCTGAGCCACCCGGACCGCGCCGGGTGACATTCCCAACATCTGGCCGGTTTCCTCCGCCGTCAGCCCCACCGCGATCCGCAGCAACAGCAGCTCACGCTGGTTCTCGGGAAGGCTGGCCAGCAGCTTCTTCGCCCACTCCGCGTCGCTGCTGAGCAGCGCCCGCTCCTCGGGTCCCAGCGAGTCGTCGGGGCGTTCCGGCATCTCGTCGGACGGGACGGCCGTCGAACCGGGGTGGCGCATCGCGGCACGCTGGAGATCGGCCACCTTGTGCGCGGCGATGGCGAAGACGAACGCCTCGAAAGGGCGGCCGGTGTCCCGGTAGCGGGGCAGGGCGAGGAGGACGGCGACGCAGACCTCCTGCGCCAGGTCCTCCACGAAGTGGCGCGCGTCCCCCGGCAGCCGGGACAGCCGGGTGCGGCAGTACCGGATCGCCAGGGGATGGACGTGGGCGAGCAGGTCGTGCGTGGCTTGATCGTCCCCGTCGACGGCACGGTGGACCAGTGCACCGATCGCCCCCGGGGCAGTGGCCACGTCGTCCTCACGCATCGGACCATGGTGCCCTGCGGCCGATTGGTCCGCGGCACCGCGCCCATCGTTGTGCACCGAAGCGTTATGAGCAGGTGCGCCGGAACTCATCTCCTGCGCCCTCCTCTTCCGCTCGACCGACTCGTCCCCGAGGAACTCCACACCTCAAGGATGCGGCATCCGCGGCGAAACAGGCAGCGGGCAGCGGGCGAGCCCGGTTGCCATCCCCGCCCACCTTGAGGTAGGCGGGGACCACCTGGGACTTCCTACGGGTTCCGCTGCCCCCGCGACGACGCGCCCGGTCCATCCGGCACGCCTAGCGCACCAGGCCCCAGCGGAACCCGAGCGCCACCGCGTGCGCACGGTCCGAGGCGCCGAGCTTCTTGAAGAGGCGTCGGGCGTGCGTCTTGACGGTGTCCTCGGAGAGGAACAGCTCCCGGCCGATCTCGGCGTTGGAGCGGCCGTGACTCATGCCCTCCAGGACCTGGATCTCACGCGCGGTGAGCGTGGGCGCGGCACCCATCTCGGCCGAGCGAAGGCGGCGCGGGGCGAGGCGCCAGGTCGGGTCGGCGAGGGCCTGCGTGACAGTGGCGCGCAGTTCGGCACGCGAGGCGTCCTTGTGCAGATAGCCGCGGGCGCCGGCGGCCACCGCGAGGGCGACTCCGTCCAGGTCCTCGGCGACGGTGAGCATGATGATGCGCGCACCGGGGTCGGCGGACAGCAGCCGCCGTACGGTCTCGACGCCGCCCAGGCCGGGCATGCGTACGTCCATCAGAATCAGGTCCGAGCGGTCGGCCCCCCAGCGGCGGAGGACTTCCTCGCCGTTGGCCGCCGTCGTCACGCGCTCGACGCCGGGCACGGTCGCGACCGCGCGGCGGAGCGCCTCTCGGGCAAGCGGGGAGTCGTCGCAGACGAGGACGGATGTCATGGCCGCCCTCCGCAGCTGATGCGCGTCACCTTGTGCCTCCAGGCTGGTACGAAATCGTCACCTGTGCGGTCGACCGTCTCGGACGCCTGCCCGAGCGTTTGCGTTCTCAACCGCATCCGCACTCTCAACGACGGTCACTCGAAAGAGTTACGGGGCTCTGTGCCATCTTCGGCACTCTACGTGAGGGGACGGACACGGGGCAGTCGCGCGCGGCTGTCCTCCCGTCTTTCATCACAAGCCATGCCCCATTTAGACCTATTTCTTCCCATCTGTTGGTGTCCGAGGCTAGATTCGCAATGAGTCATATTTTCATCTCCTTAGATCGTAGATGTACGGTCGTGAGCACCGTATCCGCTCAGAACGGCTGCAAGGGGTCACGCAATGGCAGATTTCTCCCGCCTTCCCGGACCGAACGCGGACCTGTGGGACTGGCAGCTCCTCGCCGCCTGCCGCGGGGTGGACAGCTCGCTGTTCTTCCACCCGGAGGGCGAGCGCGGGGCGGCCCGGAGCGCTCGTGAGAACTCGGCCAAGGAGGTCTGCATGAGGTGTCCGGTCCGCGCGCAGTGCGCGGCGCACGCACTGGCGGTGCGCGAGCCGTACGGCGTGTGGGGCGGATTGACCGAGGACGAACGCGAAGAGCTCATGGGCCGGGCGCGCAACCGGCTCGTATCGGCGTCGGCCGCCGGCGTGGACGCCGGCTCGAACACCTGAAGGAACGTTTTTTCATATACGCCCGGACATCACGCACGGACGTCACGCACGGACGTCATGACGCGACAATCGAGCGCCATGGACATGCAGGCATGGCCTGGCGGCAGTGCGGCCACCACCGGGGAGCTGTGCGCCCCCGGCATCAGTGATGTGCGGCGCCCCTGTATTTCGTGATGTGCGGCGCCCGGGACGCCCGACGCTTCCGGCCCCTCAGCGGACGGCCGCGCGCTCCAGCTCCGCCAGCGTCGCCGCCACCGCCGGCACCTGGGCCAGATCGGGCAGCGTGAGCGCGACGATGCTCCGCCGCACGGCCGGCTCCACCGTCACCGTGCGCACCCCTCTGGGACGTACGGACTCGACCGCGAGCTGGGGCAGCACGGCGACGCCGAGACCGGCGCCCACCAGGCCGACCACCGCGGGGTAGTCGTCGGTGGCGAAGTCGATGCGCGGGGTGAAGCCCGCGCTCTCGCACGCCTCCACCAGTTGTCCGCGACAGCGCGGGCAGCCCGCGATCCACGGTTCCCGGGCGAGGTCGCCGATGTCCACGGACTGCGCGCGGGCGAGCCGGTGGTTCTCGGGCACCAGGCCCACCAGACGGTCGGTCAGCAGGGAGCGCACGACGAGGTCGTCCCATTCCTCCGCGCCCGCCGCGCTCTCGTAGCGGAAGGCGAGGGCCACGTCGCAGTCGCCGTTGCGGAGCTTCTCGACCGACTCGGGCGGCTCGGCCTCCTCCAGGGAGACACGGGTGCCGGGATGCGCGGCGCGCAGGGCGGCGAGGGCGGCGGGCACGAGGGTGGAGCTGCCGCTCGGGAAGGAGACCAGCCGGACCCGGCCCGCGCGCAGACCCGCGATGGCCGCGACCTCCTCCTCGGCGGCGGTGAGTCCGGCCAGGATGCCGGCCGCGTGCCGGACGAGGGCCTCGCCGGCCTGGGTCAGACGCATCTCGCGGCCGCTGCGGATGAGCAGCGGGGTGCCGACCGACGCCTCCAGGGCCTTCATCTGCTGACTGACGGCGGGCTGGGTGCAGCCCAGCTCGCGTCCCGCCGCCGAGAAGGAGCCGGTGGCGGCGACGGCGCGCAGCACGCGGAGATGACGGGCCTCGATCACCCTTCGAGCATAAGCGCTTCTTGGATGCGGTGCCCAATAATGCGTCGACGCTTTGGGGCCGGGTCCCTTACCGTGCGTCCATGGAGCTTCTCTCGGTGAACCTGGGCCGTCCGCAGGCCGTGCCCTACACGGATCGGGCGGTAGGCCTGACCGGCATCGACAAGCGGCCGGCCGACGGGCCGGTGCGGGTGGCGGCGCCCGGGCCGAAGGGAACCGGCGGGAGCGGGCTGGCCGGGGACGCGGTGTGCGACAGACGGCACCACGGCGGCGACGACCAGGCCGTGTACGCGGTCGCGCGCGAGGACCTCGACGACTGGGAACGCGAACTGGACCGCACGCTCGCCAACGGCGTGTTCGGCGAGAACCTCACGACCCTCGGGGTCGACGTGTCCGGCGCGCTGATCGGCGAGCGCTGGCGCGTCGGGCGCGCGGTGGTGCTGGAGGTGACCTCCGGGCGGATCCCGTGCCGTACCTTCCAGGGCCACCTGAACGAGTCGGCGTGGGTGAAGCGGTTCACGCAGAAGGGTGCCCCGGGCGCCTATCTCCGGGTGATCGAACCCGGAGAGATCAGAGCGGGCGATCCGGTCGAGATCGTGCACCGGCCGGACCACGACGTGACCGTGACCCTCCAGTTCCGGGCGTCCACGACCGAACGGGAGCTGCTGCCGCGACTGCTCCCGGCCGGTGCGGCCCTGCACCCGGAGTCTCTGGCGGCGGCCCGGAAGTACGTGGGACGACGACAGCCTTGAGTCGTCGTCACCCGTCCCCGGGAAATCTCGTCCGGCGGGCGGACCGGGGCCGTCCGGCGGCCGTCCGGACGGCCGCCGCACCGAGCGGACCGATACGGTCCGGGTAACTACCCTTGGGCCATGACAACGGCTCTGATTACGGGATCGACGGCGGGCATCGGTGCCGCGTTCGCGCGGCGGCTGGCCGCGGACGGGCACAACCTCGTGCTGGTGGCACGCGACACCAAGCGGCTTCGGGAGCAGGCGACCGAACTGCACGACCGGCACGGCATCGAGGCGGAGGTGCTGACGGCCGACCTCGCGTCGGACGACGGCATCGACCTGGTGGCGGACCGGCTCGCCGATCGCAGGAGCCCCGTCGACCTGCTGGTCAACAACGCGGGCTTCGGCAACAAGGGCCGTTTCCTCGACGTGTCGATGGCCGACGAGCTGAAGATGCTCAAGGTGCACTGCGAGGCGGTGCTGCGGCTGACGGCCGCGGCGACCGGCGGGATGCGCGAGCGCGGTCGCGGCGGAGTCGTCAACGTCGCCTCGGTGGCGGCCTTCGTGCCCCGGGGTACGTACGGGGCGTCCAAGGCGTGGGTCGTGCAGTTCACCCAGGGAGCCGCACGGGACCTGGCGGGCAGCGGCGTCCGGCTGATGGCGCTGTGCCCGGGATTCGTACGGACCGAGTTCCACCAGCGGGCCGGGATGGGCACGGACAACATCCCGGGCTGGATGTGGCTGGACGCCGACAAACTGGTCGCGGCGGCGCTCGACGACCTGGCACGCGGGAAGACCCTGTCCGTCCCCGACCCGCGCTACAAGGTGCTGATGGGCCTGGTGAAGGTGACCCCACGTGGGCTGCTGGGCGGTGTCACCTCGCGGACGGGGCGCAAATACGGGCCCCAGTGAGCGAGGGCGTGATCGCGTCGCCGCCGGACAGGTGACGCCGCCGCTCCGGTGGGAGAATGACCGGAGGGAACCGGACCCAGGGGGGCCGGAGGCGGCGTCATGACGTTCGTACAGCTCATCGAGTGCAGGACGAGCCGGTTCGACGAGATGAACCGGCTGCTGGACACCTGGGTCGAGGAGACCAGGGGGAAACGGAGCGCGACGCACGATCTGATCGGCAAGGACCGGTCGGACGACGCGCACTTCGTACAGATCGTGGAGTTCCCCTCGTACGAGGACGCGATGCGCAACTCGCATCTCCCCGAGACCGACCGGATCTTCCAGGAGATGGCCGCCCTCTGCGACGGCATGCCGACCTTCACCGATCTGGAGGTGGTGCGCGACGAGCAGTTGTACGCGACCAACGCGCGCAGGCTCCTCGAGCTGATCGCCACCGACGGTGAACTGCCCCCGTTGAACAACGTGATGGCGGAGAACTACCACGACCACGACCCCGCCAACGAGCAGGACACCCTCGGGCTGGACAACATGCGGCGCGAGTTCGAGATGTGGCGGGGCGCCTTCGACTTCGCGTTCACCGTGGACGAGCAGATCGCCCAGGGCGACCGGGTGTGCACCCGCTGGACCTGGCAGGGCACGCACCGCGGCGACTTCCTGGGAATCCCGGCCACCGGCCGCCGGGTGTCGATGACGGGCACGACCGTCTTCCGGTGCGGCGAGGACGGCAAGCTCGTCGAGGGCTGGTGGCAGTACGACAGACTCGGCCTGATGGCGCAGTTGGGAGCACTGGACGCCCTGGGGAACTGAGCCACCGGTTCCCCCACGGACCCGCGAGGGGCGAAGCCCCCGTTCCCCGGACACCGGGGAACGGGGGCTTCCGCCGTGCTGCGCTTCGGCGGTGCGGCGTGTCTCAGTGAGCGCCCATGGTCGTACCTGGCCTCGGCCGCCGTCGGCGAACCCCCTACCGCCGAACCTCTGTCATAGGGGGCGACTAGGATTTCGCACCTGTTGTGAGGGAAAGCCTTGGCCCCGGCGCAAGCGCCCTCCCTCCTCTTGTTACCGCCGTCCCGGAGGTGCCCGGTGCCCGCTGTCCCCAAGCCGACGGCTCCCACCCCGCGGAGGCGCTGGTTCCAGCCGCAGCAGTCCGCGTTCGGCTGGGAGCAGGCCGGGCTGGACCATCTCCGTGAGCTGATGCCGAAGACCGAGCCCTACCGGGCATGGGCCACGTTCCAGTTCACAGCGGCGTCCGGCCGGATCAACGAGTGCGACGTGCTGATCGCCGTGCCGGGCGGGCTCTACCTGCTGGAGTTGAAGGGCCACCCCGGCAGGGTCGTGAACCACGGCGACACCTGGCAGTTCCACAGCGACCGCGTACGCACCCTGCGCAATCCCCTCCATCTGACCGACCTCAAGGCCAAGGAACTGAAGGGACAACTGGAGCGGGCGGCGCGGGTGCTCGGCCTGTCTCCCCGGGATGTTCCGTTCATCAAGCCTGCGGTCTTCCTCCACGATCCCGGGCTCGTCAGCGGACTGGACGAGTTCCAGCGGACCGCGGTCTACGGTCTCAACGACGGTGCGAGCGGCCTGCCGAAGATCTGGGACGACCTGCTGGGCCGCCCGCCCGAGCGGGAGAGCTGGCGGATCACGCCGGTGATCAGTGAGCGCCTGGAACGGCTGATGCAGAAGATCGGCATCAGCCACTCCACCGCCCATCTGCGTTTCGGGGACGACTGGAAGCTCGAACCCCGTGCCCTCGACGCGGGCCCCGGCTGGGAGGACCGGCTGGCTGTGCGTACCGACGGGCTCGTGCAGGAGAGCGGCCGTGTCCGTATATACCTGGCTGGAGCCGCCGCCTCCGAGGAGCAGCGCGCGAAGGTGGACCGGGCTGCCCGTCGTGAGTACCAGGTGCTGCAGGGCATCAACCACCGCGGCATCGTGCAGGCGGCACAGATCCGTGAGCACCAGGGCGGTCCGGCGATCCTGTTCCGGCACCGCGAGTCGGATCTCCGGCTGGACGCCTACCTCGACGCGTACGGCGGCCACCTCGCCCCCGGTCGACGCATCGATCTGGTGCGACAGCTCGCCGAGGCGGTGCGCTACGCGCACAACCGCTCTCTGTACCACCGCGCGCTGTCCGCGCGATCGGTCTACGTCTCGGCGCGCGAGGACGGCAGTGAGCCCGTCCTCAGGATCGCCGACTGGCAGACGGCGGCCCGCGACTTCGAGACGACCCTGCACAGGTCGCTCGGTGACACCCCGCTGGACGGGGGGCTGATCGCGGACACGGCACAGGTGTATCTCGCCCCGGAGACCGACCAGGAGTTCGCCGACCCGGTCGACCTGGACGTCTTTGGTCTCGGCTCGCTCACCTATCTCCTGCTCACCGGCCGTCCGCCGGCGGATCGTCGCAGCGCCCTTCTGGAACGGCTGCAGAGTGACACCGGGCTGCATCCCTACGCGGTCTCCGACTCCGTCTCGGCGGCTCTCGACACGCTCGTCTTCCGTGCCACGGCCGCGGACGTACGGGACCGGCTCGCGTCGGTGGACGAGTTCTTGGAGCTGCTGGCCTCGGCCGAGGCGGACGCGGCCGCCCCTCAGTCGACCGGCGGGCGCGTCGCCGATCCCCTCAGCGTGCAGCCCGGCCAGTCGCTGGACGACACCTGGACGGTAATCCGGGTGCTCGGCACGGGCGCCACGGCTCGCGCGCTGCTGGTCCGGCAGACCGACGCAGGGGACGAGGAGGTACCCGTCCGTGTCTTCAAGGTCGCCCTGGACCAGGAGAAGGACGCCCGCCTGCTCGCGGAGGCGAAGGCGCTGAAGGAGGTGGGCGGCGGACGCATCGTCAAGCTGCTCGCCGAACCGCGCGAGCTCGCGCACCATACGGTCCTGGAGATCGAGTACGCGGGTGGTTTCCGCGCGGAGGACGACCGTGAGCCGGTGAGCCTCGGTTCCCGGCTGCGCGACCAGGGCCCGCTGGGATACGACCAGTTGGAGAGGTTCGGCAACGACCTGTTCGAGGCGCTGGACACCTTGGCGGCACGCGGGGTGCGGCACCGGGACATCAAGCCGGACAACCTGGGCCTGTTCAAGCGCAACGACGGCTCCTGGCAGCTGATGCTGTTCGACTTCTCGCTGGCCGACGCTCCTGACCAGGATGTGCACGCGGGCACCCGCGGGTACCTCGACCCCTTCCTCGGCGGTGCCGGCCGTTCGCGCTACGACGACCACGCGGAGTGGTACGCCGCCGCCGTCACCCTGCACGAGATGGCCTCCGGTGAGAGGCCCGTGTGGGGTGACGGTCAGGGCGACCCGCGGATGGTGGCCGACGCGGCCCTGCACGTGTCGGCCGAGCTGTTCCCGCAGGCTCTCAGCGAGGGTCTGAAGGAATTCTTCGAGCGGGCGCTGCACCGAAACGTCGAGCAGCGCCACGACACTCTGGGGCAGTTGCAGGAAGCGTGGCGGCAGGTCTTCCGCAAGGCCGACGCGGCCCGGCCCGCGACCACGCCCGCCACTGTCGGGACGAGCACGGACGACCTGGAGGACATCCGTGAGCAGGCCGCCGAGGCGGCCCGTCTGAAGACTCCGCTCGCGGCGGCCGGTCTGTCGCCGAGGGCGGTGTCGGTCGCGGAGGGCCTGAAGGCCCACACCGTCGAGCAGTTGCTGGACATTCCGCCGCACCACATCTCCCGGGCCCGCGGTGCGGGCAACGCGATCCGCAAGGAGCTGAACCGCCGGCACCGTCAGTGGACGCAGGCGCTGCGTCGCCGGTCGGCGGTGAAGAAGCCGGTGGCTCTGGAGCCGGACGCTCCGGAGGAGGTGCTGGAGTCGATCGACACGCTGGCCGCGCGCCTCACCCCACCCGAGGGCAAGCGCCGTACCCGGCCCCGGTCCGACGTGGTCCGTGCGACGTTGCAGCTCCCCGGTGTGCTGGAGGCCGGCGAGGCGCTGGAACCGTGGCCGGCCCAGAGCGTGATCGCGAAGGCGCTGGGCATGAGCCAGCCGACCGTTTCCGGAAACCAGCGGGCCGCGGTCGAGGAGTGGGCGCGGCTGCCGTGGCTCGGACGGATCCGTGACGAGCTGGTGGCGATCCTGACCGACCGGGACCGGGTGTCCACGGTCGAGGAACTGGCCTCGGAGCTACGGGCCCGGCACGGCGCGGGCGCCGGCGACCCGGTGGAGGCACAGGCCAGGGCCTTGGCCGTGGTGCGTGCCGCGGTCGAGGTGGAAATCCGTAAGCGGGACGACGAGCGTTCCGATGCCGAGTCCGTCGACACGGCCGAGGCGCCGGCCCGGTTCGCCGTGCAGCGGCGTGGTGGCCGGGTCGTCATCGCACTGGAGGACCAGCCGGGCACGGACGATCCGACGCCCGCCGAACTCGCCGACTACGCGGCGGCGCTGGGCGAACAGGCTGCCGATCTGGCCGGTCGCGAACCGTTGCCCGGCCGTGCCACCGTGCTCCGCGAACTGCGTACGGTGCCCGCGCCCGAGGGCATGACGCCGCTCGCGGACACCCGGCTGGTGGAACTGGCCGCGTCGATGGCGGGTGGCGTGGCGTTCTCCCCGCGGTTGGAGCTGTTCCCCCTCGCCCTCAGTCTGGCCCGCGCCCTGCGCATCTCACAGGCGCCGGCGGGAGTGCGTCCCGACACCGGCATCACCACCGCGGACCTGCTCGCCCGGGTCCGGGCACGGTTCCCCGGACTGGCCGTGCTGGACGAGACGACCTATGTGGAGCTGGCCGAAGCCCTCGCGGAGTCCGGCTTCCCCCTGGTCCACGACCAGCAGCGACGCCGCTTCTTCCCCCGGGCCGACGAGGGCACGAGCAGCCGTCTGGGCCTGTCCTCCTCCATGCTGACCAGCACCGGCTCCCTCTACGCCGCCGCCCAGGGGCGTATCGCCGAGGGCAAGGACCCGCGCGAGGTGCTGTCCGCACGGCTCACGGAGGCTCGCCGCCGAGGCGGCTTCCTGGCCCTGACCCTGAAGGGGGCCGAGCTGCCGGGTGTCGCCCAGGCGCTGGCGGAGCGGTACGACACCACCGCCGTGCCACTGAATGCCCTGTTCCTGGACGCGCTGAAAAGCCTGTCCGAGGAGCAGTCGGTGCGTTGGGAGGCCCTGCTGAAGGCGGACGCCAAGTTCGCGGCGACCGGCACGCTGGGCGCGGCGCTCGCCTCGTACACACGGCTGGCGGCCGAGCGGGTGCGGCGGCAACTGGTCGATCTGGCCGAGGCTTCCGGTCCACGATCCGTCCTGCTGGTCCACGAAGCCGGTCTGGTCGCCCGGTACTGGGAGGCGGGCGGCCGTGAACTGCTGGCCACCGTGCAGCAGTCGGCACGGCGTCCCGCCGACACTCCGCACGGCCTGTGGATGCTGCTGCCGGTCGAGGACCCGCGCGCCACCCCCACCCTGGACGGACGCACGGTGGAGGTGGTGGACCGGGCCACGGAGTGGGAGGTGCTGGACGGACTTTTCCTGAAGGACCTGCGGTCCAGCAAAGTGTGACGATACGCATCCGGGAGACTTGTTTCTGCCATCCGATTACCCTGAATCGCTCGTCAGCCTCTTCGGGCAACCCGGCCCGAGCAACAACCTCTCCGAACACAGAAGTGTCCAAAACCCAGGCTCTGACAGCCGAGACGTCGGGCCGATACCTGATCGGCTATAGCGGAAAGTCCTCAACCATTGCGAAAGCGAAGGCGAGACGTCGGTCCAGCCACCCCACCTTGATAGAGATATCGAGGCTGCTGTCGAACTGCGAGATCCCCTTGGACTCCATAACCAACTGACCTTCGGCTTTCCACTCAAGTTTACGACCCTTCGCAGCCGGAGGGTTGGGGTCGGCCGTCGCCTCCAAGAGGAAAGTAAAGGTCGACTCAAGACCACGCATCGCCAGCTCTTTGGGGCTGTTGTTCGCAAAGGACCATTGGCTTAGGCCCGCGATCTCGGGACGGTCCGGCTGGTCTATGCGCCAACTATGATGAGCGAACTTGTTCGAGGCGGCAATCCGACGGAGCACACCGATCGCCTGACCCGCACCATCCCGGACAGTACGGTGCACCTCCTTGCCGACATTCACGGGATCGTCAAGTGCGCAGAGAACCCGATGGGCCGTCTCATCTTCGTACAGAACCGGATCAGACACTGGATTTGATGGCGAGTCGGTTCGGAAATAGGCGCAGGGAGCATAGGTACTGGCATCCTTCGTCTTTCGGGGTACCCGTACCGCAAGCCGCCCGAGCTGGGGCTTCTTCCCGTGGACGACTGAACGCTCGGTCCTACCGATGGTGAAACGGCGGACGTCCCTCCAATCGACAGCCGGCACAGGGGGACCCAACTCCTGCACCTTACGCTTGCCGAACATAGCTGACGACTCCTCCCGTTGCTTTTCAATGCAGCGATCCGAGCCTAGCGGGGCCACAGCGACAGCGTCACGGGGCCGACATCTGCGGCTCAAGTGTCCGATCCGACTCAATCACTCTGCGCAGCAAGGCAGATGGCAACACGGACCGTCACCGGCAACACTCCCGGGACGCCTCGTCACGCCTCGACGGACGCCGCGCCGTCACGTGCACTCGAAGCGACATGCCTGAAGCTCGACGGCTTGAACAGTTAAGAAACTGAGGGCATTTGTGGGATCATGCACCACAACGCCCCAACAGGCTGCACATACCGCCGGAGGAACCTTGGCGCTTCGCTACAAGAAACTGGAGTGAAGATCTCCCGTGCCTTCCTATGACAGCTCCCGGATGCGATTCAGGCTGGCGAACCGCCACACAGCGGTTTTCGGACATCTTCTGAACGGCGAGAATCCGCCCGACGAATTATGGCCCTCACTCGGCGAACTCGCGCAGATCGGACTCGTCGGCGAGGAGGGCGAACTGGCACCGATCCTCAGGGACATCCTCAGCGCCCTCGCTGCTCCGCTGGTCTTGGTGACCGTGGAGGTAACGGGCGAGCATGGGACGGTCAACCATGGAGTCGTCGTGGGCCAGGACGCGGTGATCGCGCATGAGGGCTGGCCCGGAGATGAAGAGTCTGTGTACACACCCATCGCCCCGCACAGTCTGGTCTGGGAGTTGGCGCGTATGGTCAATCTGCAGGCCGACGACGACTCACACTCCGAGGTCTCCCGCATCGAGACGACCATGGGCGCCTTCGACTCGGCGCTATCCGTGCTGAATCAGGGGGCCGGCGACGAGACTGCGGCCAGGGGGCTTGTGCGCGAGGCGCTGGCAGGGGCCGGGGCCCCCGAGGAGCCAGAGCTGAGCGAGTTCATCGAGCTGATCATGGCGCTCAACGCCACATGGCGTATCTCCACCGCCTGGGACGGCAAGCACGAGGGCGAGCGGGCCGCAATGATCCGGGCTCTGGCGGTATGGGACTGCGGTCCGCGCGGCTACTGGGTAAGGGAAAAGCCCGAAGAGCCCATCCTGGAGGGGCAGGTCGGGCCTGAGAGCAAGTTGCTCCTGGTGCGCAGAAGGAACGGCGAAATCTGGGAGAAAATCACGAACCTTCTCCCGGACAAGGCGGACCTGATCGACATCGAGGAAACTGCGTTCACCGCGTGAGAATTTTGCGGAACAGGGGAGCCACGCACAGATAACACTTCGACGGCTCCCCGCTCCAATCTTCCACCAGGTTTCAGAACCAGTTCTTGGGATTGAGCTCATGGCCGACTTTTTTGGCCGTGCCGACGGGATCATTCACAGCTTCCTCAGCCGCGTCACCGACTGCATCCACCGCCTTACCCGCGCCCTCTTTTATGCCGTCCCAGTGTTGAACGACCTTGGCGCCCACGTAGACGGAACCGAACACGACGGTGGCTCCGATGGTGATAGGCGTAGGAGCGACAGTGGCCGCCGTCAACGAGGCGTTGAACCCGGCTTCGGCGACGTCCGCGACATAAGAAGCGCCTTTCTCACGGGTGGAGAAGTTCCCTTTGTCCCACGGCCATCCGTCGTGGTAAACCGTGTTGGCGCTGATGACGGTGGAGGCGACACCGCTTACGATACCCACACCACGGAAGGCACCAGCCACTTTTCCGGTGGCAGCCAAACCCCTGACCACGGCCGCACCCCGGCCAAGCGCTTCGACGGTGCGCGCATCGGTGTACGCATTGCCTGCGACCCTGAGGAGGTTGGCGCTGGCGGCCCTGGCCGCGATGCCCGCGTGTGTAGTCCCTCCGAATTTCTCCGCAAGCTCGTTGTTCCCGCCAATGAATCGAACGATCGCGTTCGGGCCAAAGTCCATGAACCTCACGCCGGACAACCCGGTCCATGCCCTGGAACTAGCCCAAGTCTGTAGCGCGGACATTCCGGGAAAGCTTCCCAACCGCTGGAATCCCTGGCTTCGGTAGATGAATCCGGCAAGTTTCGTGGGAAGCCAGGAGCCTGGAGCGTTCAGCGATCTCGGCACCGGATACCAATCTCTGACAAACCTGCCGTAGCGCACCAGATTTCTATTGCCGCTCCTTCTCAGCAGCGTGTACACACCGTTCTGGAGGGGTTGCGTCCAGCCGCCCGCACGCCATGCCTCTCGAATCCGATTTCCGACCAGAATTCTCGTCAGTGTTGTCGCGATGAGAGTGGTCTGTGCGGCTGTCTCGGTGAATCCTGTGTATTCTCGGCAGGCCCCGACGATCGCCTCGACAGTCTTATTGTGCGGCTCAAGGCCGAGAATCGTCGTGAAGGCGGTCGCTTCAAGACGCTCGATCCACGCGTCAATCGATTCGTCATCGCCTCGGCGTAACGACTCGGCGGCCGGGTCGTCACTGGCGGCGACAGAGTTGGCCAGCAGCAGCTGGTCCGGATCGAGTCCCTGCCCCTTGTGCTTTCGAATTTCCTCGGCGCTGAAGCCGGCCCAGTAGAGACCCGCTTCCGAGTCACCGTTCTCCAGTCGTGCGTACGCCGCACGTTTGCGAAGATCGGGCGCCGCATCTGTCGCCCAGGCCCGTAAAGGTTTGAGCGCCGTCAACTTACTGGAGACACCGAGCCTGGAGGCTCTTGTGAAGGCTTCATCGAGCTTGTCCTGGATACCTCCCCTCCCGTCCAGGAGCTTGGCGAGCTGCTCAAGATCGTCTGGGTTGACAGTCCTCACGTTCTGCCTCCTTTAAGCTCCTGACGATACTGATCACGGAGGCGACGCTCACAGACGTCGTATCGTGTTCACGCTCGCCTTCGGCCGAGTTCGACTGTGCCGTCCGGGGCCGATCAGTGGTTGACGGCCTGAATCTCCTGGACGGTGACGTCCTGGTCACCGCCGAAGGCGCCGTCAGGCAGGGTGCCGCCGGTACCGCCGGAGCCGGTCCAGGTGATTTTCCAAGTGATGGTGGCCTGGAGCTTGAAAGCGTTGCTGCCGGAGGCCCGGAGGTATCTGATACCACAGGGAGGGATCTCGTCGGCCTTGCCCTTGGCGTATGGTTCGCCGATCGATCCGTCGCCATTGATCGCACATTCACCGGAAGACGGATAGGTCTCCGCGTCTGTGGTCCCGGGCTGCAGCTTCAGGGAGACGGGTGTCGCGGTGGTTGTGGCCCGGATGTTCAGGCCTGGTCCGTCGAGTGAGGCGGTAACGGATACCGGCTTGAACTCTCCCTTGTCCAGCCAGACCCAAGTGGGGAGATTCACCTTGGTCGCACCGGAAGGCGCGAGGGTGACTTCGGTTCCGGGAACCTTGATCTGCTCGTAGGCAAGGCCTGCCAGGATTTCCGGCGTAATGGCGTTCTTGACGTCGGGCGTTTCCCCGTTATCGACCCAGAACGGCAGTTGAGAATTACACGCGGTTCGCTCGAGGATGGGTGCATTGGGGTTCTCGACCGGCCCCCACCACATTCCCTTTCCTTGCTTGTCGAGGTTGTAGTTCTTGTACTCGCCGTCCTTGTAGGTCTGACGGTACTCGTACTGGCCTTTCCTTGCATGAGGAGGCTGATTGGGATCGTTCGAAACCTTCTCGTATGTGGCTTCCGTCTGCTGTGCAAACTCCTTGGCCGACCACAGGGGCGCTAACCAGCAGGCGGGTGGCGCCCAGGAACTGCCTGCCACCGCGACGGGACCGGCGGACGGGCCAGAGCCGTTGCGTGACGTGTCGTAAGAGATCGCCGCTGCTTTGGCATATAGATTCTTGCCCTCAAGGCCGGTGTCGGTCTCCGTCGTGCCCTTGTCGATGGGGCCACCGGCGAGAGCTACTTGGGCCGGACCGAGGAGCAGTGCGGCCGTCACCGCGGCAACGCCGAGCCATCTGTGCTTCACGCCTTGCACTGCGTGGCCTCCTTCTGCACTTCGATGGCCTCGGCGATCCACAGCCCCTTGGTCTCTTTGGACGCCGTCATGACGATTTCGAAGAAGTAGTAATCCTTGTCGCTCGGCTTGGTTTTGAGGATCTTCTTGGACTTGACCTCCTTTCCGTAGAACCTTGAGTCGTCGTCACAGAAGGAAACAGATGCGCGAGTGCCGTCGCTAGTCATGTCAACCTTGCCACGCGTGTACCGCTGGACTCCGGTGACCGTCCAGCCGCCGACGACGTATTGCCTGATCTGCTTCTCGGCGTATGCCTGGGCATTTCCGTTCGGAGTGGAATAGAACTTGTAGGCCGCATCCTCGGCGTCCTGGCGGACGATTCCATAGTTCATGGCCCGTACGAAATTCTCGGCGTCCCCAAGTGCGGCAGCATCGCGGGTATCGGAGGGCTCGACGCGATCGAAGATCATTTCGAAGTCCGAAGGAAAGGTCATCCTCGGACGGTCGATGGCGCCTGCGGTTTCCGAAGCGCTCGGCGATGCTGCCTTCGTGGCATCGGTGTCAGCTCCTGCGATCTCTCGATCGTCAGTGGACCTGTCGCCCCCACCGCCACAGGCCGTCAGCAGCAGGGTTGCTGTCGCGACAAGCGCGGCAGCAAGCGGCAAAGAGCGGCGCTTCACAGTGAACTCCCCGTGAGACAGATGTGCAGTCAAGGCAGCCGACGGTAGCGGGGAGGTTACCGGTTTCGCCAGCGCGAAGTTCGCCTGGCTCAGGAGCAAATTCGGACACACGGCTTACGTAGCCCCAGACGGCACCCTGAACCGCGAAGTCGACGAAGTGGGCCAGCCGGTACGGGACTGCCCAGTCGCCGTGTTCCCTGGCGGTGTTGGTCGTCTTGCGGGTCTGCATGGCAGATCGCATCTCTGCTTTCTCATGCTCCGGCAGGATGGATCGGGATCAGAGGACCTCGGTCGACCGCCGCACGTCGGTCTCACCGAGATAGGCGTCCACTCCGGCCGCCGCCAATGGGGAGAGGGTGCTCGGGTCGGGGCCGCTGTGCAGGCGCAGCAGTACGTGGTCGTCGTCGACCAGACAGTCGGTGTACGGCAGGGTGCGGGACAGGAGTTGGGCGAAGTCGTCGCAGGCGGCCCTGACGTCGACGCTGTGCAGACCGATCCAGACGTGCAGTGTGCCGTCCTGGACGGTCAGTTCGACGTCGACCGGGGTCCCGGCCGCGTCGGCGACCTCGCCGCACCACCTCAGGGTCTCGTGCAGCGCACCGAGCTGTACCCGCAGGGGTTCGAAGGATTCCCGGCGCATGAGATCGCTGACCGTGACGCCGGTATCGGGCGCCTGGTCGCGCCACCAGTCCTGGACGATGTCGCGGACGGTCTTCTCCCACGGCCCGGTGTGCACGGCGCGCAGTACCGCGTCGGCCGCGTGCCGCCGGACCACGCTCGCGCCGTCGGTGCCCTGGGCGGCGGCCATCCGGTGAAGGAGGGAGCGGGGGCCGCGGCGCGTGTCGTCGAGGACCTGTCGGTACAGCGCGCCCAGGGCTTCGGGCACGGGCGCGCCGTCCGGGCCGAGCAGGGTGCCGACCCGCTCGGCCCAGGCCAGGAACGCTTCCGTGTCGCCCGTGGCAAGGAGGTCGGCGCCGAGGTCGCCGCGGGCGAGGATGCGGGTGCGCTGCCGTTCGGTCGGGGTGCCGAGTCCGTCGAGCTGTGCGCGGAAGAGTCCGGTCAGGAGGTCGCGGCGGTGGAGGGTAAGGGTGTCGAAGACGTCGGCGGAGGCGGGGGCGGCGAGGATGTCGAGGATCTCCTGGGCGGTCGTCTGCTTGGCCTCCGGCTTCCCGCTGTGGCCGTCAGGCCTGCCGGTCCACCGGTGAACCCGGCCATTGTTCTCACGCAGGACGGCAGTGGCGGTGTACGTCTTGTCGTGATCTGGACCCGAAGTCTGGTACACGGAGTCGTACGTCATGCCGTACATGGCAGTCAGCGCGTTGAGAACGGTCACCGGGTCATGCCCGTGGTCGAGCGCGGTGAGCCATTCGTCCAGCACTACGGGCCGGCGCCGCAGGAGTTCCGGGCCGCGGGTGCGCCAGGCTGCGGCAACCACGGCCTGGGCCGCGTCAGAAATCGCCGCACGCCCTTCCCCGCGCTCCCCGTGACCGGTCAGCAGCCCGTCGCTGACGGCCAGCACGCCGCCGAGCCGGGCGGTGGCCTCCTCGGACGACGTGAGGAGACGGGTGTCGTCCTCGTCCAGTCGTAGATCGCGGGCGAACGCGGTACGGGCCCTGGTGTGGGCCGCCAAGTGGTCGATGACGAAAGCGCCGTGATGGGCAAGGAGGTCGTTGGCCCGCTGGTGGACGGCGGTGGCCGCGGCCTTGTTCTCGTAGGTCCAGGACGTGTGCGTGAGCGCTTGGGCGAGCAGCCCGTCCGCCCGGTGCCCGAGTTCGAACATGGCCGCCAGGTCGGTGACGGCGTCCCGGTGCCCGAGGTCCGGCAGCCGGTACGGCTGAGGGGGCATGGCCCGGGCCTCGGTCGGCGGGGCCGTCGGGGCGGTGGCCTGCTTCACCACCTGCGGGTACTTGTCCATCAGAGCGCGGGCCGCAGCAACGCGAGCGCCCTTCTTCGAGCGCCCGACGCCGAGCGCGCTCCGTCCGATACCGGTACGGGCGACGACCCGGAAGAGCTTCTCGTGGTCGGGCCCCTCCTCGCCGTCGTCGCCGTAGGTCAGCCCCTCTTTCCCGAAGACCGACTGCGCTTTGGCCACCGGATCGGGCCCCGTCTCCGCCGACGGCCGGTCGAGATCGGCCCAAACGGCTGCAACCAGCCGACGTGCCGTGTCGTGTGCGCCGGTCAGGCTCAGCACGCCGAGGATCTGGCGGGCGACACTCTCGGCCACGGACGCGGCCGGCTTCTGTGCCTCACCCGTTCCCATACGCGGCAGACAGCCATCGGTGGCCCACTTGCCCAGCGCCAGCTCCGCAGCTCGGCGGCGCCGGGTGTGGTCGACCGACTGTTCGCCGGACTTCCGCGGGCGGGCCCACCGCGCGTAGGCGTCGAGGAGGATCACGTCGAGAGTGGTGCCACCGAGCCGGTCCAGCAGGCCGAGGACGTGCGGGGTGACGCGCTCAATATCGCGGCTCTCGTGGAGGTGGCTGCGGTGCTCGGCTGCCAGCCCGAGCCATGCGGTCGCCTCCGGGGTGGTCTCCCACTCGCCGGCGGTCTGCCGTACGGCGGCGACCACCTCGACGCCGGATTCGGCGACCAATTCCGTGGGCGGAGCGACCAACGGCGGATACGTGATGTCACGGGAGGCGAGCTGCCGGTGGGGGCGGGGACCACGGTGTGCAGGTTCGACGGACGGCCGGTGGTCGTCCCTGCCCCTGACCTCACGGACGGGGGCGGGCTTACGACGGGACGACGGCTCCGGCCGACGACGGTCCGGGGCGTGGCTGAAGGTCGCCTGCCGCGGGAACGCATTCCGCTCGTGCGCCTTCTTCGGCGCGACGGCTCCCCGGTCGAGGGCGAAGCGCAGGTCGGCGACGAGCCAGCCGGGCAGCCCTCGCGGGGGTTGACCGCCGTTGAAGAACGCACCGGCCAAGTCGACGCAGTACTGCCAGTGGTCCCACTCGTAGCGGTTCGCATAGTCCTGGGCGAGCCTGCGCAGGGCCGCGCGCATGCGCTCGTACGGAACCTGTCGGCTGCCGAGCGTGTACGACGTGCGCTTGCGGGCCGCATCGATCGCGAGGGCGATGCGGTGCACGGGCGTGGGTGGTGCGGTCTCCCGCAGCGACACGATGCCGACCCAGTGATTCATGGCCCTCCCCCGGCAGGGGTGGCGCGGCCCGGCACGCGGCGGGGTGGCGCGGCATGAGCACGCTCCCCCGGTGACGTACGGGCGCCCCCTCCCCGACCTGCTGTTCCCCTCCTCCCGCCGCGCTCCTCGTCTCCGGTGATCACGGCGGAACTCCCTGATCAGGTTAGGTCGCCGCCCGTTCCCTGGACAGGGGTTCAGGGGATCTTCCCGGAGGCGGATCGTGCCGCATGCCCGCACGGGCGGGGGATGCGGCGCGGGCCGGTGAGCCGCACGATCACGGCTTTCTACCTGGGACGAGGCTTGGTCGCCTGCGAGCCTGTTCCGCTCGCCTTCGCCCGGCGGGTGCCCGTTCCGGGTGTCCCGGACTTCTCGGTGGACTGTGCCTTCTGTTTCGCCTGCAGCCGTTCCGCCTGCTTCTTCTTCCGGGCCTGCTCCCTCCGCCGCTCGCGTTGCAGGTCCGCCGCGGTCAACAGCATGTACGCGGGCGCGATCTTGGGAAAATTCTGCCGTCGGTCCACACCCCTGTCCGCGACGGGGACGGCCCGGACGGCGGGAGCCGCCGAGAGCGAGAGGCCCCGGGTCGGGCGCTTCTTCGCCCGCTTGCCGAGCAGACCCTGTCTTCCGGGTGCGGCCGGGACCGGCTTCTCCGCTCTGACCGGAGCGACCCCCAGTCCGTTGCGTCGCAGCTCGGCGTCGCGGGCGTAGTCCGCTTCAAGCAGAGCGCGTCGGCGCCGGAGCTCCGCCTCCTGCTTGGATGCCCGCTCGGCGGCAGCGCTCGCCTTGGCCCCACCCCTGGCTGTCAGCTTTCCGGGCCGGGGATTCGTACCGTTGTCCATCACACCTCCACTTCTCACTCGTCATCGGGCGTTGTGGCCCGTCGTCCGTGGTCTCAGTTGTCGTCCAGCTGAATGTGGCAGCGCGACCAGTCGACCGACCACTCGTCGGACATCTCGTAGCCGGCCTCGCCCAGCCGCTCGGTCGCCCGCGTCAGGACATCCCGCAGCCCGTCCAGGGTGTCGACGTCCGGGAACTCGTCGCCCGGTCGGTACACGGGCGCGTAGTGCATGATGTGCTGCTCTCCCCAGCGGGTGCCGACGATCTGGAGGACGGGAGCGTCATCGTCGTTCGTGATCGAGGCATGGCAGTGGATCGCGTCCGATTCCTCGTCCGGGTCGTCGCCGGAGGGGTTGAAGTCCTCGCCCTCCCAGGCCGGATTGGTGACGTCGGTCTCGCAAGAGGACCAGACCAGATGCCACGGCCCGACCGTGTCCCATCGCTCCGCGTCCAGCTTCCTCCGGGCGGCTTCGGTGAGGAGGGTGAGCGTCCGGAGCGAGTACGCGCGGAAGTCCGGCGGGAGTTCGCCGCTCAGGTCGAAGGAAGGGTCCTCGAACATCATTCTGTAGGCCTTCACGAGTTCGAGGACCAGCCGGCCGTCGCCCCCGTCGCCCTCCTGGTCTTCCCCGTCCTCGTCGTCCCCCTCGTCCCCGTCGTCCTGCCGGTGCCGACCGTTGTCGACCTTCGCATAGCGCTTCCGGTCCGGCTCGCAGTGCCAGCAGAGGGGCGTGCCGCTACAGACGAGGGCTTCCTCGTCGTCCTCGTCCGTCTCGTCCGTCCACTCCTCGTCGTCCTCGTCCGTCCACTCCTCGTCCTCCGTGGACACCACGGCGGGCCCCTCTTCCGGAGCGGGCCGGGACGGGTTGAAACAGACCGCTTCCAGTCGTGCTCGTCCGACGCGGGTGTTGTCCAGCCATTCCGGCACCCCGTCGCTCACACCGACGGGCCGTGCCTGTAGAGGCCGGTCCGCGTTTCGGTAGAAGGCGATGTCGCGGAATTCGCCGAGCCATCGGTCGAAGATCTCGTCGCTCCCCGGCGTGCCGAGGCCAGTCACCTCAGCCGTGCGGAACAGTTCCCGAGCGGCGGCGAGATCGATGAGAGGGAGGCCCGCGTGGCCCGGCTCGGCGTCGGAGGGTACGGGCATGTCGGACAGCCTTCCGGAGTCGGATGACCCCGGTAACGCGCTGCCGCGCCCCGGTGATCTGCACGGCCCGCGCACCTCGCGCGGGCCGGTCGCCACCCCGGGCGTCGCACGCCCGGGTGTGATCTCGTGCAGTAAGTCAGGGGTTTGACGCCGGATCACACGACCGAGCGGGAAGCTAACACCCGCACTGATCTTCCGCAAGATCTTCACAAACCCTTGCGCCGAGGCCATGATCATGAAATCTTGCGGCCTGACCGACCCGGCCGAACAGGACGGGGTCGGGGTCAGCACCGATCTCCCTGCACGAGCCGTAAGGGGGTCTTCGTTCCGAGGAGGCCCTTGTGCATGCCATCGACGCATCCGCCACGCCCAGCAACTGGGACTTGTACCGGACCGCGGTCGTCGACATCCGGTTCCAGGACCGGATCGTTCGCGTCGAGCCTCGCCCTCCGGGGACGGCCGAGGGTTCCTTTCCAGGACCGGCCGAGGGTGCCACCGTCCATGTGATCACCGCATGGAACCCCTACGGCCGTACGGCACCCTCTGACGCCAACACGCGCGCTCACTGTCTGCTGCTCGCCGAGATCCGCCGCCGTGGCCTCACCTGGTGGCCCGCGGAGGGCGGCGACGTACGGGGCACGCACCGCGAGGAGAGCGTCGGCGTCGTCGGCCTGAGTGATACGGCTGCCCGCGCACTGGGCCGTCGGT
This sequence comes from Streptomyces sp. NPDC001443, assembly GCF_053597355.1. NCBI lineage: Bacteria > Bacillati > Actinomycetota > Actinomycetes > Kitasatosporales > Streptomycetaceae > Streptomyces > Streptomyces sp. NPDC001443. Next base: position 85,476 of record NZ_JBSFIA010000008.1, read on the forward strand.
TCGGACAGGACGCGATCTTCGCCTGGACGCCCGGTGCGTGGCGCGTCCTGGCCTGCGACAGCGATGCCGCCTCGGTGATCAGCTGGGCGGCGTCCGAGCGGGGATGTTCCGCGGGTGCGGGCAGGCGTTGAGGGAGGGGAGAGGAAAGCCATGGGCATGTACCCGATGCGTACGCCGGATCACTGTCCGCGCTGCGGCAGGCGTCTCATCGACCCACCAGCCGAGCGGGTCAAGGCCGACGGCTTTCCGGCCGAGGTGACGTACGCGACCGATCCGGCGTGCGGGGCGCGCTGGCACGTGTGGGACAGGACGTCGCCGCTGCGCCGACTGGCCCGGCCGTATGTGGAGGGCCCGGAATGACGTCTGCCGCGCCGGGAGGCGCGGCGGCCGGCTGCCCGTGAAGGCAGGCGGCCGATGTCGTGCGCGGCAGCGCGCGAGGGACGGTCGGCAGGTGTCTACAGCCCTTGATGCCGGGCTGGCAGGATGGAACGGCGAGCCTTGGGGGGTTCGCCGTGAAATATGTGCATCCGTGGTGATCACGGTGCCGTGAGCAGGATGAGAGGTGCGGCTGTGACCGTGACAGCTGAGGGGACGCAGGGGGCGGGGGCCTCGCTCGATCGCACACGGCTGCTGAAGGATCTCCAGGCTCAGGCGCGGCTCCTTGAGGACGATCTTCGGGAGCGGACCGAGGCCGAGCCGGAGTTCCGGGACGCGCTGCGGATCGAGTACGACAAGGCCGTCATGGCGGAGCGTACGGCGGCGATGTACGAGACGTGGCGTGACGAGCGGGTCGTGCAGATCGCCGCCGCGTGGGTCCTGGCGTGCGTGTTCGTGCGGTTCAGCGAGGACAACGGGCTGATCTCGGAGCCGTGGCTCTCCGGGCCGGGGGATCGGCTGGCCGAGGCGCAGGACCGGCACGACGCGTACTTCCGGGAGAACCCGGCGAGGAACGACCGGGACTGGTTGCTGGACTCCTTCGAGTTCCTCGCCAAGTCGCACCGGACGGTGGCGGGGCTGTTCGACTCCACGCACAACCCGTTGTACGAGGTCACGCCGTCGTACGAGGCGGCCACGGCTCTGCTGGCCTTCTGGCGGCAGCGGGGCGCCGACGGCGAGATCGTGCACGACTTCACCGACGCCGAGCTGGACACGCGTTTCCTGGGTGACCTGTACCAAGACCTGTCGGAGCACGCCCGTAAGACGTACGCGCTGCTCCAGACCCCGGTGTTCGTCGAGGAGTTCATCCTCGACCTGACGCTGGAGCCCGCGGTGGAGGAGTTCGGGCTGACGCCGGCGTGGAAGCACCGGCCTGGCGGCTGGGACGGCGAGGTCTTCCCGGACGGGCCCGCGGGCGAGGAGGTCGTACGGGGGCTGCGGTGCATCGACCCCGCGTGCGGCTCCGGACACTTCCTGCTCGGCATGTTCGAGCGGCTGCTGGAGAAGTGGCGAGCTGCCGAGCCCGGGACCGAGCCGTGGGTACTGGTACGGCGGGCGCTGGAGTCCGTGCACGGGGCCGACAAGAACCCGTTCGCTGTGGCCATCGCGCGGTTCCGGCTGCTGGTGGCTGCACTGAAGGCCGGTGGGGTGCGGGAGTTGAGCGCGGCTCCCGGGTTGCCTATTCGGGTGGCTGTGGCGGACTCATTGTTGCATGGGCGGGGCGCGGAGACGGTCACGGAGGCGCTGGACACGCTGTTCGCAGAAGACGAGCCGTTCTATTTCCGGACCGAGGACGTGGAGGAGTACGCGCGGGAGGTGGACCTGCTCGGGCGGGGGACCTATCACGTGGTGGTGGGGAATCCGCCGTACATCACGGTCAAGGACGCGAACGAGAACAAGAACTACAAGGCTGCGTACGACGCTTGCTATCGGCAGTATGCGTTGTCGGTGCCGTTTGCTCAGCGGATCTTCGAGCTGGCGGTGCGGGCTGGGGGTGACCATCGGGATGGGGGGTTCACCGGGCAGATCACGGCGAACTCCTTCATGAAGCGGGAGTTCGGGAAGAAGTTGATCGAAGAGTTCTTCCCGAGGGTTCAGCTGACGCATGTGATCGATACGTCGGGAGCATTCATTCCCGGACATGGCACGCCGACCGTGATTTTGGCTGGGCGGAATCAGGTCGCTCGGCAGAGTGAAACTGTACGTGCGGCGCTAGGGGTACGGGGAGAGCCCAGCCAGCCCGCTAATCCCGAGAGGGGATTCGTGTGGCAGGCAATTGCGACTCAGGTGCGGGAACCCGGGAGCGAGTCGGAGTGGATCTCCACAGCCGAAATGGAACGGGAGTACCTCAGTTCATTCCCTTGGTCTCTTTCCGGCGGAGGGGCAGTCAATTGTCTTGCGCGACTGGAAAACGGGATCAGAACCCCACTTTCCAGCCGAATCGACGTTATCGGGCGCACGACAAATCCAGGCGAAGATGAGGCTTGGACTCTGCCAAACCATGCCACCGCGACGCGCCTCAGAGACGAAAAATTCGTGGAACGCTTCGTGGTGGGAGATAGCGTTCGAGATTTCAGACTACATGGCTCCCTGCTGGTACGAAGCCCCTATGCAGATAGATCCCACAAGACGATCGTGCCCGAGAGCGACCACCTTCCCGCACGAAGTCTCTGGCCATTGCGGTCCACCCTAAGAGCTCGGGGCCTCTTCGGTCGAACCCTAGAAGAACATGGGCGATCGTGGTACGAGCACCTGGAAAACTACGCCGAACGCCTCATCTCGCCCTTCACTATCACGTACGGCGAAGTGACTACCCATAACCACTTCACCCTGGACCGCGGAGGAAAGCTTTTCAAGCAGACAGCTCCAGCAATCAAATTGCCAGAAGGTGCCACCGAGGAGAGGCACCTAGAGCTGCTGGGCCTGTTGAACTCTTCAACCGCATGCTTCTGGATGAAACAGGTGAGCCAAGGTAAGGGTGGCAGCGGCGTCGGGTGCGGCATCAAAGACGAGGCGTGGGAAGAGCGCTACCAGTTTTCTTCAACCAAGCTTCATAAATTCCCACTCCCGGAGCAACTACCCCTCACACTCGGCCGCGAACTTGACGCCCTGGCCCAGGCATTGACCAAGCATGAACCTTCTTCCTTCGCCCGCAACGCCGCACCGACCCGGGAAACCCTGGACCAAGCTCGCCATACGCAGGAGCTGACCCACGCGCGCATGATCGCATTGCAGGAGGAATTGGACTGGACCATTTACGGCGCGTACGGCCTACTCAGTCCCAGGGAGGCTGCCCGCACCAACTCCGTCGACGTTCCCGAGGTCACGCTCGGGCAGCGCGCCTTCGAAATCGCGCTCGCGCGCAAGGTGGCCTCCGGGGAAGCCGAGACCGCCTGGTTCGAGCGGCACGGTTCCACCCCTGTCACCGATATCCCCGCTCACTGGCCGGAGGCATACCGTCAGGTCGTCCAGGCCCGTATCGACCTCATCCAGGCCAACACGGACATTCGGCTCATCGAGCGACCCGAGTACAAGCGCCGTTGGTCCACCGAGTCCTGGGAGAAGCGGGAAGCCGCTGCCCTGCGGAGCTGGCTGCTCGACGCTGCCGAGCGTGAAGACATCTGGTTCGAGGACCGGGACGGATTCACCGTGCCCCGGCCGCTCACCGTCAACCAGCTCGCCGACGCCCTCCGCCACGACAAGGACGTCCAGGCCGTCGCCGAGCTGTACGCCGCCGATCACCTCGGCAAGCGTGACGCCTCCCTCGCCACCGTCCTGGCGGCCGTCATCGAGGCCGAGCACGTGCCGTACCTCGCCGCCCTCCGCTACAAGGACACCGGGCTGCGCAAGCGTGCGCAGTGGGAGCAGGTCTGGGAGCAGCAGCGCGAGGAGGACCGGACCGGTCAGCGGCTCGACATCAAGGTGCCGCCGAAGTACACCGGCGCGGACTTCCTCAAGCACTCCTACTGGTCCAACCGCGGCAAGCTCGACGTGCCCAAGGAGCGCTTCATCTCCTACCCCGGCGCCTCCGTGGAGTCGGACACCTCCCTCCTCCTCGGCTGGGCCGGCTGGAACCACCGCGACCAGGCCGACGCCCTCGTCGGACTCATCCGCAACCGCATCGAAGACGGCGGCTGGGACAAGAAGGACCCCCGGCTCGTACCGCTCCTCGCCGGACTGCGGGAAGTCCTGCCCTGGGTTCACCAGTGGTACGGCGAGTACGACGAGGAGTGGGAGGGCAACCCCGCCGAGGAGTTCCAGGCCGCCCTCGAATCGGGCCGCGCGGACGCCGAGTTGTCAGAGACTGATCTCGCCAACTGGCACCCCGAGAAGAAGACGCGGGGTCAGCAGAAGAAGAGCGAGTAGGTGACGAGGGGCGGTCGGTAACCGACCGCCCCTCCCTCACATCAATCGCGCGCGGCCATCCGCACGAACGCTGCCCACTCATCGGCGCCGACGGAGAGGAACGCCTCCCCCGGCCGTTTGGAGTCGCGGACCAGTACGGTCGTACCGGCGTCAGCGACCTCAACGCAGTCGCCACCATTGCCTGCGCTGTAGCTGCTCTTGAACCAGCCCAGCTCCCCAGCGACATGCCCGGGGCTACCTGCCTTCATAGCTCTCCCAACAGCTTCTCGATGAAGGCCAGGGACTCCCGAGGAGTCAGCGCCTGAGCCCGAAGAACGCCGTACGTAGCTTCGAGCGGGCTGACCTTCTTCGACTCCGTGTACAGGGCGCTCACATCCTGTACTTCCATATAGGCCATCCTGCGCTCATTCTTCGAGTGGATCAATGTGAACGGCCCTGCAAGACCGGCATGTTCGTCTCGCTCTGCCGTCATGACCTGCATCTCGACGTTGCGCTGGTGTCCGTAGAGCAGAAGCTGTTCAAGTTGGCCCTGCCATACTTCGCGACCGCCCAACGGCCGCCGGAGCACATGCTCCTCAATAACGAAGCTCAGTAGCGGAGCAGGGCGCCGCGCGAACAGCTTCTGCCGTTCCATGCGTGCGGACACACCCTGTTCAATCGACTCCTCGTCCAGCAGCGGGCGCCACATACGGAACACCGCCCGCGCGCACTCCTCGGTCTGCAAGATGCCCTTGATGACATGGTTCACGTAGGCGTGCAGCTCAACGGCTTCGGCCTCCAGCTGCACATACCGCCGGAAGAACGAGGGATACCGAGCCCTGGCCACCTCTTCCTTCATGGCCACCAGCACCCCCCGAGCCCCCACCGCCCGATCCACCGCATCGATCAGCTCGGGCTTGGGAATCCGCCGCCCCTGCTCCACGGCCGCGATCTGCGCCTCGCCGTACCCGACCCGCTCCCCCAACTGCGCCTGGGTGAGCCCGGCCAGCTCCCGCAACAGCTTCATCTGGCGCCCGAAGCACCGCAGGAACTCGACGTCCGAGTCCGGTTCCGCACCCGCGTCCATCCCGCTCGCCCCCTGCCGCCTCCACGCTCCGTGAGCGCAGGCTAGGACGCCCCTGCGTCAACCAAGCGCACAACCAGGCAAGTTGGTTCGTGTGAGTGAAAGCCCCCACGAAAGCTTTCTTCACTCATTGTGTCCATTCAAACACTTTCCGTGCTGTACGGTCAGCATAAATACGGCCCCCGCAACGGCGCCAACCGTTCGCGAGGGCCTGAACCACCAGTGGAAGTAGTAGGGCTCCCACCGTGATTTATCGTCACCATATCGCGCCCCCGCGCGCCTTCACCCAGTTCTCCCACGAGCTCATCCGGCACCCCCGACTGTCGTCGGACGCCGTCCGCCTCCTGACCTGGCAGCTCTCCCTCCCGCAGGGAGCGCGCGAACCTCTCGCGCGCACCGCCGAACGCGCCCGTATCGGAGCAACCGCCTTCACCCGCGCCAAGCGCCAGCTGAAGGACGAGGGCTTCGTGCACGAACGGCGCGTCCAAGGTCCCGGCGGTCAGTGGGCCACCCAGCAGCTCGTCTCCAGCGTTCCGTTGAGCCCCACTGAGGCCGCCAAGCTCCTCGCCCGGATTCCGGTGGGCGTCGGCACCACCACCGAGCGGGTGTCGCCGCAGGTCGTACCGAGTCCCCGTTTCCCGGCCGTCGGCGAACCGACCACCCCGCCCACCGACGGTCATCCCAATAAAAACCCCGAGGAAAACACTTCCCACCAACCCCCCGAACCCCCCGGACAACCAGCTCCGCCCGAGCCGGAGAAGCCCCAGGGGAAGCCCCGAACACCCTTGGCCTCCCGGACCTCCCACACCCCCGAACTCCTCGAAGCCGCCCGCGCCCTCACCGCCGCCTACCCCGGGCTCTCCCCCGACCTCCGGCACATGCCTCGCGCCATGTACGCCGAGCTGACTGAGCTGACCGCCCGCTGGCTGGAAGCTGGCCACCCGCCCGCCGCCGTCCGCGCCCACATCCTCCGCGGTCTCCCCGACGACGGCACCCCCGTCCACCGCCCCGGCGGCCTGCTCCGCCACCTCCTCCGGGACGTACCGCAGCCCCCGCCCGGCAATCCCGCGCCCGCCCCTGGACGCGCACCCGATGCCTCCCTCGCCCCTGCCCCCAGCCCCCGCCTCTCACCCCGCCTCACCGGCACCCGGGAGTGCGAGGGCCACCACGTCCAGCCACGGCTCTTCAGGCCGGTCGGCGAGGAGGTCCTGTGCCCGGCATGCACCGCCCGCCGTATCCCACCGACACTCCCGGCCCCCGGCAGGTCACCGTTCCGGGCATCGGAGAACAGCGCCCTGCCCGGTGTCCGTGGCACCCGCTAGCGTTTCTTCCGGGTGAAAACTTCGGGGGAAGGGCACCAACATGGTGGGCGTCTTCGCATACCGTGACGACGCACGCGACCGACGGCGCCGACGACGGGAGGAGGTGCGGCATGAGGATCGAGCTCGCGCTCAAGCTTCGGGGGCCGCACGCGGGCATGGACGCCCAGGACTCCCTTCGGACCATGCAGAACATGCTGTCCCTCCTGCATGAGCTGGAGGTGACGGAGACCGCGCGGCCGAGCAGCGAAGGCACCCGCTGGGCCTTCAACGAGCTGCGGCTGGGCAGCGTCGCCTGCGTTCTCGAACCTCTGCGCATCGCCGAGCACTCCACCTACGACGTGGTGGAGCGCGTGGTCCGCACCACCGTGGCAGGACTGCACGAGGCCGAGTCCAGTGCCCGCATCCCCACCGGGTGGACCTTTCGCGCGGCGAACCTCGGGCGGCGCATGGCCCGGTCCCTCGGGGCCTCACCGGACGTCGGAATGTGCGTCGAGGTCAGAGCGGACGGAGTGGCGGTTCGTTCGGTCGAGGTCACTCAGCGGACGGCCCTGCACCTGGACGCGGCCGCGAGGGCACGCTTCAGTACGTTCGGCTCCCGGCGGGGACGTCTGAGCGGCCTGGAAGAGGACAAGCAGCACCACCGCCCCCGCGCACTGCTGCGCACCGAGGTCGGCGGTGAGGTGATCCCCGTGTACTTCGGTGACGACCTCGACCCCGAGCTCCGAAGGGCCTGGCGGCGTGACCGCGTGGAGGTGACGGGCGAGATCACCGAGAACGCGCAGGGGCAGAGCGTCCGGATGCGCGCGACCGAGATCGAGCTTCTGCCGACGGAGCCGCTGCTGTCGGACGAAGGCCTGCGGGCCGGCTTCTGGCCGGACATGACAGACGGCCAGGACGCGGTGGACTACCTGGAAGCCCTGCGCGGCGAGAACTGACCGCCCAGGTCGGTGCAGTTCAACGCCTCGAATCTCGACTGACAAGGTCGCTCCCGGCACCCGACGCACGGTCGACCGGCCCCAGGTCCTCAGGCGGTCGGGAGGTCCGTACGAGATCGTGCGCGCCAAGTCTCGGTCAGCGTACGGTAACCGCATGACTACCAACATCTACATCGACGGCTTCAACCTCTACTACGGCCGCCTCAAGAAGAACCCCGACCTCAAGTGGCTCGACCCGGTGTCCCTGTGCGCCAAGCTCGTCCCGGCCGGTCAACAGATCAAACGGGTGCGGTACTTCACGGCGAGAATCAAGCCAAGGCCGGACGACCCGGGCGGGCCGCTCCGCCAGGACGCCTATCTGCGTGCGCTCGGCACACTCCCCCAAGTGTCCGTCCACTACGGGAGGTTCCTGCAGACCACCCCACGCATGCGGCTGGCACAGCCACCGGTCGGCGGTCCGAACACGGTCGAGGTGATCAAGACGGAGGAGAAGGGGACCGACGTCCACATCGCCTCGCACATGCTGCTCGACGCCTTCCGCAAGGACTGCGACCTGATGGTCCTCGTCAGCAACGACAGCGACCTGTGCGAACCGCTGCGGATGGTCAAGGAGGAGCTCGGCGTCGACATCGGCATACTCAACCCGTTCGACAAGCCGAGCCACTGGCTCAAGCAGCTCCAGCCCGCGTTCATGAAGCCGATCCGGGAAGGCGTCGTACGCGCCTCGCAACTGCCCGACCCGGTGCTCCTGGGCGACGGCAAGGAGGTGCGCCGGCCCAAGGAGTGGGCCTGAGGAGCGCTCTCGCAGCAAAAAGCAGAGGCCCACCGAATCCTTGGTGGGCCTCGCGCCTGCTCGCCGCGACGAGCAGGGGAATAGATCTCCACACTAGCGCAACAATGGTTGCGCTACCAGACGAACAGCTACCGTCACGTAAAGTCCCCGCCGACCGGCCCCGTGTGCAGCAGACACGCGCCTTCGCAGGCTGGTCCGTCAGTAGTGGTACCGAGCCTTGATGATCACGATTTCCTTCTCGGTGGCCCGGTAGACGAGCCGGTGCTCGTCGTCGATCCGGCGTGACCAGTACCCCGACAGGTCACCCTTCAGCGGTTCCGGCTTGCCGATCCCCGTGAAGGGGTCGCGCTGGATCTCCCCGATCAGGCGGACCAGCTTGCCGAACAGCTTCTTGTCGGCGGACTGCCAGTACAGGAGGTCCTCCCATCCGGTCGGACGGAACCGTACGTCCCTCACTCCCCGTCCTCCGCCAGGGCCGTCAGCTCGTCCATGGTTTTGGTGATCAACGATGTCTCGGCAGCCCTGTCCTCGGCGACGGCCGCCATGAGGCGGGCGGCGTTGGCAGGGCTGCGGAGCAGGTAGACGGTCTCCTGCCAGGAGCGGAAGTCGTCGGCGGACATCAGTATGGCGTTGCCGCCCTTGGAGGTGATCTCGACCGGCTCGTGGTCGTCGTTGACCTGCTGGATCAGCGGGAACAGCCTGGCTCGGGCCTCGCTGGCGGTGATGGCCATGGTCCCATCCTCCCTAGAAGTGGTACCACAACACGGTACCACTCAACTGGTACAAGGATCCGGTACCGGTCAGGAGAAGCGGCGTGTGCCCGGTCGGCGCCGCCGCCCGGGATGTGGCATCTGCGGGCCGACACCCCACAACCCCGACAAGCCCCGAGGCCACCCCTACAAAAAGTGTCCGTAGGACCGTCACACCTGGTCAGCGACCTCCCGGGGACGGGATCTTCGCGTCATGACGCCCTTCATCCTCCGCTTCAGCGCCACTCCTCGCGGCGCCCGTCTCGCCCGCCGTCTCGTTTCCCGGCAGATGGACGTCTGGGGCTGGCCCTACGGCACGTCCGCGCACGACGCCGTGGAACTGGTCGCCGGGGAACTGGCGGCGAACGCCGTCACCCACGGCCGGGTCCCCGGCCGGGACGCGGAGCTGCGACTGAGCCGGTGCGACGGCGACCGGGTGCGGGTGGAGGTCGCCGACACCCTCGGCGAACGGCTGCCCCGCCGGGAGCCGGCCGGGCCCGACGCCGAGCACGGACGCGGACTCATCCTGGTCGCCACGCTCAGCGAGACCTGGGGTGTCGCCCCACGGCCGGGCGGCCCGGGAAAGACCGTGTGGGCAGTGATCGTCACACCACGCCTCGCCCCCGCCCGCCCACCGGCCCCCGCGGCACCGACGTCCCACATCGGGTCCCGCACGGCCACCGGATCCCGTCGAGATTCCACTGATGGAGTGAGCAACTCCGGATCCACAAGTCGACACGCCGGAGAAATCCCTACCGTCTCGTCCGGTGAACGACGACAACCGCCACAGCGGGCCGACCGTGATTCCGCGACCGGCATCCCCCATGCCCCACAAGGCGCACACAGCAAATTCCGTACGCCGGGCGGGCGACTTTTCCGAACATCCGAGAATGGCGAATTCGAAGAGTACTGAAACGACTATCGGACTGTTATTTTCGCAGTTCCACCCCTTCTCCGAGGGAGCCGCGATGGCACGTCCGTGGGAAGCCGATCCGACGACCGGGTTCAAACGCCGCCTGGGGCTCTCCCCCCAGGAACTGGGTACCACCTCGGCCGGCCCCGAGTGCCCGGACATCTGGGAACTGGGCAACGGGGACATCGCCGTCATCGGCCGTGACCTGACCGACGCCTACGAGCAGCGGCTCCCGGAGGGCGTGTCGATCGGCTCCGACGAAAAGCTCGTGGTCATCCCGCGCAGGACCCTGCTGGCGGCACGGTCGGACATCCCCCATGAATGACGCGTTCCGCGATCTGCGCACCGCTCCCGCCCGACGGCTCACCCGTAAGGAATATCTCGATCATTTCTGGCGGACCCTCCGCGGGGACATCCACCGCTTCGACAAACTGGAGCGGAGGCAGGAATTCCAGGAGCCGGGGACGGAAAGCTGGGAGGCGTTCCACCGCGGCGACTGGGAGACGGCCCTCGCACTGCTCGACACGAACCGGACCACCCTGGCGGAGTACTACGCCGCCCTGCGCCGCAGAGGGCTCGTCAACCGGCGGGTACGGGTCGTCGAACTGCCCGTGACCGCGTACCTCCAGTGGGAACTGCACGCCCTGCACACCTCGGCCCTGGCGGGCGAGGCGATCCGGGTCGTGAGCGCGGACGCGGTGCGGGACTGCGAGCAGGACGGGCCACTCCCCGAACTGGTCCTCCTCGGCGACAGCGACCTGTACGAGGTGCTGTACACCGAGGAAGGCGTGGGCGACGGCTGCCGACACATCGGCGACCCCGTGACCGTCGAGCGCGCGGCGCGAGCTGTCGACGCCCTCTTCCAGCGGGGCGAGGACCTGGCGGAGTTCTTCGACCGCGAGATCGCCCCCCTGCCACCGCCGCACGTACGCACCGGGAGAACTCTGTGACGGATCCGGACCCGGACCGCCCCGTGCGGTCGAACGGTCCCGTCAGACGGCACGCGAGCACCCTGTCCCTCACCCTCGCGGTCCTCGTGGTGCTCGCCCTCGTCATACTGTCCCCCTTCTCCCTGGTCCTCCTCGCCGACAACGACGGGGTGAACTGGGACTCGCTGAGCACGGTCGGACAGACCTACGGCGCCATCTCCGCCGTCCTCGCCGTCCTCGCGCTCGTCGGGATCGCGGCCTCGCTCGTCGTGCAGAGCCGCGAGGCGAAGGCCAACCGCGAACAGGGACTGCGGTCGCTGCACAACGAGCTGATGAAGATGTCCATGGCCGACCCCGACTTCATGGAGTGCTGGGGGCCGTTCCGGCCGGGCCGCGACCCGCGGCAGCTGCGGCAGACCGTGTTCACGAACATGATCGTCTCGCACTGGGAGTCGATGTTCGAGACCGGATCCCTGGACGAGCCGCATCTGCGCAACGTGAGCGCGGACATGTTCCGCGGCGCCCCCGGCCGCCGCTTCTGGGAAGGCGCCCGCGAACGCCGCCTCGCGACGGCCAACGGAAAGCGCTCGGTCAGGTTCCACCGGATCCTCGACGAGGAGTTCCGCCGCGTCGTCCGCGAGGGCGACACGGGAGGCTGACCCGGCGGGCCCACGCCGCCTTCCCGTCACGTTTTCCGTCCCGTTTCCGTCCCACCACTCCACTCCGGCGCGCGGCGCCGACCTGGCAGGATAAGGAGGAGTTGTGAAAGACACCAAGGGGAGCGGGAGCAGCCGATGGCCAGGGGTGGCGACACCGTCGTACTGAGGGACGTCCTCGACATCAAGGAGGACGTATACGCCGGCGACTTCAAGGTCGAGCTGTCCCAGGGGTTCAAGGGCGACACGGCCGGGCGGGTCGAGGAGTACGTGGTCACGCCGCAGCTCCAGGAGGAGTTCGGCAAGGCGCTGAAGCTGGTGCGCGGCGCGGTCCGCAAGAACACCTCGTACGCCGCCTACCTGCACGGTTCCTTCGGTGCAGGTAAGAGCCACTTCCTGACCGTGCTGCACGCCGTGCTCAACGGGGACGCCTCGGCGCGGGCCAAGCCGCGGCTGCGCGAGGTCATCGCCGAGCACGACGAGTGGCTGCGCGGCAAGCGGTTCCTCATGGTGCCCTACCACCTGGTGGGCGCGGAGAACCTGGACGAGGCGCTGCTCGGCGGATACGTACGGGCCGTACGCGACCAGCACCCCGAGGCGCCCACGCCCACCGTGTTCCGGTCCGACGCGATGCTCGCCGACGCCCGGCGGATGCGCGAGCAGCTCGGCGACGACGCGTTCGTCCGGCTGCTGCCCGCGGAGGGCGGCGGCCCCACGGCGGGGGACGACGACGATGACGAGCTCCAGGTCATCGGGGCCGGCGGGGCCTGGACCTCCGGTGAACTGGACGACGCCTTCGGCGCGCCCGCCGAGGACGCACGACGTGAGCGGCTGGTGTCCGCGCTGCTCACCGGGCCGATGCGGTCGTACGCGGAGAGCGCCCGCGGGGACGCCGCCAAGTACGTGCCGCTGGAGAACGGGCTGGCCGCGATCAGCCGGCACGCCCGCGCACTGGAGTACGACGGCGTCGTGCTGTTCCTCGACGAGCTGGTGCTGTGGCTCCAGGCGCACATGCGCGACCGGACCTTCGTCAACAACGAGATCCAGAAGCTGGTGAAGCTGATCGAGTCGGGGGACGCCGACCGGCCCGTGCCGATCGTGTCGTTCATCTCGCGCCAGCGCGACCTGTCCCAGCTCGTCGGCTCCGACGTGCTCGGCGCCGACGTCAAGGCGATGGAGCAGGCCCTCGAATACCTCAACGAGCGGTTCGACACGGTCGACCTGGAGGACCGCAACCTGCCGGAGATCATCAAGGAGCGGGTGCTGAAGCCGCTGCCCGGCAAGGAAGCGGTACTGGAGAACGCGTTCGGCGGGATCGACCGGTCCAACCAGCAGGTCAAGGACATCCTGCTGGACGGCGGCGGCGCCACCCACGCCGACTGGGCCGACTTCCGGGCCGTCTACCCGCTGTCCCCGGCGCTGCTCAACGTCCTCGTCGCCCTCTCCGGCGCCCTCCAGCGCGAGCGGACCGGTCTGAAACTCGTACAGCTGCTGCTGGAGCGGAACGCCGGTGCCGCCGTCGGCCGGTTGATCCCGCTCGGCGACCTGTGGGACGTGCTCCTGGACGGGACCGGAGCCGCCTTCACCGACAAGTTGAAGCGCGAGTCCGAGGCCGCCGTGAAGTTCCACGCCAAGGCGCGCGCCCACCTGCTGGAGAAGTACGGCTCGGACGAGCACGCCGACTTCCAGGCCGACGACCGGTTCGTGAAGACCCTGCTGCTCGGGGCGCTGGCACCGGACGTGCCCGCGCTGCGGCGGCTGACGGGCGCACGGCTCGCCGGGCTCAACCACGGTTCGGTGCGCTCCCGGACCGTGCCCGCAGGTGACGTCGTCGTGCGGCGGATGCGGGACCTCCAGGCCGCGTTCCCGTCCGAGGTGCGCTCCGACGGCGAGGCCGACCCGGTGTTCTCGCTGCACCTGTCCGACCTGGACATCGAGCCGCTCCTGGACGCCGTCGCCGAGGAGGACAAGGCGGGCGTGCGCCGGGTGTGGCTGCGCGACCGGCTGTGGGAGGCAGTCGGCGTGCGGGACGGTCAGTTCGTCGCCGAGAAGGAGATCGTCTGGCGCGGTACCCGGCGGGTCGCCGAGTTCGTCTTCGGCAACGTACGGGACCGCGCGGACCTGCCCGACGAGCAGTTCACTCCCGCCACCGCGGGCAACGTGCGGTTCGTCGTCGACTATCCCTTCGACGACGGCGACCACTACCCGAGCGACGACTTCCACCGTGTCGAGCAGCTGAAGAAGGACGGGGTGACCGCGCCGACCCTGGTGTGGCTCACCGACTTCTTCTCCGACCAGCGCAGGGCCCAGCTCGGTCGGCTGATGCGGATCGGCTTCCTGCTGGAACGCGACCGGCTCACCGACTACACCGGGAACTTCCCGCCCGACGACCGGGCCAAGGTCAAGCGGCAGCTTGAGGTGGCCCGCGACACCCTCACCGACCAGCTCACCGGAGCGCTCGCCGAGGTGTACGGGCTCGCCCAGCCGACCGACTCCAACCCCGGCCCCGAGGTGCCGGACGGGCGGCACGTGCTCTCGCTCCAGCCGGAGTTCGCGCACCCCCGCGAAGAGGGCGGCAAGGGCTTCGAGAAGAACGTGCAGCACCTGGCGGACGGCATGTTCTCCGCGCTGTACGCCAAGCACCCCGACTTCGGCCTGGACGGCAAGGGGCAGCGCAAGGCGGTGACGGCCGCCGAGCTGCGCACCGCCCTGGAGTGGATCACCCGAGCCATGGACGACGGCGGACGGGCCCAGAACGTCGACAGCCACCACCTGAAGACCGTCAAGCGGATCGTGGAGCCGCTGGAGCTCGGCACGGTCCACGACGGTCCGCTGGTCATGCGGCAGGACTGGCGCACCCGCATCAACCAGGCCGCCTCCGCACACAAGCAGCGCGGTGACCTCGCCGTCGAGGACATTCGCGGCTGGATCGCCAAGGACCTCGGCTACGGCGGCCTCGACAAACTCACCGGGAACCTCCTCATCTCGGCCTACGCGCTGCTCGACGACCGGGCCTGGGCGTACCAGGGCGGGCCGGAGCGGGAGGCGCCCGCGCTGCACGAGATCGGCCCCGGCTGGTCACTGCGCTCGCAGCCGCTGCCCAGCGAGGAGCAGTACTCGGCGGCCCGCGAGCGGGCGGCCAGGCTGTTCGGTGTCTCCGCCAAGCCGAACATGTACGCACGCAACGTCAACCGGCTCGCCGAGGACCTCCGTGCCAAGGCGGAGGCGTGGGAGAAGGACGTCGCCGGGGTACGGACCTCGCTGGACCGGCATGCCGCGCTGCTCGGTCTCGACAGCGAGGGCGAGACCGCACCCCGTACCGCGATCCTGCGTGAGGCCGCCGCTCTGCTCGCCCGGCTGACCCGGCACGGCAGCGACGCCACCGCGCTGGTGCGTGAGCTGGCCGCCGCCTCGTACACGACGACCGAGCGCGACCTCAACACCGCCATGGGCAGCGCGGGCGAGGTCCTGCAGGCCCTGGACGACGCCGCCTGGCCGGCCCTCACCAACGTGCGTGGCCTGGTGACCCGCGAGGACGGCGTGGGCGACCGGGCCCGACGGCTCTTCGACGAGATCGCGCTCGCCGCACGTGCCTCGGAGTTCGAGCGGTCGCTGGTGCCGGTGCTCGACGCGGCCGGCGAGCGGGCCAACGCGATCATCAACGCGGCGCTCCAGGTGGAGAACGTGTTCGTGCAGCGGCAGGAGCCCGCTCCGGGAGCGCAGGACGTACGGGTGACCGAGCCGGAAGTGGCGACCAGCCATCCCCGGCCCGCATCCGGTGCGGTACCTGTTCCCGGGCGGACCGAGCCCGCGCCCGCCGAGATGCCGGGTGCGGCAGGCGACGAAGCCCGGACCCGCCGGGCGGGGCGGCGGCTCATCGCCGTCAGCGGAGCGACCCCGCTGGAGGAGCGGCTGGCCGGTGAGCTGGCGGGCGTCCGGGACGACATCCGTGCCTTCCTCGCCGCCCATCCCGACGCCACGGTGGAGCTCAGCTGGAGGCCTGTCGGGTCCGGCGAGCCCGCCGGCTCCGACGAGTCCGGCGAAGGGGCCCGCTGATGGCGGCGGCCCGGCCCGCCGCCGGACGGCGTGCCATCGAGGTGCTGCTGGAGGCCGAGCTGCCGTACGCCGAAGGGCGACGGCTCGTGCTGGTCGACGCGGTGTGGGCGGGCGGCGACTCGGAACGGGAGTTCACCGTGCAGGTGGAGGGCACCGCCCGTCGCGTGCACGTCACCGATCAGGACTCGCCGCTCGGCATCGCCGACGCCTGGCGGCGCCACACCACCGACACCGACCCGGGCGGGGACAGCGTCCTCGTCGTCACCGGCAAGGTCCCCGCCGACCAGCTCGGCTGGGACCTGCGCGGCCACGCCGTACGCCGCCGGCCGCTGGCCGTCGAACGGGCCGACATCGTCAGGCAGTTGTTCGGAACCGGCGACCTGGACACCCGGATGGTGCGCGAGACCTGGCTGCTGGACGCGCTTCTGGAGGCCGAACCCACCGGCGGCTGGCCCCGGGCGGGTTCCGTCCTCACCCGTGACCGGGCGGTGCGGGCACTGCTCGCCGCCCGTACCGGCCTCGGCGACACCAGTGAGGACTCGCTGGACCTGGACGCCGACACCATGTTCACCTGGAGCCGATCCGCAGCGGGTCCGCGGCGCTTCGCCGAGCTGGCCGAACAGGAGCGGGCCGGTCTCACCGCCTGGCTGGCCGAAGTGACCGGACCGGCCGCGCCCACCCTGCTGGCGCTGGCCGCGGACGGGCGCGGCACCGACGCGCTGCCGCTCGGCGCGCTCGCCTCGGCCGCTCTCGGCTGCCCGTCCGCCGCCGACGCAGGCTTCGCGCTCGGCACGCTCTTCGGCCGGGCGCTCGGCTCGTTCGACGCACTCGCCCCGTACGCGACGGCCGCCACCGGTGTCCTCACGCGGTGGATCGCGCAGGCGGAAGCGGGCGGGAGCGCGGGCTCGGACGCCCGCGCCCGCGTCCTGACCGTGCTGGAACGCGCAGACCAGCTCGCCGAGACCGCGCGCCTGACCGGACTGCTCGCCGGGAACCGGCTGCTGCCCTCCGGGTACCGGACACGGCTGCGGACCCTCGCCTCGACACTCGACGGCCGACCCGGTCCCGCACAGGCCGCGCTGCGCGACCTCGCCGACCATCAGCTCGACAAGCTGCTCGCGGACTCCACCGAACGTGCCCGTACCGCCGTGCGCCTGCTGCGCTGGCTGGACTCCCCGCAGCCCGCCCCGGAGTCGGTCGGCAAGGGCGTACGCCACCACATGGAGTCCACCGGCTGGGTGGACCTGGCGACCGGGATCCTCGCCGAGGGCGACGCCTCACGTGACAGCGAGATCGGGGAGGCCTACCACCGGCTGATCGGCCGGGTACGGGACCGCCGCCGACAGCTCGACGAACAGTTCGCGGCGACCCTGGCCACCTGGGCGGAAGCCGCGTCCCAGCAGGCGCCGCACGGCGCCCTGCTCATCGAGGACGTGCTCGCGGAGGCCGCCGCCCCGCTCGCCCGGGACGGAGGCCGACCCCTCGTCCTCGTCCTCGACGGGATGAGCGCCGACGTGGCCGTCGAACTGGCCGCCGGGCTCGACCGACGCTTTTGGACCGAGGTCGTCCCCACGGCACCGGCAGGGGGCCGCCCCGGCCGGCTCGCCGCGGTCGCCATGCTGCCCACCCTCACCAGGATCAGCCGGGCCTCGCTGCTGAGCGGAGGCCCCGCCGAGGGCGGCCAGGACGTGGAGCGCGCCGGGTTCACGTCCTTCTGGAAGAAACGGCGTCGCGAGGCGGTGCTCTTCCACAAGGGCGGCTACGAAGGGACTGCCGGACACCGGCTCGCGCCCGAACTGCTCGACGCGCTCGCCGACGAGAAGAAGATCGTCGGCGTGATCGTCAATACGATCGACGACGCCCTCGCCGACGGACGTGAGAACGGGCGTGCCCGCTGGCGCATAGGGGACATCGCCAAGCTGGCCGACCTGCTCGACGCCGCTCTCAACGCGGGCCGGCCGGTCCTGCTCGTCTCGGACCACGGGCACATCCTGGACCGCAGCCCGCGCGAGGCCGGCCCCACCGCGGCGGACGGTGTCCAGGGTGCCCGCTGGCGCACCGGCCCGGCCCGACCCGGCGAGGTGGAACTAGCCGGACCTCGGATCCGGTCCGCAAGCGGGCGGATCACCGCCGCCTGGCGCGACGACCTGCGCTACACCGCCCGCCAGGCCGGTTACCACGGCGGAGCCTCGCTCGCCGAGGTCACCGTGCCCGTCCTGGCCTTCGTCCCGTCCGACAGCGAGATCCCCGCCGGGTGGACGGCCCTGCCCGGCGAGGACACCGCTCCCGGGTGGTGGCGGGGCAGTGCCGAGGCGGCGGAACCCCAGGCAGCCGTGCCGACGCCTCGTGGCAAGGGCAGCCCCAAACCACCGCCCCAGGCCGAGGGGCTGTTCCCGCAGAAGGGTCACGGCACGCCCGGCGAGCAGACGGTGCGCAGCAAGCCGTACGAGACGCAACGCGAGTTCGTGCGGAACGCGCCGAACAACACGGCCGTGGCAGCCGCGCTCGACGCGCTGCTCGCGGCCGGCGGCAAGCTCTCACCGGCCGCCGTCGCCTCGGCCGCCCAGGCCGCCACCGGCAAGTCGGAGCGCAATCCCCAGCGGTTCGTCACCATGCTCGAACGGCTGCTCAACATCGACGGCTACCCCGTGCTCCAGTTGGTGGAGTCCGGACGCACCGTCCACCTCGACAGGGAACTCCTGCGGCAGCAGTTCCCGGAAGGCACCCTCTCGTGAACACCCCGGTCGGCTCCGAAGCCCCCGACATCAGTCCCGCCCGCGCCCGGGACGTCGTCGACGCGCTGCGCCGCGGAACCGTGCCGCAGCAGGGGCTCGGACTGTTCGCCGTCGGCCTGGACCGGTTCGCGGACGCCCTCGACGACGACCTCTCCACCGTCGCCCGCGGTGGCTCCGCCTTCCACGCGCTGCGCGGCGAGTACGGCTCCGGCAAGACGTTCTTCGCCCGCTGGCTGGCCGAGCGGGCGAAACGCCGCGGCATGGCCGTCAGCGAAGTGCAGATCTCCGAGACGGAGACCCCGCTGCACCGCCTGGAGACCGTCTACCGGCGGCTCACGGAACGACTGACGACGTCCACGCACCCGCCCTCCGCGCTGCGCGCCGTGATCGACTCCTGGTTCTACGCGCTGGAGGAGGAGGTCCTCGACTCGGGGGACGTCGACGAGAACGACGAGGCCGGTCTCGCCCGCGCCGTGGACGAACTCCTGGAGCTGCGGCTCACGGACGTGGCCCGCACGACCCCTGCCTTCTCCGCCGCGCTGCGCGGCTACCGCGAGGCGGTTGCCGCCGGTGACTCCTCCCACGCCGAGGCACTGATCGCGTGGCTCGGCGGACAGAAGTCCGTGGCGGCGTCCGCCAAGCGCGCCGCCGGAGTGCGCGGCGACCTCGACCACTTCGCGGCGCTCGGGTTCCTCCAGGGGCTGCTGACCGTGCTGCGCGACTGCGGGCACTCCGGGCTGCTGCTCGTCCTCGACGAGGTCGAGACACTCCAGCGGGTGCGCGGCGACGTACGGGAGAAGTCCCTGAACGCGCTGCGCCAGCTGCTCGACGAGATCGACGCGGGACGGTTCCCCGGCCTGTTCCTCGTCATCACCGGAACCCCCGCCTTCTACGACGGACAGCAGGGCGTGCAGCGTCTGGCGCCACTCGCCCAGCGGCTGGCCACCGACTTCACTACCGACCCGCGCTTCGACTCCCCACGCGCGGTCCAACTGCGACTTTCCGGCTTCGACCTGGCATCCCTCGGCCGTCTGGGCCGCAACGTGCGCGGGGTGTACGAGGCCACGGCCAAACACCCCGAGCGGATCGCCGCGCGCGCCGACAACGCCTACCTCGACGACCTGGCGCGGGCGGTCACCGGTTCGCTCGGCGGCAAGGCGGGCATCGCTCCACGGCTGTATCTGCGGAAACTGGTGGCCGACGTTCTGGACCGGATCGACACGTTCGACGACTTCGACCCCCGCGTCCACTACACGCTCACGGTGAACGCCTCGGAACTCGACGAGGTGGAGCGCAACGCCGCCGCGAGCGCCGGTGACGTGGAGCTGGAGCTGCCGTGAACACGAGTGACGGGGAGCTGGAGCTGCCGTGAGTGCCGACGCGCTGGACCTGCTCGACCCGATCCTCACCCATCACATCGTCAACTCACTCGGCTGGCGCTCCCTGCGGCCGCTCCAGGAGGAGGCGATCGGTCCACTGCTGTCCGGGCAGGACGCCGTACTGCTGGCCCCCACCGCCGGAGGCAAGACCGAGGCCGCCGCCTTCCCCCTGCTCACCCGCGCCCAGCGGCACGGGTGGAAGGGCACGGGCATCCTGTACGTCACCCCGCTCAAGGCCCTCCTCAACAATCTGCATCCCCGCCTGGAGACGTACGCGGGCTGGGTGGGGCGGACTGCGGAGCTGTGGCACGGCGACATCGCCTCCACCCGGCGCCGCCGCATTCTCGCCCAACGTCCGGATCTGCTGCTGACGACGCCCGAGTCGCTGGAGGCCATGCTGGTCAGCACGCACGTGGACCACGGGGCGTTCTTCTCCGGAGTGCACAGCGTGGTGGTCGACGAGGTGCACGCCTTCGCGGGCGACGACCGCGGCTGGCATCTGCTCGCCGTGCTGGAACGGCTCCAGAAGATCGTGGAGCGGCCGGTGCAGCGGGTCGGTCTGTCCGCCACCGTCGGCAATCCGCACGAACTGCTGGACTGGCTCCAGGGCTCCGGCCACGGACGGCGGCCGGGGCAGGTCATCGCACCCGGGGTGTCGCTTCCCGTCCCTGAGACCACGCTGTCCCCGGCGGCAGCGAGCACGCCGCCGGGCGACATCGAGCTGGACTACGTCGGTTCCGTCGCCAACGCGGCCATGGTCATCGCGGCTCTGCACCGGGGCGAGAAACGCCTGGTGTTCTGCGAGACCCGACGCACCGTCGAGGAACTGGGTGAGCAGCTCCGGCTCCGCGGTGTCACCACGTTCCTCTCCCATGCCTCGCTCTCCGCCGACGAACGGCGGCGCGCGGAGGAGGCCTTCGCCGAGGCCCGGGACTGCGTGATCGTCTCGACCAGCACACTGGAGCTGGGCATCGACGTCGGGGACCTGGACCGGGTGATCCAGCTCGACGCGCCGGCCACGGTGGCCTCGTTCCTGCAACGCCTCGGCCGCACCGGGCGGCGGCCCGGCACCACGCGCAACTGTCTGTTCCTGGCCCTCACCGACACGGGATTCCTGTCCACCGCAGCCCTGTTGCTGGCCTGGTCGCGTGGCTGGGTGGAGCCGGTCAACGCTCCACCCGAACCACGTCACCTCGTCGCCCAGCAGATCCTCGCCCTGTGCCTTCAGGAGCACCGGGTCGGCGAGAACCTCTGGCAGGAATGGTGGGGCGGTCTCGGACCGTTCGGGAGCGCCGCCGAGCCCATCGTGAGGCACCTCGTGGAACAGGGCTACCTGGAGCGCGACGGAGGCACGCTGTTCATCGGGCCCGAGGCCGAACGCCGCTTCGGTCACCGGCACTTCATGAACCTGACGGCGTCGTTCACCGCGCCACCGGAGTTCACGGTGCTCAGCGGCCGCACCGAGATCGGCCGCACCGACCCGGACCTGCTCACCGAGGAGGTCGACGGCCCGCGGAAGCTGCTTCTGGCGGGCCGCAGTTGGCTGGTGACGTACATCGACTGGCGGCGCAGGCGCTGTTTCGTGGAGCCCGTGGACGAGGGCGGGCGTGCCAAATGGAGCGGGTTCGGGTCGATCCGGGTGCGCTCCTACATGCTGACCCGGGCCGCCCGTGAGGTGCTGCTCGGCAGTGATCCTCCGGTACTCCTCACCCGCCGGGCGCAGGCGAAGCTCGCGGAGGCACGGGAGACGCATCTGGACGTGGTGCACCCGGCCGGGACCGTCATCACCCGACGGGACGACGGCGATGTGCGGTGGTGGACCTGGGCCGGTCATCGTGCGAACGCCACCCTCGCCGCGTGCCTTTCAACCGTGAACCTGCGACACCGGCAGATCGACGACCGCTACATCCGGCTGCGCGACGATCTGACCCCTCAGAGCTGGCGGGCGGCAGTGGCCGACACCGAAGCGGGACTCACACTGCCGGAGGTGGACGCCCAAGCCGTACGCGGCCTGAAATTCGCCGAAGCCCTGCCCCAACGCCTCGCAGAAGCCACCCTCGCGGCGCGACTGGCGGACGAGGAAGGAGCCAGGACAGCCCTCGCAGAACCAGTCAGGTTCCTGATGCGGTACGGGGACTGACGATTCCGACGTCGCTGCGCAGAGAACGGTGTGGCGGGCTGCCACTCCGCTGACTACAGGGGAAAGTCCGCGACCATGGCGAAGGCGAAGGCCAAGCGGCGGTCCAGCCAGCCCACCTTGATCGAGATGTCGACGCTGCTGTCGATCTCCGAGATCCCCTTGGACACCATGACCAACTCGTCTTCGGCTCTCCACTCGAGTGTGCGGCCCTTCGAGACCGGGGTGTCCCCGTCCGCCGCCCCCTCCAGGATGAGATTGAGTGTCGATTCGAGCCCGCGCAGTGCGAGTCCCTTCGGGCTGTTGTTCGCCAGGGACCACTGGCTCCGACCCGCGATCCCGGGACGGTCCGGCTGCTCTATGCGCCAGGTGTGCTGGGCCAGCCTGTTCGAGGAAGGAACCCGGCAGATCGTACCGATCACACGCTTCGCACCGTCCTGAACGGTGCGGTGCACCTCCTTGCCGACCTCGGCAGGATCACCGAGTGCGCAGAGAATCCGCTGGGCCTCCGCGTCTTCGTAGAGGATGGGATCATCCACTGGATTGAGCGGTGAGTCGGTTCGGAAGTAGGCACAGGGCGCATAGGTGCGAACGTCTTTCGCCTTGCGGGGAACCCTCACGGCGAGCCGCCCGAGCTGCGGCTTCCCACCGTGGATGACGGATCGCTCGGTCCTGCCGATGGTGAAGTGGCGAACGTCCCTCCAGTCGACGGCGGGCACAGGAGGCTCCTGCTCCTGCGTCTTACGCTTGCCGAACATGGTTGCGGACTCCCTCTGCCGTTTTCACAATGCAGCGAGCCAAGGGTATCGGTGCCACATGACAGTGTCGTGATGCAGCCGTACGGAGCCGGAGCGCTCCATCGTGCTCAAGTAGCCCGCTCCATAGCGAAGATGGCGGTACGGACAGCCGTCGGTGACTCCTGCGGGCCGCCCCCGCCGCGCCTCGACGAGACACCACACCCATTGCGAACACCCGAGGCGGGCCGCCGGAGAGCCTGGTGGCTTCGGAAGCGACGTGGCTTGCGGTAGCCGTGGGATCATGTGCCGCGGCCCCCCGAACGGGCAACGCGCGCGTCGGGAAAACCCTGGAGCCTTCGTCACGAAAGACTGAGGTGAAGACATTCCCATGCCTTCCTTTGACAGCTCCCGAATGCGATTCCGGTTGACGGACCGCCACATAGCGGTATTCGGACATCTCCTGGAAGGCGAGAATCCGCCCGACGAGCTGTGGTCCTCGCTGGGCGAACTCATGCAGATCGGACTGGTCGGCGAGGAGGGTGAGTTTGCGCCGATCCTCAGGGATCTTCTCGGCGCTCTGGCCGCTCCGCTGGTCCTGGTCACCGTGGAGATCACAGGGGCACACGGCACTGTCAACCACGGGGTCGTCGTCGGGCGGAATGCGGTGATCGCTCACGAGGGCTGGCCCGGGGACGAGGAGTCCGAGTACACCCCCATCGCCCCGCACAGTCTGGTCTGGGAGCTGGCACGCATGGTCAACCTGCAGGCCGACGAGGCACGCTCCGGGCTCTCCCGCATCGAGACGACGATGGGCGCTCTCGACGCGGCGCTGTCGGTTCTGGATCAGGCAGAGGGTGACGAGGTCGCGACCAGGGGTCTCATTCGCAAGGCGCTGACCGAGGCCGACACCCCCGTGGGGCCGGAACTGAGCGAGTTCACCGAGCTCATCATGGCCTTGAACGCCACGTGGCGTATCTCGACCGCCTGGGACGGCAAACACGAGGGCGAGCGGGCGGCGATGATCCGGGCCCTTGCGGTGTGGGACTGCGGACCGCATGGCTACTGGGTGAGAGAAGAGCCTGAAGAGCCCATTCTGGATGGGCAGGTCGGGCCCGAGAGCCGGCTACGACTGGTCCACAGAAGGAACGGCGAGATCTGGGAGAAGATCACAGATCTTCTCCCAGACAAGTCTGATCTGTTCGGCACCGAGGAGACCCCGGCCCAGGAGTGAGGAGTTGGCCCGGTGCGGGGCGCCGCAGTCGAACAACACTGCGACCCGCGCCGGTCATTCTGTCGATGGCTCAGAACCAGTTCTTCGGATTCAACGCGTGGCCGACCTCCTTGGCCGTGCCGACCGGGTCTGTCACGGCTTCCTCAGCTGCACTACCGACTGCGTCCAGCGCTTCACCCGCGCCCTTCTTTATGCCATCCCAGTGCTGAACTACCTTGGCACCCGCGTAGACGGCGCCGAACACGACGGTCGCTCCGATGGTGATGGGGTTAGGCGCGATGGTGGCAGCCGTCAGTGAGGCGTTGAACCCGGTTTCGGCGACGTCCGCGACATAGGAGGCACCCTTCTCCCGCGTGGAGAAATTGCCGTTGTCCCACGGCCACCCGTCGTGATACACGGTGTTGGCGCTGATAGCGGTTGAGGCGACGCCGCTCACAATACCGACGCCGCGGAAGGCGCCGGAGACCTTGCCGGTGACGGCCAAGCCCCTGACCACAGCCGCTCCACGCCCCAGTCCCTGGACGGCGCGCGCGTCGGTGTACGCATTGCCGGCGACCCTGAAGAGGTTGGCGCTGGCGGCCCTGGCGGCGACGCCGGCATGCGTGGTCCCTCCGAAGGCCGCCGCCAGCTCGTTGTTCCCACCGATGAATCGAACAACCGCATTCGGGCCCATATCCATGAATCTGGCGCCGGCCAGCCTGTTCCACCCCCTGCTGCTGGCCCAGGTCTGAAGTGTCGACATGCCAGGAAAGCTTCCCAACTGCTGGAAGCCCCGGCTCCTGTAGATGAAGCCGGCGAGTTTCGTGGGAAGCCACGAACCCGGAGCATTCAGCGATTTCAGCTCCGGATACCAAGCTCTGACGTTCCTGCCGAACCGCACCAGGTTCCTGTTGCCGGACCTTCTCAACAGGTTGTACACGCCGTCCTGGAAGGGTTGTGACCAGCCGCCCGCGCGCCACGCCGTGCGCAGTCGATTGCCGACCAGGACCCTTGTCAGGGTCGTCGCAATGAAGGTGCTTTGCGCAACTGTCTCGGTAAAACCTGTGTATTCCCGGCAGGCCCCGACGATCGCTTCGACGGTCTCCTTGTGCGGCGCGAGTCCGGGGATCTTCGTGAAGGCGGTCGCTTCAAGGCGTTCGATCCACGCGTCTATCGACTCGTCGTCGCCCCGACGCAACGACTCGGCAGCCGGGTCATCACTCGCGGCCACGGAGTTGGCCAGCAGCAACTGGTCCGGGGAGAACTCCTGACCCTTGCGCTTTCGAATGTCCTCGGCGGTGAAACCGGCCCAGTAGAGACCCGCCTCCGGATCACCGCTTTCCAGCCGGGCGAAGCCCGCCCGCTTGCGAAGGTCGGGCGCCGTGTCGGTCACCCAGTTCCGTAAGGGTTTGAGAGCCGTCAACTGGCTGGAGACGCCAAGCCTGGAGGCTCTGGTGAAAGCTTCATCGAGCTTGTCCTGAACACCTCCTCGCCCATCCAGAAGTTCGGCGAGTCGCTCCAGGTCGTCCGGGTTGGCGGTCCTCACGTTCTGTCCCCCTCAAACTCCTGGCTATAACTGACGGTATCGGGGAGGTTACCGGTCTTGCCAATGCGAAGTCTTCGGGGCAGGAGTGAACCGGGGTACGTGGGCTCGCCCAGTCACGCCGGGACAGGGGCCGACGCAAGTGGCCGCGGATGAACTGTGCAGACCCCTCCGGCAGCACTTCGCCCCGCCGCGAGATGTCGCGGCGGGGCGAAGTGGTCGGGCTTGAAGCCGTCGGCGTCAGTCCTGTCGGGTGGACGCCGACGGTGGGTCAGGGCCCGTCCGGGTCACCGGAGTGCGTCAGTGGGAGTGGCCGTGGCCGTGGCCTGCCTCGGCCGGCTCCTCTTCCTTCTTCTCGACGACCAGGGTCTCGGTCGTCAGCAGGAGGGAGGCGATGGAGGCGGCGTTCTCCAGGGCGGAGCGGGTGACCTTCACCGGGTCGATGACGCCGGCCTTGACCAGGTCGCCGTACTCACCGGTGGCGGCGTTGAAGCCCTGGCCCTTGTCGAGGTCGGCGACCTTGGAGGTGATGACGTAGCCCTCCAGGCCGGCGTTCTCGGCGATCCAGCGCAGCGGCTCGACGACCGCGCGGCGGACCACGGCGACACCGGTGGCCTCGTCGCCGGTCTTGTCGAGGTTGCCCTCGAGGACCTTGGCGGCGTGGACGAGCGCGGAGCCACCACCGGAGACGATGCCCTCCTCGACCGCGGCGCGGGTCGCGGAGATGGCGTCCTCCAGACGGTGCTTCTTCTCCTTCAGCTCCACCTCGGTGGCGGCGCCGACCTTGATCACGCACACGCCGCCGGCCAGCTTCGCGAGGCGCTCCTGGAGCTTCTCGCGGTCCCAGTCGGAGTCGGTGTTCTCGATCTCGGCCTTGATCTGGTTGACGCGACCGTGGACGTCCTCGGTCTTGCCGGCACCGTCGACGATCGTGGTGTCGTCCTTGGTGACGGTGACGCGGCGGGCCGAGCCCAGCACGTCGATGCCGGCCTGGTCGAGCTTGAGGCCGACCTCCTCGGAGATGACCGTGGCGCCGGTGAGGATCGCCATGTCCTCCAGCATCGCCTTGCGGCGGTCACCGAAGCCGGGCGCCTTGATGGCGACGGCGTTGAACGTGCCGCGGATCTTGTTGACGACCAGGGTCGACAGGGCCTCGCCCTCGACATCCTCGGCGATGATCAGCAGCGGCTTCGAGGAGTTGGTCTGGATGACCTTCTCCAGCAGCGGCAGCAGGTCCTGGATGGAGGAGATCTTGCCCTGGTTGATGAGGATGTAGGGGTCCTCCAGGACGGCCTCCATGCGCTCCTGGTCCGTCACGAAGTACGGCGACAGGTAACCCTTGTCGAAGGCCATGCCCTCGGTGAAGTCCAGCTCGAGACCGAAGGTGTTGGACTCCTCGACGGTGATGACACCGTCCTTGCCGACCTTGTCCATCGCCTCGGCGATGAGCTCGCCGACCTGCTGGTCCTGGGCGGACAGCGCGGCCACGGCGGCGATGTCGGACTTCTCGTCGATCGGGCGGGCCGAGGCGAGCAGGTCCTCGGAGACGGCCTTGACCGCGGCGTCGATGCCCTTCTTCAGGGAAGCCGGGGAAGCGCCGGCGGCGACGTTCTTCAGGCCCTCGCGCACGAGCGCCTGGGCGAGCACCGTGGCGGTGGTGGTGCCGTCACCCGCGACGTCGTTCGTCTTGGTGGCGACCTCCTTCACCAGCTGGGCGCCGAGGTTCTCGTACGGGTCGTCGAGCTCGACCTCGCGGGCGATGGTCACGCCGTCGTTGGTGATGGTCGGGGCGCCGAACTTCTTGTCGATGACGACGTTGCGGCCCTTGGGGCCGATCGTCACCTTGACCGTGTCGGCAAGCTTGTTGACGCCGCGCTCGAGGGCGCGACGGGCGTCCTCGTCGAACTTCAGGATCTTCGCCATGGGAGCGTTTGCCCTCTCGGAAATCTCGAGGTGAATCAGGGTGAACGACTGCGCCCCCGACGCCCGGCTGATTAATGGTCGCGGGGGCCAGGGGCGCAGTTCAAATACAAAGCGCTTCGCGAGGAAGCGAGGTGACTACTTCTCGATGATCGCGAGGACGTCGCGAGCCGAGAGGACGAGGTACTCCTCGCCGTTGTACTTCACCTCGGTGCCGCCGTACTTGCTGTACAGCACGATGTCGCCGGTCTTGACGTCGAGCGGAAGACGCTCGCCGTTCTCGAAGCGGCCCGGGCCCACGGCCAGGACGACGCCCTCCTGGGGCTTCTCCTTGGCAGTGTCCGGGATGACCAGGCCAGAGGCCGTGGTCTGCTCGGCGTCCAGCGGCTGGACCACAATGCGGTCCTCGAGCGGCTTGATGGCAACCTTGGAGCTGGTGGTCGTCACGATCCGACCTCCCCCTTCGGAGATCTCACGGGGTTAACTGTCTGAGGTGGCGACCAGGTGGATCCGTCGTCGCGGGTGCCGGACCTGCCCGTCGCGTGTTGGCACTCTCCAGGGAGGAGTGCCAGAGCCGAGACTATGACCGCGATTAGCACTCGGTCAAGCGGAGTGCCAATTGCGGACGGCGCGGCGTGATTTTTCGCGCCCGGCCGACGGCGATCCGGGGCTCGGCGGCGCGGGGTCCGGTGGGCGGTGCGCGCGGCCGGACTACAGGTAGTCGACTACAGGTAGTCCTCCAGCCGAGCCACCGTCAGTCCCTGTTCCTGGATCCGGCGCAGCAGGTGGGTGGTGCGCCTTCCGAGGCTCGGGGCCTGGGTCTCGTCCGGGCTGATGGCCACGATGTCGCCGGAGAGCAGCCGGTGCGGACCCCGGGCGTACCTCAGGCCGGCCGTGCCCATCGACACCCGCCACAGCACCACCGTCGAGATGCCGCACCCGGCGGCGGCCCGCAGGGTGGCGTGGTCGTACGTCCCGTAGGGCGGCCGGAACAGCCGCGGACGCAGGCCGAAGCGGGTCCTGAGCTTCTCCTGCTGCCCGCAGATCTCGGCACGCTGGCCGCGATAGGGCAGTCCGCGCAGGGAGGGGTGGTCGAGGGTGTGGTTCTGGATGCTCGCACCGACCGAGCGCAGCCGGGCGAAGTGGCCGTACCCCGGTCCGGCGACGCTGTCGGTGAGGAACATGCTGACCGGGAGCCGCAGTTCGCGGACCATGTCGACGAAGCGCGGGTCGCGTTCGGCGCCGTCGTCGTAGGTGAGGAAGACGACCCGGTCGTGGGTCCTGACCCGGTCGACCACCTCGGGCAGGCCCGGTGCGGTGGCGGTGAGCGGCCGGGCCGCCCGCCGGGGGGCCGGGGCCAGCGGGGCCGAGAGACCCCAGTGGCGGTACGCCTGCGGAGCGGCCGGGCCGTGCGGCCGTACCCGCTGCGCCGCCTTCTTGCCCAGCCGTTCGATCGGGTCGACGGACTGGGCGCAGCCGGTGAGCAGCAGCACCGCCGACGCCAGCACTCCCGCGGTCAGTGCCCGCAGCCTCACAGGTAGTCCTCCAGGCGGGCCACCGCGTACCCCTTGTCGGTCACCTTCTTCAGGAACCGGCGGATCATGTCGGGCATGGTGCCCCGCCAGTCGGAGCGGCCCCGGAAGTGGGTCAGGACGATGTCGCCGGGGTGCAGGTCCTGGTCCCACTCGCGGTACTCCCAGTGGTCGGCGAAGACCTCCTCGTCCCAGATCGGGGCGTACTTGATGCCGCAGGCCTTCGCGGCGACCAGGGTGTCCCGGTTGTAGTTGCCGTACGGCGGGCGGAAGACGGTCGGGCGCCTGCCGTACTGACGCTCGATCACGTCCTGCATGCCGCAGATCTCCTGCTTCTGCCGCTCGTACGACAACCCGGGGAGGTAGGGGTGGTGCAGGGTGTGGTTGTCGAGGACCACCCCGTTGCGCTGCATCTTCCTGAAGTAGCCGTAGTCGTCCTTGATCAGGTAGTCGCTGAGGAAGGCGGTGTACGGGATCTTCAGCTCGCTCATCATGCGCAGGAACGCCGGGTCCTTCTCGGCGCCGTCGTCGATGGTGAGGAAGAGGATTTTTTTCTTGGTGGGGATCGTGGTGAAGACCGGGGGCAGGTCCCGCTCCTCCTGGCCGTCGACCTCGAAACCGGCGCGCGCGGTGATCCGCGGCTTCCTCGCGGGTGGCGCCGGGGGCGTCAGCGGGACCGTGGCCGGACCCCAGCGCCGGGCCGCGGCCACCCGTGCCGCGTACTCGGCGCGCAACCGGCCCGCGTAGGCGTCGAGGGCGCGGGCCGGGGGTGCCTGGAGCCCCTGCTGTCCGGGGGCCGGGCGCACCTGGGCGGGCTCGCCGCCCCGGACACAGCCCGAGGCGACGGCGGCGACGGCGAGCACGGCGACACCGCCGCGGATCCGGGAGACCCGGCAGGCGCGGGAGACCCGGCAGGCGTGGGAGACCCGGCAGGCGCGGGAGCCCCGAGAGATCCGGGAGTTCTTCAAAGTCCAAACAAAACCATTTTTTTCAGCTTGTACGACTACTCGCATGATGTCGGATCCTCCCAGCCCACGACCGCCGACCGGGCCCGACACCGCCACCGGAGGCGCGCCGTCCACCGACTGGCCCACAATGAGCCGGTGAACGACCTGCACGCCCTCCTCACGCCCGAAGGCCGCGCCCTCCTCCACGAGGTCCGCGACACCGCCCCGGCCGACGAACTCGCCGTCGCCACCCGGCTCCGCCGCGAGCACCCCGCCGACCTGGTGTCGGCGGCGCTCGGCCAGGCACGCCTGCGGCAGCGGGCGGCGGCGAAGTTCGCGGCCGAGGACGCGCGGCGGATGTTCTTCACGCCCAACGGGGTGGAACAGTCCACCCGGGCGACGGTGGCCGGCTACCGCGCGCGGCGGTTCGCGGAACTCGGCGTGACCTCGGTCGCGGACCTGTGCTGCGGCATCGGCGGCGACGCGATCGCGCTCGCCCGCGCCGGCATCCGGGTCCTGGCCGTGGACCGCGACCCGGTGACGGCGGCCGTGGCGCGCGCGAACGCCGACGCGCTGGGGCTCGCCGACCTGATCGAGGTGCGGGAGGCGGACGTCACGGAGGTGGACGTGTCGTCGTACGACGCCGTCTTCGTGGACCCGGCGCGCCGGGGCGGACGCGGCCGCATCTTCGATCCGGAGGCGTACTCGCCGCCGCTGTCCTGGGCGGTGCGGACGGCCATGGCGGCCCCGCGCGCCGCGCTGAAGGTCGCGCCCGGCATTCCGCACGAGGCCGTGCCCGCCGAGGCGGAGGCCGAGTGGATCTCGGACGGCGGGGACGTGAAGGAGGCGGTGCTGTGGTTCGGGACGAGCCCGGGCGCGGTGCGCTCCACCCTGCTGCCCGGCCCGCGCACCCTGCTCTCCCGCGGTCTGCCCGACCCCGAAGTCCGTTCCGTCGGACGCTACTTGTACGAGCCCGACGGCGCCGTCATCCGTGCCCATCTGGTGGCCGAGGTGGCCGAGGAGGTCGGTGGCGGCCTCGTCGACGAGACGATCGCGTACGTGACGTCGGACGAACTGCGCCCGACGGAGTACGCCTCGGCGTACGAGATCACCGACCAGCTCCACTTCAGCGTCAAGCGGCTGAAGGCGCTGCTGCGGGAGCGGGAGGTCGGGGTGCTGACCGTCAAGAAGCGCGGGTCGGCGGTGGAACCGGAGGAACTGCGCCGCAAGGTCAAACCGCAGGGGCCGAACGCGGCGACGGTGTTCCTCACCCGGGTGGCGGGGGCGCCGACGATGCTGATCGGCCGTCCGGCCTAGGGCCTTCCCGGCGGTGCGCGGGCCGGCGGTCGGCTGCGGGGCCGTCGTGGCCGGTCGCGCAGTTCCCCGCGCCCCTTCAGGGCGGTCGACCGCGCCGTGGGGCTTCAACGTGCCGTCCCGGGCGTCGGCCGGCGGTCGGCTGCGGGGCCGTCGTGGCCGGTCGCGCAGTTCCCCGCGCCCCTTCAGGGCGCCGTCCACCTCAGGGCGTTGTGCCGTCAGGGCGTTGTGCCGTCAGGGTGTGGGTTCGTCTGCTCGGCGTCGTAGCAGCCGTCGTTCGCGCTCGTTGCGGGCCAGGGCGGCCGCCCTGGCGAACTCCGTGCGTGCCTCCGCCGTGCGGCCCAGCCGGGCCAGGAGGTCCCCCCGGACGCTCGGCAGCAGGTGGTAGTCCCGCAGGGCGGGTTCGGCGGCCAGGGCGTCGACGATCTCCAGGGCCGGGGCCGGGCCGTCCGCCATCGACACGGCCACCGCGCGGTTGAGCTCGACGACCGGGGAGGGGGCGCGGACGGCGAGCAGACCGTACAGGGTCGCGATGGCCCGCCAGTCGGTGTCCTCGTAGGTGTGGGCGTGGGCGTGGCAGGCGGCGATCGTGGCCTGGAGGACGTACGGGCCGGGGACGCCGGTGGCGACGGCGTCGGCCCGGGCGAGGGCGTCGACACCGCGGGCGAGGAGCATCCGGTTCCAGCGGCGGCGGTTCTGGTCCTTGAGCAGGATCGGCTCGCCGTCGGGGCCGGTGCGGGAAGCGGTGCGGGAGGCCTGGAACTCCAGCAGGGACGCGAGGCCGTGCGCCTCCGGCTCCTTGGGCATCAAGGCCGCGAGCTGCCGGGCGAGCCGCAGGGCGTCCTCGCACAGCGCCGGGCGCAGCCAGTCGTCCCCGGCGGTGGCCGCGTACCCCTCGTTGAAGATCAGGTAGATGACGTCGAGGACCGAGCCGAGGCGGGCCTCGCGGTCGGGTCCGCTCGGCACCTCGAAGGCGACGTTCCTGGTGGCGAGGGTCCGTTTCGCGCGGACGATGCGCTGGGCGACCGTCGGCTCCGGGGTGAGGAAGGCTCGGGCGATCTCGGCCGTACTCAGCCCGCCGAGCAGACGCAGGGTGAGGGCGGTACGGGCCTCGGCGGACAGCACCGGGTGGCAGGCCGTGAAGACCAGCCGGAGCAGGTCGTCGTCGATGTCGTCCGGGTCGGCGGGCTCCTGCGCCGGTACCGTGGTCTCCAGGTCGCGGCCGATCTCCGCGAGCTTGCGGGCGTAGTTCTCCCGGCGGCGGACCAGGTCGACGGCGCGGCGGCGGGCGGTGGTGACGAGCCAGGCGCCCGGGTTGTCGGGCACCCCGTCCCGCGGCCACTGCTCGAGGGCCGCGACCAGGGCGTCCTGGGCGAGCTCCTCCGCGATGCCGACGTCACGCACGATCCGGGTGGCGGCGGCGATGACGCGGGGGGACTCCAGACGGAAGACGGTCTCGATGGCGCCGCGCGGATCGGCGGGGGGTTGCGAGCTCACAACCCCCCATCGAACACCCCCGCACTGACAAGGCCCAGTGCGGAACCGCTCAGCCCTCGGCGATCTGGCGTACCTCGCAGGTCACCGTCCAGAAGTCCTCGTGCACCTTCAGGAAGCGCTTGGTCCACTCGACGGCCTCGGCCATGTCCTTGCACTGCATGATGGCGTAGCCGCCGACGACCTCCTTGGCCTCGGTGAAGGGCCCGTCGGTCACGGACAGTTCCCCGCCCGCGTAGTGGACGCGCTTGCCCTGCGCGCTGGGCGTCAGGCCCTCGGTCTGGAGCATGACGCCGGCCTTGGTGATCTCCTCGATCAGTTCGCCCATCCGCTGCATCAGCTCGGGGCTGGGTCCCTCGGCGGGCGCGGTGGACTCGTCGATCTGCACGAGCGAAAGGAAGCGGGGCATGGTGACTCCTCACGGCGGTGGGCGACCCGTACGGTGCCGAGTCTCCCGGGCGGGGGCCTTCCCCACCTCTCACCTGTGCGTCGAACAGGGGACGGCCGGATCGACACGGTCGCCGAAATTCTTCGAAGAATTTTCTCGAGGGTGTGTTTCCGCAGGTCAGCGGTGCGATCCGAGCGGCAGGACCTACCGCAGGGACTCCCACAGCTCGCTCGCCGCCGGTTCCCTGGCCACCACCCGGTTGGGGTCCGACGGGGCGGTCACCACCGGCATCATCACCGTCTCGACCCGGTCGGCCGCCAGGCCCTTCAGGCTCTCGCCCAGGTCGGTGAGCTCGCCCAGCGAGTCGAGTCCGGTGTCGGTGGTCAGGCTGCCGGTGACGGCGTCGGCGACCCCGTAGAGCTGGGTGGGGTCGGTCAGCAGGTCGATCGAGGCGATCTGCTCCAGCAGCGCCTTCACCAGCTTCTGCTGGAGGCCGATGCGGCCGAGGTCGCTGCCGTCGCCTATGCCGTGCCGGGTGCGGGCCAGGGCGAGTGCCTGCTTGCCGTCCAGGTGGTGGGTGCCCGCCGCGAGGTGCAGATGGCTGTCGTCGTCGTCGATGTCCTCGTCGGTGGTGACGGTGACTCCGCCGAGCGCGTCGACCAGTTTCGCGAAGCCGGAGAAGTCGATCTCGATGTAGTGGTCCATCCGTACGCCGGTGATCGACTCGACGGTCTTCACCGCGCAGACCGGACCGCCCACCGCGTACGCGCTGTTGAACATCGTGCCGTAGGCCACCGCGGTCGAGCGGCCCGACGACAGCGGGCAGGACGGACGGGTGACGAGGGTGTCGCGCGGGATGCTGACCACGGTGGCCGTGGTGCGCCCCGCGTCGAGGTGCACGACCATCGCCGTGTCGGAGCGGGCGCCGGAGCTGCTGCCGCCGCCGAGTTCCTCGTTCTCGGCGCCGCTGCGCGAGTCCGAGCCCAGCACGAGGATGTTCAGCGCCCCGGTCGCCGGCGCGGAGGCGGCGGCCGAGGGGGACGCCGACCCGCCGGGCGTGGGCGTGGACGCGGCCACCGCCCTGGCCGGGCGGTCGTCGCCGAGCGCGCTGTTGATGTCGACGCTCTTGATGTTGTTGTTCAGGTGCCAGTAGACCCAGCCCGTCGCCGCGACGCCGAGCACCAGGGCGCCCGCGAGGGTGAGGCCGGCGGCCCTCAGGACGATCGACCGCCGGCCTCCGCGTCTGCCCGTGTCCCAGTCCTGTTTCTCGTCGTGTCCGGTCACGCAGAGGAACGTAAGTCCGAATTATTACAACGGGCTTGTCTGGGGCAGTTTTCTTCAGAAAATCTCACTTTTCTCAGGACGAGTTCAGTGCCGTCTCAGCCCAGTGTCACCGTGGGCAGCGGATTGCTCCCGCTCCAGGACGCGTTGAACCCGAACGTCACCGAACCACCGTCCGGGACCGACCCGTTGTAGGAGGCGTTCGCGCACGAGACGGCCGCGCCGGACTGGGTGCAGGTCGCGTTCCAGGCCTGGGTGATCTGCTGCCCCGCGCCGTACGTCCAGACCGCCTTCCAGGAGGAGAGCGAGGCGCCGGAACAAGCGATCTTCACCTGGCCGGTGAAGCCGGTGTTCCACTGGTTGACCACGCTGTACGTGGCCGTGCAGGCGCCGGTGGAGGGCGGTGGCGTGGTAGTCGTCCCGCCGAGCGCCTCGGCGACTCCGTAGTACGCGGGCTTCGGGGCGTAGTTCGCGTCATACAGGGTCGCCGCCCCGTACCCCGGGAAGGTGCTGTCGACCCAGGAGTCGGAGTCGGTGAAGCCCCAGACGGTCAGGTTGACGCAGCGCGTCACGGCCACGCAGGCGGCGGTGACCGCCTTGTAGTCGGCGGCCTGCTGGGCCAGTTTCGTGCTGTCGGCCGGCAGCGCCATCCGGATGTCCAGCTCGGTGATCGCCACGTCGACGCCGAGGTCGGCGAAGCGCTGGATGTTCTGCTGGAGCGTGGCCGGCACCTGGCCGAGGATCAGGTGGGCCTGGAGGCCGACGCCGTCGATCGGGACACCGCGCTCCTTCAGGGACTTGACCAGGTTGTACAGGGCGGTGCTCTTGGCGTTGACGCCCTCGACGTTGTAGTCGTTGATGTACAGCTTGGCGGCCGGGTCGGCGGCCCGCGCCCAGGTCAGGGCGCTGGCGATGTAGTCGGCGCCGAGGCCGTTGTACCAGAGGGTCGAACGGTAGGTGCCGTCCTCGTTGAAGGGTTCGTTGACCACGTCCCAGGCGGTGATCTTGCCCTGGTAGCGGCCGACCTCGGTGCTGATGTGGTTCTGGAGCAGGGTGCCGAGCTGGGCGGCCGTCCAGCTGCCGTTGGTCAGCCAGCTCGGGTTCTGGCTGTGCCAGACCAGGGTGTGACCGCGCACCTGCTGGTTGTGCGCCTGCGCGAAGGCGACGATCTGGTCGGCCTCGGCCCAGTTGAAGGTGCCCTGGGTCGGCTCGACCGACCCCCACTTCATGGCGTTGCCCGGGGTGAGCGAACCGAACTGGGCCCCGGCGATGTCGCCGTAGCTGCCGGTGAGCTTGGAGCCGGTGACCGCCGTACCGACGACCTTGCCCTTGGCGGCCGCGAGGTCGCGCAGGGGCGTGTCGGCGGCCTGGGCGGACGTCATGCCGGCGGCGAGCAGGGCGCCGACGGCGGTGACGCCGGTGAGCAGGGCGGCGAGCCGGGTGCGTAACGATGACGATCTGGAGGTTCTCATTGCGGGTGCCTCCGAAAGTTTCGGTCGTCCAGCCGATTGACTTCGGTGGAGTGTGGAGGCACCGGCCTCACCCGTCAATACGTCAACTTCCGGCCACAGGATCCGCAGGAGCCTCGGGATCCGCAGGCGTTGCGGGTTCCGCAGAGGTTGCGGGTTCCGAGGGAACCTCAGGAGCCGCGGGATCCGCGGCGGCCGCCCGGTCCGCCGGATCCGCGGGGGCCGCGGGGGCCGCGGGGGCCGCGGTGCTGGACCGCACCACCAGGCTGGTGGCCAGCTCCACCCGGGTCGCCGCCTGCGCCCCCTCACCGCGCGCCAGCTCCAGCACCAGCCGGGCCGCCGCCTCCGCCATCTCGGTCAGCGGCTGCCGTACGGTCGTCAGCGGCGGCCCCACCCAGCGCGCCACCGGCAGATCGTCGAACCCGACCACGCTGAGGTCGTCCGGGATGCGCAGCCCCAGCTCGCGGGCGGCCTCGTAGAGCCCGAGCGCCTGGAGGTCGTTGCCGGCGAAGACGGCGGTGGGCCGGTCCGGCCGGCTCAGCAGTTCGCGGCCGAGCCGGTATCCGGCGTCGTGGTGGAAGTCGCCCGCCCTGATCAGCCCCCCGTCGACGGGCAGACCGGCCGTCTCCAGGGCGGCCCGGTAGCCGTCCACCCGGGCGCGGCTGCACATCATGGTGGCCGGTCCGCTGATCGCGCCGATGCGGGTGTGCCCGAGGTCGATCAGGTGCCGGGTGGCGGCGAGGCCGCCCTGCCAGTTGGTGGCGCCGATGGACGGCACGTCGGCGCCCGGGTCGCCGGCCGGGTCCATCACCACGAACGGGATGGACCTGCTGGTCAGCAGGGCGCGCTGGGACTCGTCGAGCCCGGACAGGACGAGGATGACGCCGTACGGGCGGCGGGCGGCGACCTGGTCGGCCCAGGTCCGCCCCGGGGTGAGCCGGCCCGCGCTCTCGCTCAGCACGACGCTCAGCCCGGCGTCCCGGGCCACGTTCTCCACGCCTCGGATGACCTCCATCGCCCAGGCGCTCTCCAGCTCGTGGAAGACCAGGTCGATCAGCGGCGAGCGGCTGGCCTCGGCCCGGCGGCGCCGGTAGCCGTGGACGCGCAGCAGTTCTTCCACCCGATTGCGGGTGGCCGGGGCGACGTCGGCACGGCCGTTGAGGACCTTCGAAACAGTCGGCGCCGACACGCCGGCCTCGCGGGCGATCTCGGCGAGCGTCGCGGTCCGGCTGGACCGCCCTGTCATCTGGGCTTCGGCAGGCTCCGGGGCTGTCATGGCGGCGATCGTATCCCTACGCGACCTCTTGACGAACCCCCTGTCGCACCATAGGTTCCCGGAACATTCGGATTGCATATCGAAACATTCGGACTGCGTCTTCGGCACCGGCGTCACCAGCATCCCCGAACACCTCCTACCGAGTGGAGCTCCATGACCACCGCCCCCTGGCGTGACCCCGCTCGGTCCGCCGCCGCCCGCGTCGACGACCTCCTGGCCCGGATGACCCTGGAGGAGAAGACCGCCCAGCTCTACGGAGTGTGGGTGGGAGCCGACACCGCCGGCGACGGGGTCGCCCCGCACCAGCACGACATGACCGACGGCCACTCCGCCGACGACTACGCCGAGCTGATCACCCTCGGCCTTGGCCAGCTCACCCGCCCCTTCGGCACCGCCCCCGTCGACCCGGACCTCGGCGCCCGGGCCCTGGCCGTGGCCCAGCGCCGGATCGCCGCGGCCGGCCGCTTCGGCATCCCGGCCGTCACCCACGAGGAGTGCCTGGCCGGCTTCACGGCCTGGCACGCCACCGCGTACCCCGTACCGCTGGCCTGGGGAGCGAGCTTCGACCCGCCGCTGGTCGAGGAGATGGCCCGGCACATCGGCCGCGACCTGCGCTCGGTGGGCGTGCACCAGGGCCTGGCCCCGGTCCTGGACGTGGTCCGCGACCCCCGCTGGGGACGGGTCGAGGAGACGATCGGCGAGGACCCGTACCTGGTCGGCACGGTCGGCAGCGCCTATGTGCGCGGCCTGGAGTCGGCCGGGATCGTCGCCACGCTCAAGCACTTCGCCGGGTACGCGTCCTCGGTGGGCGCCCGCAACCTGGCGCCGGTCCGCGCGGGCCTGCGCGAGCTCGCCGACATCACGCTGCCGCCCTTCGAGATGGCGCTGCGCGAAGGCGGGGCGCGCAGCGTGATGGCGGCGTACAACGAGACGGACGGCGTGCCCGCCTCGGCCGACCCCTGGCTGCTGACCGGACTCCTGCGCGAGGAGTGGGGCTTCACCGGCACGGTGGTCGCCGACTACTTCGGCATCGGCTTCCTCCAGACCCTGCACCGGGTCGCCGGTTCGCCCGCCGAGGCGGCCGGGCTGGCCCTCGCGGCCGGCGTCGACGTGGAGCTGCCGACGCTGAAGTGCTACGGGCAGGACCTGGTCGCCGCCGTGCGGGAGGGGGCGGTCCCGGCCGAGCTGGTGGACCGGGCGGCCCGCCGCGTCCTGCTCCAGAAGTGCGAACTGGGGCTGCTGGACGAGGACTGGTCCCCGGAGCCGACGGCCTCCGTCGACCTGGACTCGGCGGCGAACCGCGCGCTGGCCCGGCGCCTGGCCGAGGAGTCGGTGGTCCTGCTGGACAACCCCGACGGCGTCCTGCCGCTGGCCCCCGACGCGCGCGTGGCGGTCGTCGGCCCCCGGGCGGCGGACCCGCTCGCGATGCTGGGCTGCTACTCGTTCCCCTCGCACGTGCTGACGCACCACCCCCAGGTGCCGATGGGCATCGACATCCCCACGGTGCTCCAGGCGCTGCGCGCCGAGCTCCCCGACGCGAAGGTCACCTTCGCCGAGGGGTGCGGGGTCTCGGACCCGGACGACTCGGGCTTCGCGGAGGCGGTGGCGCGGGCCTCGGAGGCGGATGTGTGCGTGGCCGTCCTGGGCGACCGGGCCGGTCTGTTCGGCCGCGGGACGTCCGGCGAGGGCTGCGACGTGGCGGACCTGGACCTGCCGGGCCGCCAGGGCGAACTGCTGGACCGGCTGGTGGCGACCGGCGTCCCGGTGGTCCTGGTCCTGCTGACCGGCCGCCCGTACGCGCTCGGCCGCTGGCAGGGCAGGCTGGGCGCGGTGGTCCAGGCCTTCTTCCCCGGGGAGGAGGGCGGCCCGGCCGTGACGGGGGTGCTGTCGGGCCGCGTCAATCCGTCCGGGCGGCTGCCGGTGAGCGTGCCGCGGCTGCCGGGCGGCCAGCCGTGGACGTACCTCCAGCCGCCGCTGGGCCTGGCGGGCGAGGTCAGCAACCTGGACCCGACCCCGCTGTACGCCTTCGGCCACGGCCGTTCGTACACGGAGTTCGCGTGGGAGGACTTCGCGGGGCCCGAGGCCCGGATCGGCACGGACGGTGCGGACGGTCCCTCCGGTACGGACGGTCCCTCCGGTACGGACGGCACGTACGACGTGTCGGTGACCGTCCGCAACACCGGCGGCCGGGCGGGCGCCGAGGTGGTGCAGCTCTACCTGCACGACCCGGTGGCGTCCGTGACCCGCCCCGACGTCCGCCTGATCGGCTACCGGCGGCTGGAACTGGCGCCGGGCGAGGCACGGCGCGTGACGTTCCACTTCCACCCGGACCTGTCCGCCTTCACCGACCGCGCGGGCCGCCGGGTCGTCGAGCCGGGGGCGCTGGAACTGCGGCTGGGGGTCTCCAGCGCGGAGATCCGGCACACGGCCCGGCTGGCCCTCACGGGCCCGGTACGGGTCCTGGGGCCGGACCGCCGACTGCGGTGCGAGGTGAGCGAAGGCGCGTGAACGAAGGCGCGTGAACGGCGGGGCAGCTTGATCCACGCCTGGCTGATATTCGCACTGTTGCGTTCCCGCCGTGTGCCAGAATCCGCCGGAACCTCAGGCGCACGCACGTGACAGGAACGCACCTCCATGGACATACGACCGCAGCCGCTCCGCGAGTGGCTGCTCATCGGCGCGATGCTGACCGTGGCCTGGCTGCCACATGTCCTCGTCGGCATCGCACTGACCATCGCGAGCCTGGTGTTCCACACCCCGTGGACGCTGGTGTGGCTGGTGGGGATGTTCATGGCCGGGGCCACGAGAGGCTTCATCGGCCGGGACCGGCTGCCCGGCCGGGCCGTGCGGCCCGAGGACGAACCGGAACTGGTCGCGCTGGTGCAGGACGTGGCCGAGCGGGTCGGCTTCCGGGAGCCGCTGCTGGTGCGGATCGTCCCCGACGTGGACGCGTCCATGGGACCGGCGAAGGTCGGCGGTGTGCGCACCTACGTCCTGCTGCTCGGCCTGCCCCTGCTGCGCATGCTGACCGATGCCCAGCTGGCCTCGGTCGTCGCCCATGAACTGGCGCACGTGCACCATGCCCGCGACCGGCGCACGAACGCGCTGCGGTTCGCCCGCGCCTGTCTCGCCGACCGGACGGACAGTCGCTTCCGCCCGTTCGGCCCGCTGGCCGCACCGCTGCTGCGGGCCACCCAGCCGCGGATGTGGCGGGCGGAGACGGCCGCCGACGCCGACGCCGTCCGGGTCGCCGGCACCGCGGCCACCGCCGAGGCGCTGCGCCGGACCGGGATGATCCACGCGGCGTTCGAGGGCCTCGGCTCCGACTGGGTGCTCTCGGCGGAGGAGGAGGACACCTACCCCGAGGACCTGTACCCGGCCCTGGAGAGCGCCCTGGCCGAACCGCTCGTGGCCGAACGCAGCGTCCTCTCCGTCACTTCGGAGGAGGAGATGGCCGCCGCCTCCCCGTACGCCGTCGAGGACCATCCGCCGCTCGACCACCGGATCGCCGCGCTGCCCGCCGGCATCGAGGCGGCGACGCCGTACACGGGTGCTCCTCTCGCCCTGCGGACCGCGGGGTCCGTCGAGCGCTGGTGCTTGCGCGTGCTGGCCGGTCTGGAGGACACAGCGGCGGAGGACATGCGCCCCGTACGTCTGCTCGACCTGCCCGACGAGCGGCTGCACGCCCTGGGCGACCGCACGGGCCTCACGCTGCTGAAGGGCGCCACCGGCCACGAGGCGCCCGAGGAAGCGGTGGCCGCCGCGCTGGACACCGTCGCCGACGGCACCTGGCCGCGGCTGGCCCGCCGTCTCGAACCGCAGCTGCGCTGGATGCCTGCCACGGTACGGTCGGTGGCCGCCCCGCAGGTGCTGAGCACCGCGGTGGTCCAGGGGCTGGAGTCCGTGCTGCGCACGGCCGGCTGGACCCACGCCAACCGCTGGGTCAACAGCGTCCTGGTCGCGCCCGACGGCACGACCGTCGTGGACCTGTACGAGCCGGTCACCGCCGCCCTGACGAGCGGCGACCCGGAGCCCGTACGGGCTCTGCTGGCGACCGCCGCCACGACCCGGAAGGAGACGGCCGCATGAGACGTCCAGGACCCGCCCTGCGCGTCGCGCTCCTCGGCCTCACCGTCACGGTCGTCGGCTACGCCCTGTTCGCCGGCTGGCTCGTCGGACACGCCTACGCCTACGAGCACGCCCGCGACCGGGCCACGGCGACGGCACACGGGCTGATCGTCGAGGACGGCATCGGCGAGGAAGGGGACATCCGCGTGCGCTGGCGCGACGCGGACGGCCGCACGCACGTCCAGCGCTTCGGCATCTACGACACCGACCGCTACACCGAGGGCAGGCGCTTCGAGGTCGTCTACGATCCCGCCGGGGCGGACCCACAGGGCTTCCCTGCGGACCCCGACGAGACCTCGGCCGAGGACGACCGAGGCGTGCCCGCCGTGCTCGGCGGGGTCGTCCTCGTCCCGCTGAGCGTGATCTGGCTCTGGCGCGGACTGCGGTTCCGGCTGGCGGCCCGGCGGCCGGGCCGCCCGATGACGGCCACGGTGCGCCGTGGGGAGCGGCTGAACCTGAGGAACGCGTTCCAGAACTCGAACAGCACATGGCTGGTGCTGTCGGAGGCCGACCTGCCCGAGCAGGCCGACCGGCCGAAGGCATCGGAGGATGCGAAGCCGGCCGAGCGCTGGCAGCGGGTCATGTGGC
Source organism: Streptomyces sp. NPDC001443 (assembly GCF_053597355.1). Lineage (NCBI taxonomy): Bacteria > Bacillati > Actinomycetota > Actinomycetes > Kitasatosporales > Streptomycetaceae > Streptomyces > Streptomyces sp. NPDC001443. The sequence continues at coordinate 127,272 of NZ_JBSFIA010000008.1, forward strand.
ACCCGGCCCTCGACGAACTGACGGGCGGCCGGGCACCGGTGACGGTGCACGCCCGCGGCGACCGGCCCGCCGTGGTACGGCTGTCCGACGGCACCCGTCTGGTGCCACTGGGCCGGCTGCGCCGGAAGCCGCCGACGAACGTGTCTCTCGACGACCACGAGGCCGGCCGGCTCGACCTGCGGGACTCCTTCGTCCGCCCGGCCGGCGCCGAGCCGCGCTCCGCCGGCCCGTGGTGGTGGTCGGGCGCGGGCATCGCCGCGGCGGGCACCGTGCTCGGCGTCTTCGGGGGCTTCCTGATGGGCGGCGGCACGCTGGTCGCGGTGGTGGGTTTCGCCCTGTTCGTACCGACCCTGCTCACCGCGGTCTGGGCGCTGTCGGCCCCGCAGCCCTGAGCCGGTGGTCCGGTGTCCCCCGGGACACCGGACCCCTCACCCGGTCCGCTCGGCCCCGTGGGACATGCGTACCGTCACGCCTCCGCCACCTGTTCGAACCGCCAGCGGTGCACGGTCCGGGTGACCAGGTCCGGCTCCGGTTCGGGGAGTTCGGGCAGGTCGGCGTCGTGGGGCGCGTCCCACCAGGTGATGACGAGGACGCGGTCCTGCGGGGCGCGGAAGGTCTCCCGGCGCAGCGGCGGCCGTCCGGGCAGCTTCTGTTCCCTTGCCCAGGCGAGCAGTTCGACGCCGCGGCCGGTCGCCGCCCGCGCCTCCCACATCAGCGCGACGGTCATGAGTAGAGGTTGTCCTTGCTGACCTCGTGCACATGGTCGTGGCTGTGGCTGTGGCCGTGGCCGTGTTCCCGCTCGCGGCCCGGCACGTGAGTGTCCGTCACCGGCAGGGAGGAGTCGGCCGAGAGGTCCCAGTCGGACGCGGACCGGCCGCGGGCGACCATCTCCGCGCCGAGCGCGGCCACCATCGCGCCGTTGTCGGTGCACAGCTTGGGGCGCGGCACGCGCAGCCGGATGCCGGCCGCCTCGCAGCGCTCCTGGGCGAGGACCCGCAGCCGGGAGTTGGCGGCGACACCGCCGCCGATCATCAGATGGTCGACGCCCTCGTCCTTGCAGGCCCGTACGGCCTTGCGGGTCAGCACGTCCACGACCGCCTCCTGGAAGGACGCCGCCACGTCACGCACCGGCACCTCCTCGCCCGCCGCCCGCTTGGCCTCGATCCAGCGGGCCACGGCCGTCTTCAGCCCGGAGAAGGAGAAGTCGTACGCCGGGTCGCGCGGCCCGGTCAGTCCGCGCGGGAAGGCGATGGCGCGCGGGTCGCCCTCCTTGGCGTACCGGTCGATGACCGGGCCGCCGGGGAAGCCGAGGTTCAGCACCCGGGCGATCTTGTCGAAGGCCTCGCCCGCCGCGTCGTCGATGGTCGCGCCCATGGGGCGGACGTCGGCGGTGATGTCCGTGGACAGCAGCAGCGACGAGTGGCCGCCGGAGACCAGCAGGGCCATCGTCGGCTCCGGCAGCGCGCCGTGCTCCAGCTGGTCGACGCAGATGTGGGAGGCGAGGTGGTTGACGCCGTACAGCGGCTTGCCGAGCGCGTAGGCGTACGCCTTCGCCGCCGAGACGCCGACCAGCAGGGCACCCGCCAGACCGGGTCCCGCGGTGACCGCGATGCCGTCCAGGTCGCGCGCGGAGACCCCGGCCTCCTTCAGCGCGCGGTCGATGGTCGGCACCATCGCCTCCAGGTGCGCGCGGGACGCCACCTCCGGCACGACCCCGCCGAAACGCGCGTGCTCGTCGACGCTGGACGCGATGGCGTCGGCCAGCAGGGTGGTGCCGCGGACGACGCCGACGCCGGTCTCGTCGCAGGAGGTCTCGATCCCCAGGACCAGGGGTTCGTCAGCCATTGATCTCTGTTCCTTGTTCGGGGGTGGAGCCCTCGGCGGAGCCGCCGCCGGATTTCATGGTCAGGCGCATCACCAGGGCGTCGATGTTGCCCGGCTGGTAGTAGCCGCGGCGGAAGCCGATGGGCTCGAAGCCGAAACGCTCGTAGAGCCGCTGGGCGCTGATGTTGTCGACCCGGCATTCGAGCATGACCTCGGCGCACTCGAAGGTGGTCGCGGCCCGCAGCAGTTCGGTCAGCAGCCGGGAGCCGAGGCCGGTGCCCTGGTGGTCACGGGCGACGGCGATGGTCTGCACGTCCGCCAGGTCGCCGGAGGCGGCCAGGCCCGCGTAGCCCACGACCCGGCCCTCGTGCTCGGCCAGGACGTACCGCCGGGTCGCCCCGGGGCCGCGCGCATGGGCCAGTTCGGACCAGAACATCCCCCGCGACCAGGCGTCCTCGGGGAAGAGTTCCTTCTCCAGCTCCAGCACGGGGTCGATGTCCCACCAGCGCATCTCGCGCAGGCTCGGAGTCACGGGCTCGGTCACTTGGGGGTGACCACCTTGTAGTTCTTGGGCACCTGCGCGTCGGGCCGGCGCAGGTACAGCGGGCGGGGTTCGGGCAGTTCCTCGCCCGCGGCCAGTCTCTCGGCGGCCAGCGAGGCGAGGGCCGCGGCGGAGACGTGCTCGGGCTCGCGGGCGACCGGGAAGGTGTCGGGGTAGAGCAGCGCGCCCGCGCCGACGGCCGGGAGCCCGGCCACCTGGTCTGCGATGTCGGCGGGCCGGTCGACGGCGGGGCCGGTCAGCCGGGTGCGGGAGTCGGCGTACGTCGCCCAGTAGACCTCCTTGCGGCGGGCGTCGGTCGCCACGACGAAGGGGCCCTTCTCGATGTCGGCGGCGTACGCGAGGCCGTCCAGCGTGCACAGGCCGTGCACGGGGACGCCGAGCGCGAGCCCGAAGGTGTCGGCGGTCATCAGACCGACGCGCAGCCCGGTGTAGGGGCCGGGTCCGGTGCCGACGACGACCGCGGTGACGGCGTCGAGCTTCAGCCCGGCGTCGGCGAGCACACGGTCGACGGCCGGCAGCAGCAGCTCGCCGTGCCGGCGGGCGTCGACCTGGCTCGACGAGGCGATGACGTCCGTGCCGTCGTGCAGCGCGACGGTGACGGCGGGGGTGGCGGTATCCAGAGCGAGCAAGAGCACGCAAACAGCCTACGGCTCCGCGGCCCGTGCCGGACGCGCTGTGCCCGGGCCGGGGTACGGGAAGCCCGCGGCCCGGGTACGGGGAAGCCCGCGGTCCGGTTACGACGGAGCCCGCGGCCGGGGTCCGACACGGGCCCCGGGCGCGGGCTCGCACGCCCGGGCCGGGCAGGACCCGGCTGCTAACGTCGCCGGAAGGCACGGCGTACGGCTCTCGGTACGGATGCAGAGGTGGCAGCGGTGGCAAGCAGCAGCGCGGGATTCGTGGCCGGGCTGACCGCGACGGCCGTGGTGACGGTCGCCTTCCTCGCCTACCAGGCCTCGTCGGCCGTTCCGGCCGGTTTCGACACCACCGCCGCGGTCGGCGCACCCACCAAGGCGGCCGCGAAGGCTCCCCGGGACCGCAAGAACCCCACCACGCTGCCGGGGAACTCCGGCACGGGTGAACGGGTCGTGTACTCGGTGGACGACGACCGGGTGTGGCTGGTCGGCGGCAGCGGCCGGGTCGAGCGCACCTTCGAGGTCAAGCCGGGCAGCGTCGACCCGCTGCCGGGTTCCTACTTCGTCACCTCCCGCTCGAAGGCGGTCACCGGCACGGACGGCACCCCCATCGAGCACGTCGTGCGCTTCGCCGGCGCGGGCGACGTGGTCATCGGGTTCAGCGCGGCCGTGCAGCCGCCGGAGGACCCCTCCGACCCGAGCGTGAAGACGGGCGGCATCCGCGAGTCCCGCAAGGACGGCGACGCGATGTGGGTGTTCGCGACGATCGGCCAGAAGGTCGTCGTGATCCGCTGAGCAGCGGCTCGCCCTCGGTCGGGCGGCCTCACGGCGGCACTCCGTACGCTCGCCGGCCGGGCGGCCTCACGGCGATTCTCCGCCCGCCCTCGGTCAGGCGGTCTCACGGCGGCACTCCGTACGCTCGCCGGTCAGGCGGCCTCGCGACGGTTCTCCGCCCGTTCGTCGGGCGCGCGGGGCGGGGTGGAGATCGCGTCCGCGGCCGCGCACGACGCCAGCAGCTCGCGCATGGACGGTCCGCGCGTCGACGCACCGCGCAGGGACAGGCCGCGCAGGGCCGACCCGCGCTGTCCGGACTGCGCCTGGGGTTCCGTGGCCGGCATGGACGCCTCCTGAGGGCCGGGGGCGGACGTGGTTAGGTAGACCTAACTACGAACTGGATACCATGTGACCACGCCCGGAGCGCCCGGCGCAACATCTTGCCGACGGGTTGTCGGAACGTTCATGCGAACGTCTCAGCCACCGCGGGACCCGTCCCGGAGGGTCTCAGGCCGACAGAACGCTCAGGTCGGCCGTGCCCCAGCGCTCCCCGAGCCCGGTCACGGTCACGTGCCGCACCTCGTCGGTCGTGTCGCCCACAGCCCGGTGGATACGGACCTGGAGCCGCTCGTCGGTCAGCTCCTCGACCTTGCCCTCGCCCCACTCCACGACGATCACGGACTCGGGCAGCGAGACGTCGAGGTCGAGGTCCTCCATCTCGTCCAGACCGCCGCCCAGCCGGTAGGCGTCGACGTGTACGAGCGGAGGTCCGTCGCCGAGCGAGGGATGCACCCTGGCGATGACGAAGGTCGGGGACGTGACGGCGCCGCGCACGCCGAGGCCCTCGCCGAGCCCTCGGGTGAGCGTGGTCTTGCCCGCGCCGAGCTCGCCGCTGAGCATCACCAGGTCGCCCGCGCGCAGCAGTTTGGCCAGACGGCGACCCAGTTCGCGCATCTGGTCGGGCGAGGTGACGGTCAGTTCGAGGTCAGCCGGGCTGTGCGGTGCTGCTGGTGCTTCCATAGCCACCCACGGTAGCCCCTGCGGGCACGGCACCGGCGCGGGTGAGCAGGTCCGCGAGGCGGTCGGTCACCACCTCCGGGTGCTCCAGCATCACCAGATGCCCGGCGTCCGGTACAAGGACGAGTTCGGCGTCCGGCAGCAGGCTCGCGATGGCCTCGCTGTGCTCGCTGGGCGTCACCAGGTCCCGGACCCCGGCCAGCACCAGGACCGGCATGTCCTTGAACAGCCCGAGCGCCTCGGTCTTGTCGTGGTCGGTGAAGGCCGGGTAGAACTCGGCGACCACGTCGATCGGCGTGCTCTCGATCATCCGTTCGGCGAATCGCTCGACCGCGGGGTCGACGTCCCGGGACGCGAACGAGTACCGCTTGATGATCCCGGCGAACAGCTCCGCCGTGGCCCTGCGCCCCTTCTCCACCAGCTCGGCCTGCTGCCCCAGCGCTTTCAGCACACCGGGGAGCACCCGGCGCACCGCGTTGACGCCGGCGACGGGCAGCCCGAAGTTGATCTCTCCGAGCCGCCCCGACGACGTGCCGACCAGGGCCGTGGCGACCACCCGGTCACGGATCAGCTCCGGGTACAGGGCCGCCAGCGCCATCACCGTCATCCCGCCCATGGAGTGGCCGACCAGCACGATCGGTCCGTCCGGCGCGGCGGTGTCGATGACGGCCTTCAGGTCCCGGCCGAGCTGGTCGATGGTGACCGGCACCTCGCCGCCGGCCTGCGCCGCCCCGCGCCCGGACCGGCCGTGGCTGCGCTGGTCCCAGTGCACGGTCCGTACGACACCGCGCAGCGCCGCCCGCTGGAAGTGCCAGGAGTCCTGGTTGAGGCAGTAGCCGTGGCTGAAGACGACGGTGACGGGGAGGGGGGCCTTGCGGCCGAAGAGCCGGCGCCTGCGGGGAGCCGGGCCGCCCTCGGGCTCGACGTCGTCCACCTCGTAGTACAGCTCGGTGCCGTCGTCGGCGTACGCCTTGCCGGGGGTGCCGCGCAGCGCGCCGTACGGGCCTGTGGAGTCCAGTGCGAGCCGGGCCCGCCTGCGCATCCCGCGTCCGACGGTCATCCGCTCGATGGCGACACCGGCGGCCGCGCCCGCGGCGAGCACGCCTATCGCGGCACCCGCGAGGCCGGTCGTCCTGCGCCAGCCGCCGGACGCCGCCGCGGCGGAGGCGACGGCCGCTGTGGCGCTCGCGACGGCCTCCGCACTGCTCTCGCTCACGTACCGCTCCTCTTCCCCGTGTCGGCCGTGACGGCCGGACCGGCCGCGGCCGCCTTACCGGGCGGGTCGGCCGTGGTGGTCGTCGTAGTGGTCGTGGTGGTCGCCGTACTTGTTTCCGGTTCTTCGTTCACATAGACGCGCGGAACCCGGGTTCCGATGCGCGTGACGATCTCGTACGCGATGGTGCCCGCGGCCTGCGCCCAGTCCTCGGCGGTGGGCTCGCCCCGGTCCCCGGGGCCGAAGAGCACCGCGCGGGAGCCCGGCTCGGGCTCGTCGCCGCCGAGGTCGACGACGAACTGGTCCATCGCGATCCGTCCGGCGGCCGTGCGCCACTTGCCGTCGATCAGGACCGGCCCGCTGCCGGAGGCGTGCCGCGGGATGCCGTCCGCGTAGCCGACGGGCACCAGGCCGAGGGTGGTCTCACCGGGGGTGACGTAGTGGTGGCCGTAGCTCACGCCGTGACCGGCCGGGACCCGCTTCACCAGCGCGACCGACGCAGACAGCGTCATCACCGGGCGCAGCCCGAGGTCGGCGGGGGTGCCGAGTTCGGGGCTGGGCGAGATGCCGTACACGGCGATCCCGGTCCGCACGAGGTCGAAGTGGCTCTCGGGCAGGGTGAGCGTGGCGGGCGAGTTGGCGATGTGCCGCACCTCGGGGCGGACGCCGCGCGCCTGCGCGTACGCCAGCATCTCCCGGAAGACGTCGAGCTGCGCGGCGATGGAGGGGTGCCCGGGTTCGTCGGCGCAGGCGAAGTGCGACCAGAGCCCGGTGATCCGGACCAGCCCCTCGGACTCGGCCGCCAGGGCCGCGCCGACCAGCTCGGCCCAGTCCTCGCCGGGCTGGCAGCCGCTGCGGCCGAGCCCGGTGTCGGCCTTGAGCTGCACCCGCGCGGGCACACCGGCCGCCCGCGCCGCCTGCACGACCTCCCGCAGCGCCCACATCCCGCTGACGGAGACGTCCAGGTCGGCCTCGATCGCTTCCCGCCAGGGCCCGCCGGGCGTCCACAGCCAGCACATGATCCGCCCCGGCAGCCCGGCGGCGCGCAGCGCCAGGGCTTCCTCGGGGGTGGCCGTGCCGAGCCAGGTCGCTCCCGCGTCGAGGGCCGCCCGGGCGCAGCGGACCGCGCCGTGGCCGTACGCGTCGGATTTCACGACGGCCATGAGGGCCGCGCCCGGCGCGAGGGCGCGCAGGGCGCGCACATTGGCCCGCAGGGCCGCCAGGTCGATCTCGGCGCGGGCACGCAGGGGGGCGGTCGGCGAAGGTGCTGTCTCATTCATGGCGCCCCCAGTGTCTCAGAGGGGTGCGGCGGCCCTCCGGCACCGGCCTGGGTAGGCGGCCCTCCGGCACCGGCCCGGGTAGGCGCCCCTCCGGCACCGGCCCGGGCAGGCGGGACTACGGCGCCGGCCTGTGCCCCCACACGTACACGTGGTCGTTCTGCTTCAGCACGCCCCACAGGGTGCGCGCGTCGTCCAGGGTCAGATTCACGCAGCCCCAGGAGCCGACGGTCGTGTAGAGGCTGCCGTACACGGCGTGGAAGGCCTCTCCGCCGTCGAAGAACTGGGAGTACGGCATGGGGGTGTTGTAGATCGTCGACACGTGGTTCTTGTGCCGCCAGTAGATCGTGTGCCATCCGGGCCGCGTCCGGTGCCCGATCCGCCCGCTGCGCATCGGCACGGGCCCGAACAGCACCTTCTCCCCCTTCTGCACCCACGTCAGCTGCCGGTCGAGGTCGACACAGGCCACCCGGTACGTCCGCACCGGGCACTTCCCGGCCGCGTTGGGGTCCTTCCTCGCGGACTTCAGCATCATCCGCGCCCAGGTCACGGTCCCGGCGAACCCGGTGGCGGGCTTGATCTTCTCCTTCTCCTGGAACGCCCGGATCGCCCGGCAGTCGGCCGCCGACTGCTTCCCGTCCACCGTCAGCTTCAGCCAGCGCTCGACCTGCCGCTGGAACGGCCCGGTCTGCCGACTGCATGTCACGCCCGACACCGCGTCGATCAACGGGACGTACTCGACCAGCGCGTAGGTCCCGCGCCCGGCGGCGCGCGGCTCGACCGCGTCCTCGGCGGCACTGGGCACATAGGTCCTCGGCGCCAGCATCTGGTCGGGGGTGTCGATCTGCCAGGGCTGGTACGGCCCCGGCGGCACCCCCGGCACGAGCTCGCCCTCGACGCCGGCGGCGGGGCCGGGCGCGGGAACGGGACCGGTGACGGGGAGAGCGGCGGGAGGCCGGGGCGCGGCCTGGGCGGCGACGGCACCTGCGGGAAGGACGGCGACGGCGGCGAGCAGAACGGCGATCCCCCGCGTCCCTCGCACTCCCCTGATTCGCGCTCCCCGGATTCTTCGCATTCGTACGCTGATCATGCGATCAGCGAATCGTGGCGGGGGGTCGGACGGAGGGCGGCGCGCGGCGGGGTCGCCCGTTCAGCCCTTACGTCGGGCGGGGAGCAGCTGACTGGCCGCCAGCACCAGCATTCCGCCGAGCAGGAGCCCGTTCCCGCTGAGGAAGCGGGCCTCCCAGGACAGCGTCGGCAGCGCATCGAAGAAGAACAGCCCCTGGAGCACACACGACATCCCCATCAGGAGTGCTCCGGTTCCGTAGAGCCGGGGATGCCGGACATGGCGGCGCGCCCACGGCAGCGTCCACCCCGTGCGTATCGAGGCCACTCCCAGGGCCATGAACAGCAGGCCCAGGACCATGCCGACTCCGACGACCCATTCCATGGGGCTTCCTCCGAACGACGAACCCGGCGTCAGGACGAACCCGGCGTCAGGGCGAACACTGCGTCAGGGCGAACACTGCGTCAGGGCGAACACTGCGTCAAGACGTCCCGACCAGGACGTACGCATGCTGCCGCCGCTCGTCGTGGGGCGGCAATGCCGGACTCCGGCAGTCATCGGCGCGCTTCACTGCGCAGGCGCGGCAAGGCGCTTCCGACCTGCTCCCGCCCGGTCCTCCCGCTCCGCCCGCCCGCTCAGTCCCGTACGTCCCGCCAGGCTCCCGGGATCGCCTCGGCGACGTCGTGCGCCCCCGCCGGTGCCCCGTCCGACGCGAACCGCCCCGCCAGCCCGTGCAGATACGCCGCCACGCTGCCCGCGTCCACCGCGCTCAGCCCCGCCGCCAGCAGCGATCCGCCCAGCCCCGACAGCACGTCCCCACTGCCTGCCGTGGCCAGCCAGGACGTGCCCGTCGGATTCACCCGTACGGTACGGTCCCCGGGGCCCGCGACCAGCGTCGTCGACCCCTTCAGCAGCACGGTCGCCCCGTACCGCCGCGCCAGTTCCCGCACCGACTCCAGCCGTGCTCCCTCGACCTGCTCCCGCGCCACGCCGAGCAGCGCCGCGGCCTCCCCGGCGTGCGGGGTCAGCAGGGTCGGTGCCGTACGCGCCCGTACCGCCCCGGGGTCGGCCAGCCGCAGCCCGTCGGCGTCCAGCAGCACCGGCACGTCCGTCGCCAGCACCTCCGCCACGGCGTCCGCGTCGTCCCCGGCCCCCGGTCCGACGACCCACGCCTGTACGCGCCCGGCGTGCCCGGGCCCCCGGTCCGACACCAGGGTCTCCGGGAACCGGGCGATGACGGAGTCCCCGGCGGGCCCCACGTACCGCACCGCCCCGGCCCCGCCGCGCAGCGCCCCGGCCACGGCCAGCACGGCGGCCCCCGGGTAGCGCGCGGACCCGGCGGCGATGCCGACTACCCCGCGCCGGTACTTGTCGCTCTCCGCGCCGGGCAGCGGCAGCAGCGCGGCCACGTCCGCGTGCTGCAACGCCTCCAGCTCCGGCTCCACGGGCAGTTCGGGCCCGAGCCCGATGTCCACGAACCGCACGGACCCGGCGTACTCGCGCGCCGGGTCGATCAGCAGCCCCGGCTTGTGCGTCCCGAAGGTCACCGTCAGGTCGGCGCGCACGGCGGCGCCCCGTACCTCTCCGGTGTCCGCCTCCACCCCGCTGGGCAGATCGACGGCGACGACGGCCGCCCGGGACTCCTCGACGAGCGCGGCCAGCGCCGCCGCGTCCGGACGCAGACCGCCCGTGCCCCCGATGCCCACGATGCCGTCCACGACGAGTGCGGCCCGGCGGATCGGGCCCTCGGCCGCGTCCGGGGCGACCGTCACCCCGCCCGCCCGGCGCAGCGCCGCGAGGCCGCCGGCATGGGTGCGCTCCGGCGCCAGCAGCACCGCCGTGACGCCCGCGCCCCGCCGGGCCAGCCGGGCCCCGGCGTACAGGGCGTCGCCGCCGTTGTCGCCGCTGCCGACCAGCAGCACGACCCGGGTGCCGTAGACCCGCCCGACCAGGTCCGCACAGGCGGCGGCCAGTCCGGCGGCGGCACGCTGCATCAGCGCGCCCTCCGGCAGCCGCGCCATCAGCTCCCGCTCGGCAGCCCTCACCGTCTCCACGCTGTACGCAGTACGCATGGGTCCGAGTCTTCCCTACCTCACCCGCACCACGCAGGTTCTGACCCTCCCTCGGTCCCCCGGCCCGGGCGGCTACCCCTCCGCCACCACCACCGCCGAGGCCACCCCGGCGTCGTGACTGAGGGACACGTGCCAGGAACGCACCCCGAGCTCCGCCGCACGTGCCGCGACCGTGCCCGTCACCCGCAGCCGCGGCTGTCCGCTGTCCTCGACGAACACCTCGGCGTCCGTCCAGAGCAGACCGGCCGGCGCGCCCAGCGCCTTGGCCAGCGCCTCCTTCGCCGCGAACCGCGCCGCGAGCGAGGCGATGCCCCTGCGCGCCCCGCTGGGCAGCAGCAGCTCCCGGTCCAGGAACAGCCGTTGCGCCAGTCCGGGCGTGCGCTCCAGCGACGCCGCGAACCGGTCGATCTCGGCCACGTCGATACCGACCCCGATGATGCTCATGCCGAGCACCCTACGGCCGGTGTTCCTCCGTCGGCGCGGCTGTCACCGTGGACTGCTAGCCTGCGGCAACTTGATCACTTCAACCACACACGTCACATGCACCGCATACATGGGCAGGTGACGCAGGTGGCTCGGTGGCGCAAATGGCACCACCCGCATCACTCACACCGTGCACAACAGCGCGCCCTGGGGGCCAGTCGGCGCGCCAGGGCAGGCGACGCCAGGGGGCGGAGGAATGAGCAGTTCCAGCAACGGCAGGGGCAGGACATCCACAGGTGCGTACGACGGTACGTACGGGGGCGATTCGGCCCTGCTGACCGACCCCTTCGACTACCTGCCCGAACTCGCCCCGCTGCGCCCCGCCGCGCAGGCCGGCGACTGGCCCGCCGTACGGGCCTTCTTCACGGGCCTCGACTCCGCCGAGAAGGTCTCCTACGCCTCCGGGCTGCTCTCCGACATCGCCGGCGTCGAGGGCTTCCTGGAGCGCGCGGTCGCCGAGCTGCCCGGCGACCCGCTGCCGCGCACCCTGCTGGCCAGGCGGTACATCAGCATCGGCTGGGACATCCGCAGCGGCGCCCGCGCCAAGCACGTCTCGCGCGACCAGTTCGACCGGTTCCACGCCTGGCTGCGCAGGGCCGAGCAGCTGCTGATCGAGGTGTGCGCCGAGCAGCCCGCGTACGCCCCCGCCTGGACGGCCCGGCTGATCACCGCGCGCGGTCTGGAACTGGGGCAGGCCGAGGCCCGCCGCCGTTACGACCGGCTGTCCGCCCACCACCCCCACCACTACCGGGCGCAGATCCAGTTGCTCCAGCAGGTGTGCCCCAAGTGGAGCGGCTCCTGGGAGGATGCGCACGGCTTCGCCCGGGAATGCGCGAGCGCCGCGCCCGACGGCTCGGTGGCGGGCGCCCTGGTCGCGGAGGCCCACATCGAGCACTGGCTCGACCTCGACAGCGGCGCGGACGCGGCGTACATGCGGGGCCTGCCGGTCCGTGACGACCTGCGGTTCGCCGCCCAGGTGTCGGTGCTGCACCCCGACCACGTGCCCGGCTGGGACACCGTGGGCGCGCACAGCACGTTCGCGATGGCCTTCTCGATCGGCGGTCACTTCGCGGACGCCGCCCCGCACTTCGCCGCGCTGGGCAACCGGGTCAACGAGTCCCCGTGGTGCTATCTGCCGGACTGGCGCGGCCAGTTCACCAAGTTCCGCAAGAACGCGCTGGCGACGCGCTGAGGGGGAGACCGCACATGACCACGCAACCGCACACCGACGGCGGCACGAGCACCGCGTACACCGGCGCCGGCACCGGCGCCGATCTCGCCGCCCTCGACGGGCTGATCTCCCACACCACCACCCAGGGCATCCCCACCCTCTACGCCCCGCGCCCCGGCGAGATCACCGCCGGTCTCTTCTTCCGGGTGGGCCGCGCCGACGAGACCCTGGCCACCGCCGGGATCACCCATCTCGTCGAGCACCTCGCCCTGCACCGCCTGGGCCTGTCCGACCTGCACTACAACGGCGCGACGGCGAACACGTACACCCTCTTCCACGTCACCGGCAGCGAGGACGAGGTGGTCGCGTACCTCAACAGCGTCTGCGCGGCCCTGCGCGACCTGCCGCTCGCCCGGCTGGAGACGGAGAAGGAGATCCTGCGCACCGAGGCGGCGGGCCGCAGCGGCGGCCCCGGCTCCCAACTGCCGCTGTGGCGCTACGGCGCCCGGAGCTACGGCCTGACCAGCTACAACGAGCTGGGCACCTGGGGGCTGACCGCCGACCAGGTCCGGCACTGGGCCGAGACCCGCTTCACCCGCGACAACGCGGTGCTGTGGCTGACCAGCGACAGCGTGCCGGCCGGACTGGACCTCACGCTGCCCGCCGGCACCCGCCACCCGGCCCCGGCGGCCACCAGCGCGCTGCCGGTGACCCCCGCGTACATCCACGGCGACGACGGCCACGTGGTGTTCACGTCCGTCCTGCGCCGCTCCACCGCGGCCTCCGTCCTCGCGGACGTGCTGGGCCGGGCCCTCTTCCAGGACCTGCGCCAGGAGGGCGGCTACTCGTACTCGGCGGAGGCCGACTACACCCCGCGCGACACCGACCACGCGACCCTCACCGCGTACGCCGACGCGCTGCCGAAGAAGCAGGACGCGGTGGTCGGCGGCTTCGTCGACACCCTGGCGCGGCTGCGCGCGGGCCGCATCGAGCAGTCCGAACTGGACTCGGCACGGGTCAAGATCCTCAAGCGGTACGACGCTCCCGACCTCGGCGCCTCCTCCCTTCCGTCGTACGCGCTCGACCTCCTGCTCGGCCACGAACTCCTCTCCCCCGAGCAGCACCGGGCCGAGCTGAACGCCGTCACGCTCGCCGATCTGCGCGAGGTGGCCCGGGAGGCCTGGTCGACCGGGCTCCTCCAGGTACCCGGCCGGGGCGCCGACTGGGCGGGCTTCGAGCAGGCCCCGCAGTACTCGCAGGCGGCCGTCGTCGGCACCCGTCACCAGTCCCTGGAGGACGACCGGATCACCCTGGTCATCGGCGACGAGGGGGTCAGCCTCGACACCCCCCGCGGCCCGGTCACCGTCCGCTACGACGCCTGCGCGGTCATGACCACCCGTCCCGACGGCGCCCGCAGCCTCACCGGTACGGACGGCTTCTGCGTGTCCGTCGAGCCGACCCTGTACCGGGGTGTGACGCCGGAGCGGATCGCGGCGGTCGACGCGTCCGTCCCCACGGCCGCGGTGGTCCCGCTGCCGGCCCGCGACCCGCAGCAGATACCCCGGCCCCGCGAACGGCAGGCCGCCCCGCACCCGCAGTCCTCGGGCGGCGGCCGCTCCACCTGGGCCTGGACCATCGGCCTCTGGCTGATCGGTCCGATCGCCGCGATCTGGAGCCTGCTGGGCACCGCGGTCACCATCGGCGAGCTGCGCGCCGCGACCCCCGATTCGGACGCGGTGATCGGCGTATGGGTACTGGCCACGCCGCTCCTGCTGGTGACCTGGCTGCTCTATCGGGCACGGCAGCGCAGGCGCCGCTGATCCGCCCGCCGGATGCGTACCCGGTCCACCGTCCGGGCCCCTCGGGAACTCCGAAGAGAATCCGATCGTCGGCCCGGCGGTGCGCCGGGCACCCCCGTCCCGAGGAGCGTTCCCCTGTCATGAAGAGCGCTCCCGCAAACCATTCGCCGATCAACCTCACTCCATTGCCGCACATCCGGCAGACGGAGGGCGCGTTAGTGGAATGTGACGAAAGCAAGGTTTTTTGATCTGCCCCGCTCCGGGACCTCGGCCGACAGACGACCGGCGCCGCGCGCGGTGGCGGTGGGGCGGTTCACCTTCACACCTGCCGAGGCGTACTCGTCGCCCGAGGCCGGCGGCACCTTGCACGGAGACGGCGTACGGGTCGAACTGCGGCTCACCGGGTCGCTGCTCAGCGAGCTCCTGACGTCGCTCGACACGGCCCAGGAGGAACTCGCCCGGCGATGGAGCGGCCGGGGACGCTCCGGTCACCCCGCGCCCCGCATGGTGGAGCTGCCGTGACCGACGACTACCCTGATCTCTCCTTCGCCCGACAGCAGTGGTACCCCGACGCCTACCAGGCCGGACCGGCCGACGGCTGGCACGGGAGCGCCGCCGACACCCTGCACCCGACCTTCCCCGAGGAGAGCTGGGACCCGGTCGAGGAACTCACCTACCTCCTCCAGGACGCCGTGGCCGCGGACCGGACGGTCGGCGTGCCGCAGCCCCGCAGCGAGCACTCGCCCGACACCGGCTACACCGGCGACCCGATGGAGAACCTGGCCCGGATCACCGCCGAACTGCCGCCCCTGCGGCACTCGTCCCCCGGGCACCGCAAAGTACGGGTCCGCAATCCCCGCCTCACGTGGTTGCAGACCGTCAGTTACTCGATCGCCGCGTTCGCCGCCGTCATCGTGTCGATGGTGAGCGTCTTCGGCGGCATGGTGGCCTACACGCCGTTGCGCCACATCGCCGCGGCCACGGGGGGCGGCGCCCTGGCCTGGTGGCCCCTGCTGATCTACGGCCCCTGGATGGTGGCCTCGCTCTCCATCCTGCGGACCGCGCTGCACCGGCGCCGGGCCATGCACTCGTGGTTCGTCGTCCTGCTGTTCTCCTCGCTCGCGATGATGCTCTGCGTGGCCGAGGCGGACCGGACCTTCACCGGGATCTCCGCGGCGGCCCTGCCGGCCGTCGCGTCCCTGGCCTGCTTCCAGCAGTTGGTCCGTCAGGTCACGCTGACCCGGCCGCCGCGCCAGCCGGCCTCCCGCCACCGGCAGCGCCCCGCCCCCGCGCCGACCGGCAGAGCCGGGAGCGGTCCGGCCGCATCGAGATCACCTCGCCGCTGACCGCGGGAGAGGGACAGCGCGTCGGCGGCCGACGACCGGCCGCCCCCGACGCCACGTCAGGCGCGTTGCGCCGTCAGGTGCGGGACACCGTCCCACAGCCCTCGGTGCGGTCCTCGTCGAGGCTCCGGCTGCGGTCGTACGGATCGGTCGTCGGCCCGGTCGGGGTCGCGCCCGCCGGGGCGTCGTCCGTCCGGAACGTGGGGTGGAAGTAGCCGTCGTAGACGTCGCAGGCCGAGTTGCCCGCCACCTCGTCGTAGCTCTTGACGCTGACCTTCCCGGTGGTGACCCGGTAGCGGGCCGGGTCGAGGAGTTCGAGGTCGAGCACGCGCCGCACGATGGTCCGGGCCACCTCGGTCTTCGACTTGTCGACGTGCGCGAGCGGGTAGACGAAGCTGTAGTCGGCGTGCACGACGACGGAACCCTCGGCGCCCGCCTCGAACGTCATCCGCCCGCGGGTCTTGACCACCTGGCCGACCACCCGCACCTCTTCGGGGTCGAACCGGCTGAACATCAGCAGCGGGTCGTGCTTCTTGTCCGGCTTGAGCAGCGAGGTGTTCAGCAGGTCGAGCAGTTCCGGCTGCTTGGGGTCGAGCACCCCGAGCGCGGCGGCGGGACGGTGGCCGCGCAGGGTGGCCGGGGAGAGGCTCCCGTCGACCAGGAACGTCTTGGTCTGCCGGAGCACCTGCGCCACCTGCGCCTTGGACCAGGACCCGACCGGCTTCGCCTCCGGCAGGACGATGCCGGCCTCGCCGTCGGCCCAGGCGAGTGCCGGGGACCCCGCGAACGGCCGGTCCACCGTGGGCAGGTCGGGGTCCACCGACTCCGGAGGCACGGTCGGGGCGGCGGTCTCCGGCGGCAGCTGCGAGGGAGCGGCGACCGCCCGGTTCGAGGCGTGGAAGGGATCGCCGGGGATCAGCGAGGGCCGCACCGCCACCACCGCCACGGCGATGGCGACCGGGATGCCCAGGAAGCCCCACAACCGCCGCCGCCGGGCCGCCCGCCCGTTCATCTCCTGCCAGGCCGGACCGGTCCGCCAGCCCGCGGGCAGCTCACCCCGGGCCTCCTGCTGCCGGAGCCGTTCGGTGACCATGCGCGCCCGCGCGGAGGGCTCCTTGGGCGCCGAGGCAGGTATCCCGCGTTCGCTTTCCGCTACGAACTTCGCCCACTCGTCGTCGGATATGGAACTCGACCCGGAATCCTCGGCTCGGGGCTCCTCGGACGGTCTCTCGGCCATGGCAAGCAGCGCTTTCTCTCGTGTAGTTGTGCGGTGCAGGCAGAGCGTACGACAGCAACTTCGCTCACCTGTACGGTTTCTGACCCGCTCCGCACGAACTTCCGCGCCGCCTGCCCGTCGCTTCGCCGTCCACGGCACAAAGGCTCCGGCCGGGGCGGTTCCCACCACCCCGGCCGGAGCCCTCACCTCGTTCGCCGGAACACTAGAGGCGAGTCACTCGACGGTCACCGACTTCGCCAGATTGCGCGGCTGGTCCACCTCGTTGCCCCGGGCGGTGGCCAGTTCGCAGGCGAACACCTGGAGCGGGACCGTGGCCACGAGGGGCTGGAGCAGGGTCGGCGTGGCGGGGATGCGGATCAGATGGTCGGCGTACGGCACCACCGCCTCGTCACCCTCCTCCGCGATCACGATCGTGCGCGCGCCCCGGGCGCGGATCTCCTGGATGTTGGACACGATCTTGTCGTGGAGGACGGAGCGGCCGCGCGGTGACGGCACGACGACCACGACCGGCAGATCCTCCTCGATCAGGGCGATCGGACCGTGCTTCAACTCGCCCGCGGCGAAGCCCTCGGCGTGCATGTAGGCGAGTTCCTTGAGCTTCAGGGCCCCTTCCAGCGCCACCGGGTACCCCACGTGCCGCCCGAGGAACAGCACCGTCTTCTTGTCCACGAGGGTGCGCGCCAACTCCCGGACCGGCCCCATGGTCTCCAGGACGCGATCGACGTCGCCGGAGATCTTCGCCAGGTCGCGCACGACGGTCCGGATCTCGTCGGCCCACTTGGTGCCGCGCACCTGGCCCAGGTAGAGGGCGACGAGATAGCAGGCGACGAGCTGGGTCAGGAAGGCCTTCGTGGAGGCGACGGCGACCTCGGGCCCGGCGTGGGTGTACAGCACCGCGTCGGACTCGCGCGGGATCGTGGAGCCGTTGGTGTTGCAGATGGCCAGCACCCTGGAGCCCTGCTCGCGGGCGTGCCTGAGGGCCATCAGGGTGTCCATGGTCTCGCCGGACTGGGAGATGGCGATGACCAGGGACCGGGAGTCCAGGATCGGGTCCCGGTAACGGAACTCGCTGGCCAGCTCCACCTCGCAGGGGATGCGGGTCCAGTGCTCGATGGCGTACTTCGCGATCATCCCGGCGTGGAAGGCCGTACCGCACGCGACGACGACGACCTTGTCGATCTCGCGCAGCACGCGCGGGGAGATCCGCACCTCGTCCAGGGTCAGCGAGCCGGACGCGTCGATGCGGCCCAGGAGCGTGTCGGCGACCGCCTTGGGCTGCTCGGCGATCTCCTTGAGCATGAAGTAGTCGTAGCCCCCCTTCTCCGCGGCCGACGCGTCCCAGTCGACGTGGTAGGAACGTACCTCCGCCGGAAGGCCGTCGAAACCGGTCACGGTCACGCCTTCCCGGCGCAGCTCCACCACCTGGTCCTGGCCCAGCTCGATCGCCGACCGCGTGTGGGCGATGAACGCGGCCACGTCCGAGGCGAGAAACGCCTCGCCCTCCCCCACGCCCACCACGAGCGGCGAGTTGCGCCGCGCGCCCACGACCACGTCCGGCACGTCCGCGTGCACGGCGACCAGGGTGAACGCGCCCTCCAGCCGTCGGCACACCAGCCGCATCGCCTCCGCCAGATCGGCGCAGCCGGCGAACTCCTCGGCGAGCAGATGGGCGACGACCTCGGTGTCGGTCTCGGAGACGAGGTCGTGCCCGCGCTCGGCCAACTCCGCGCGCAGCACGGCGAAGTTCTCGATGATCCCGTTGTGCACGACGGCGACGCGCCCCGCGTTGTCGAGATGGGGATGGGCGTTGGCGTCCGTCGGGCCGCCGTGCGTGGCCCACCGGGTGTGCCCGATGCCCGTCACACCGCTCGGCAGCGGCCGCTCGGCCAGTTCCTTCTCCAGATTGACCAGCTTCCCGGCCCGCTTGGCCGCGGCGAGGCCGTCGCCCGCGAGCACGGCGACACCCGCCGAGTCGTATCCCCGGTACTCCAGCCGCTTCAGCCCGGCCATCACGACATCGAGCGCCGACTGAGACCCCACGTATCCCACGATTCCGCACATGCCCGGCAGCCTAAGCTCCGCCGTCCGCAGAAAAGAGCCGAAGCGTGCCCGAAATCGGAAATTCCTACGGTGGCACGAACGCCGCGCCAGACTGAAACCGACCGAGGCGAGGAACGAAAAGTCCATGGCCGAACCCGCATCGGCTACGGCGAGCACCACGTCACCGAGGGCCTGGAACCGTTGGTGCGGTCCGGCTGACCGCCGGGCCGCCGTATCGCAGGCCGAGACGCCAGGCGACGCGGATCGGAGGGCGCAACAGCGGAGCGTGACATACCCCACCTCCCGTCCCGTTCAAACTCCGTTAACAATGGACTGTGATCTCTCCGGTCTCCTCGATGCCCAGGAGCGCCCACCGGCACAGGCCGGAGGCGACTCCCTACGTCGATCTCACCCGTGCCGAGTGGAGCGCGCTGCGTGAGAAGACGCCGCTGCCCCTCACCGCCGAGGAGGTCGAGAAGCTGCGCGGTCTGGGCGATGTCATCGACCTCGACGAGGTGCGCGACATCTACCTCCCGCTGTCGCGGCTGCTCAACCTGTACATCGGCGCCACCGACGGGCTCCGAGGGGCGCTGAACACCTTCCTCGGCGAGCAGGGGTCGCAGTCCGGCACCCCGTTCGTCATAGGCGTCGCGGGGTCGGTCGCGGTCGGCAAGTCAACCGTCGCACGACTGCTCCAGGCGCTGCTCTCCCGATGGCCCGAACACCCGCGCGTCGAACTGGTGACCACGGACGGTTTCCTGCTGCCCACCAAGGAGCTCCAGGCCCGGGGGCTGATGTCCCGCAAAGGCTTCCCGGAGTCGTACGACCGGCGCGCGCTGACCCGGTTCGTCGCCGACATCAAGGCCGGCAAGGACGAGGTGACGGCCCCCGTCTACTCGCACCTGATCTACGACATCGTCCCCGACAAGCGGCTGACCGTGCGCCGCCCGGACATCCTGATCGTCGAGGGCCTGAACGTCCTGCAGCCCGCACTGCCCGGCAAGGACGGCCGCACCCGGGTGGGCCTCGCCGACTACTTCGACTTCAGCGTGTACGTCGACGCCCGCACCGAGGACATCGAGCGCTGGTACCTCGACCGGTTCACCAAGCTGCGCGCGACCGCCTTCCAGAACCCGTCCTCGTACTTCCGCAAGTACACCCAGGTGTCCGAGGAAGAGGCCCTCGACTACGCGCGCACCACCTGGCGCACCATCAACAAGCCCAACCTCGTGGAGAACGTGGCCCCCACCCGGGGCCGGGCGACCCTGATCGTGCGCAAGGGCGCGGACCACAAGGTGCAGCGGCTGAGCCTGCGCAAACTCTGACGCCGTCGGCCCGGAAGGAATTCCTTCCGGGCCGACGGCGCATGGAGTTCAGCGGAGTTCGGCAGGCAACCGGCTCAGCCGAGCGCCGACTTCACCACGTCGGCCAGCCGGCCGGCCACCGACCGCGCCTGGTCGATGTCCGCCGCCTCGACCATCACGCGCACCAACGGCTCGGTGCCGGACGGACGCAGCAGCACCCGGCCCGTGGTGCCGAGTTCGAGCTCCGCCTCGGCCACCGCGGCGGACAGCTCCTCGGACGTCGCGACCCGGCTGCGGTCCACGTCGGGGACGTTGACGAGCACCTGCGGCAGCCGCTCCATCACACCCGCGAGGTCGCGCAGCGACCTTCCGGTCTGCGCGACCCGGGCGGCCAGCATCAGTCCGGTCAGCGTGCCGTCGCCGGTCGTCGCGTGGTCGAGGATGATGACGTGCCCGGACTGCTCGCCGCCGAGGGCGTAGCCGTGCTCCTTCATCTCCTCCAGGACGTAGCGGTCGCCGACGCCGGTCTGGACGAGCTTCAGTCCTTCCCGCTCCAGCGCCAGTTTGAAGCCGAGGTTGGACATCACGGTCGCGACGACGGTGTCGGAGCGCAGCGCGGAACGCTCCCTCATCGCCAGCGCGAGCACGGCGAGGATCTGGTCGCCGTCGATCTCCTCGCCGGTGTGGTCCACCGCGAGGCAGCGGTCGGCGTCGCCGTCGTGGGCGATGCCGAAGTCCGCGCCGTGGGTGCGCACGGCCTCCTTCAGCGGGCCGAGGTGGGTCGAGCCGCAGCCGTCGTTGATGTTGAGGCCGTCCGGCTCGGCACCGATGGTGATGACCTCGGCGCCGGCGCGGGCGAACGCCTCGGGCGAGACCCGGGCGGCGGCACCGTGCGCCTCGTCGAGGACGATCTTCAGCCCGTCCAGCCGGTTCGGCAGGACGGCGATGAGGTGGGCGACGTAACGGTCGAACCCTTCGTCGTACGTCCGGACCCGGCCGACGCCCGCTCCGGTCGGCCGCTCCCAGGGCGCGCCGGTGCGGTGCTCCTCGTAGACGGACTCGATCCGGTCCTCCAGCTCGTCGGCGAGCTTGTGGCCGCCGCGGGCGAAGAACTTGACACCGTTGTCCGGCATGGCGTTGTGGCTGGCGGACAGCATCACGCCGAGGTCGGCGCCGAGCACGCCGGTGAGGTACGCGACCGCCGGCGTCGGCAGCACGCCGACCCGCAGCACGTCCACGCCCGCGCTCGCGAGGCCCGCGACCACCGCGGCCTCCAGGAACTCCCCGGACGCGCGCGGATCCCGTCCGACCACCGCCGTCGGCCGGTGGCCCGCGAAGGTACCCGCCTCGGCCAGCACGTGTGCCGCCGCGACGGACAGGCCAAGTGCCATCTCGGCCGTCAGATCGGCGTTGGCGACACCACGCACACCGTCCGTGCCGAAGAGTCGTCCCACGTGTCCTCCTGAAGGAATCATCAAGGGTGGAAGCCGAGCACTCGTGCGGCTCACGCGCGGCGCTTCCACGTCACAGACATACGATGCCTGAACATCCGATAGCACTAGCCGTTGAACGTCTTGTGCCGTTATACGCCCGAAGGCTGTGATACACGAACGCCCCGGCGGCACTGTGGCGTGCCGCCGGGGCGTTCGGAGTACGTGCAGAGGCAGCTGAAGATTAGCGCTTGCTGTACTGCGGGGCCTTACGGGCCTTCTTCAGACCGGCCTTCTTGCGCTCGACCGCACGGTCGTCGCGCTTGAGGAAGCCGGCCTTCTTCAGCGGGCCGCGGTTGTTGTCCACGTCCGCCTCGTTCAGGGCGCGGGCCACGCCGAGGCGCAGGGCGCCGGCCTGACCGGAGACACCGCCACCCGCGATGCGGGCGATGACGTCGTAACGGCCTTCGAGCTCGAGCACCTTGAAGGGCTCGTTGACTTCCTGCTGGTGCACCTTGTTGGGGAAGTAGTCCTCAAGGGTGCGACCGTTGATCTTCCACTTGCCGGTGCCCGGGACGATCCGGACGCGGGCGATGGCGTTCTTGCGACGGCCCAGGCCGGCGGCCGGCTGGGGGTCGCCGAAGCGGGAAGCCATCGACTCCGAGGTGTACTCGCCCTCCAGGGGGACCTCGGACTCGGTGGTGTAGCTGTCGATGTCGACGAGCTCAGTCTCTTCGACCGGCTGCTCAACAGTGGTCTCGGCCACGATTCTCCTCAGATTTCTTTTCGTCTTAGGGGGTGGCCGGAACTACTGCGCGACCTGGGTGATCTCGAACGGCACCGGCTGCTGGGCAGCGTGGGGGTGCTGGTCGCCCGAGTAGACCTTCAGCTTCGAGAGCATCTGACGGCCCAGGGTGTTCTTGGGGAGCATGCCCTTGACGGCCTTCTCGATGGCCTTCTCGGGGTTCTTGGCGAGCAGCTCGTCGTAGCGGACCGAGCGCAGACCGCCCGGGTAGCCCGAGTGGCGGTACGCCATCTTCTGGGTCCGCTTGTTGCCGGAGAGGTGCACCTTGTCGGCGTTGATGATGACGACGAAGTCACCGGTGTCGACGTGCGGGGCGTAGATCGGCTTGTGCTTGCCGCGGAGAAGGGACGCGGCGGTGGTGGCGAGACGGCCCAGGACGACGTCCTGAGCGTCAATGACGTGCCACTGGCGAGTCACATCGCCGGGCTTGGGGCTGTACGTACGCACTTCGCAGCCTTCTTCTTCAGTGGATGGGTGCTGACACATGGCATCACTGAAGCGATCGTGCAGCTGGGGACGACAATGCCGGGAACGCTGCCCGTATGCCGCCCACTGGTAACTGCTCCAGGGAACCTAGGTAGAGGCCACTCCCGTGAGAATGAGCAAGCCTATACACAACGAAGAATCAGAGTACCGGGCTCCCACGAGTCGGTCAAAACGAGCAGACCCGAGCCCTCGCGCGCGCCGTCGAGAAATCTTCCGGCATCGACGTCAGGACGCCGTCAGGGGCCTGTCGGGTCGCATACCGCATGACCGTGTGCGACGACGGTCATCGCCACGCCGGTCCGACCCCCCAATTTTGAGTGGATCACTCGGACATGTCGCCTATAGGACTTCTTACGCCCCCAACATCAGTGACCGCAGGGCCTGTTGAGGCGGAACGGGATACCCCGGGTCCCGTCTAAGATGCGCCCCATGAACTATGGGCAGGGGGGACCCCGGTCCCAGTGGGATCCGTGGAAACCGAACTCCGAGCAGCCGTGGACCGGCGCCTCCGACGGCCGGTCCCCCGACTGGGCTGCGCTCGCCGAGGCCTCCGAGAACCGCCACCGGCGGCGTCGGGTCCTCTTCATCGTCGGCGGCGTGCTGGCCACGGTCGGCATCGGCACGGCCGTCGCCATGGGCATGATGTCGGCGAACGACAAGCAGGGGGCGAACAACGCCGCCTCCCAGCTGCCCTCGAACGCGGACATACCCAACGGCGGCAGCACGTCGGCGCCGTCGTTCGACCCGACGACCGCCCCGCCTCCGCTGGACCCGAAGGAATTCGTCGCCAGCGCCAAGAAGGACACGGCGCCGCTCGGCCCGGACATCCTCTTCCCGGGCACGCAGCTCACCGTCGGCACGACCGTGTACAAGAAGGCCGCCTCGGACGACACGAAGAGCTGCGCCACGGCCGCCCAAGGCACGCTCCCGAAGGTCCTCACCGGCAACGGCTGCACCCGCCTGATGCGCATCACCTACACCAAGGACGACATCGCGGTGACGGTCGGCGTGGCCGTCTTCACCACCGAGGAGCAGGCCACCAAGGCCAAGGGACAGGCGGACAACAAGAGCATCGTCAAGGCGCTGCCCGGCAAGGGCGTGAAGGCCTTCTGCAACGGTGCCGTCTGCCGCTCCACCACGAACACCTTCGGCCGTTACGCCTACTTCACGATCACCGGCTTCACCGCCGGCAAGGACGTCACCACGAAGGACACCACGGTCTTCCGTGCGGGTGACGACCTCGCCCAGTTCGCGTTCAAGCAGATCCACCGGCGCGGCGAGGCCCAGGCGTCGGCCGCGTCCGCGGGCTGACCCCCGGCGCCACCGCCGCCCGGAGCGCACGAGCCCCCCGACCGGTGACCGGACGAGCCCCCCTCCGTCCGGTCCCGCGGGGGGCGTCCGTCCGAGGGCCGGCCCACCAGCAGGCCCGGCGGTCGCCCCTGCGAGCGGTTCAGCAGCAGCCCGCTCCGGGCAGCGAGCGCTTGTTCCGCGCCTCCTTGTTGCGGGCGGCCAGCAGCTCGTCGGCGGGATAGCCGACCTCCTCCAGCGTCAGCCCGTGCGGCCGTACGACGTGCACGGCCGAATCCCGTACGCCCGCGGCCAGCACCTTGCCCGGCCAGTCCGGGGTGCGGTGTCCGTCCCCCACGAACAGCAGCGCCCCGATCAACGAGCGCACCATGTTGTGGCAGAAGGCGTCGGCGCGGACGGTCGCGGTGATGATCCCCTCCGCGTCCCGCACCAGGCTCAGCTCCTGGAGCGTGCGGATGGTGGTGGCACCCTCCCGCTTCTTGCAGTAGGCGGCGAAGTCGTGCTCCCCCACCAGCGCCCGTGCGGCCTCGTTCATGGCGTCGACGTCGAGAGGCCAGTCGTGCCACAGGACATGGCCGCGCAGCAGCGGGTCCACCCCGCCGGGGTTGTCGGTGACGCGATAGGCGTACCGGCGCCAGACCGCCGAGAACCGGGCGTTGAAACCGGCCGGAGCCTCGGTCAGGGTCCACACCCGTACGTCCTTGGGCAGCCGCCCGGCCAGCCGCTTCAGCAGCTTCTCCCGGTGCTCGGCCCACAGCTCCTCGGGCAGGTCCACATGGGCCACCTGCCCGCGCGCGTGCACCCCCGCGTCGGTCCGCCCGGCCACGGTCAGCTCGTACGTCGTGTCCTTCGACCGGGTCACGGTCCGCAGCGCGTCCTCGATCTCGCCCTGCACGGTCCGCTTCCCGCCGGCCTGCTTGGCCCAGCCGTGGAAGCCGCTGCCGTCGTAGGACAGGTCGAGGCGGATACGGACGTGTCCGGGCTGCGCTTCGTCACTCACACAAGAATCCTCTCAGCACAAAGACAGCGGGCCCGCCCCCGAAGGGAACGGGCCCACTGGAGCGCCCCGGAAGGGGCGCGGGGAACTGCGCGACCGACCACGACGGCGCGGCAGCAGAAGGACGGCCTTACGCCTCCTTCGACTCCTCGACGACCTCGTCGGCCTTGGTCTCCTCGACCTTGGCGGCCTCGGTCTCCTTGACGGCACGCTTGGTGGCCGCCTCGGCCTCACCGGTGGCCTGCTGGGCCACGGTCAGGGCCTCCACCAGCTCGATGACAGCCATGGGCGCGTTGTCGCCACGACGGTTACCGATCTTGGTGATACGGGTGTAGCCACCCGGGCGGTTCTCGTAGCGCGGGCCGATCTCGGTGAAGAGCGTGTGCACGACGCTCTTGTCCGTGATGACCTGGAGCACCTGACGGCGGTTGTGAAGGTCGCCCTTCTTCGCCTTGGTGACCAGACGCTCGGCGTACGGCCGCAGACGGCGGGCCTTCGCCTCGGTGGTCGTGATGCGGCCGTGCTCGAACAGCGACTTCGCGAGGTTCGCGAGGAGCAGCTTCTCGTGCGCGGCGCTGCCGCCCAGACGGGCACCCTTGGTGGGCTTCGGCATGGTTCTTCTCCTGTGAGTCTGCCCCGGCCGTATCAGGTACCGAGGTCAGTATCCGAGCAGGCGGTCGCCTGTCGGAGACCCCGCGCCCCAAAGGGGCGCGGGGAACTGCGCGACCAGCCACAGCCGGTCCGCAGGCGCAGTACTGCCTCTCCTCGCGGAGCGATCAGTACTGCTCGGTCTCCACGAAGCCCGCGTCCGCGTCGTCGTCGGCGCCGAAGGCGTCCGCGGCAGCGGTCGGGTCGAATCCGGGCGGGCTGTCCTTGAGGGCCAGGCCCATGCCGGCCAGCTTCGCCTTGACCTCGTCGATGGACTTCGCACCGAAGTTGCGGATGTCCAGGAGGTCGGCCTCGGAGCGGGCGACGAGCTCACCCACGGAGTGGATGCCCTCACGCTTGAGGCAGTTGTACGAGCGGACCGTGAGCTCGAGCTCCTCGATCGGCAGCGCGAGGTCGGCGGCCAGGGCGGCGTCCGTGGGGGACGGGCCCATGTCGATGCCCTCGGCGTCGATGTTGAGCTCGCGGGCCAGACCGAACAGCTCGACCAGGGTCTTGCCGGCCGACGCCATGGCGTCACGGGGACGCATGGCCTGCTTGGTCTCGACGTCGACGATCAGCTT
The DNA here is from genome assembly GCF_053597355.1 of Streptomyces sp. NPDC001443. Taxonomy (NCBI): domain Bacteria; kingdom Bacillati; phylum Actinomycetota; class Actinomycetes; order Kitasatosporales; family Streptomycetaceae; genus Streptomyces; species Streptomyces sp. NPDC001443. Next base: position 153,341 of record NZ_JBSFIA010000008.1, read on the forward strand.
GTCGAAGTCGGTGCGCTGCTCGACACGGGTCGCCTCGACCTTGTACGTGACCTTCAGCACCGGCGAGTAGATCGAGTCGACCGGGATGCGCCCGATCTCCTGACCGACCTGCTTGTTCTGAACGGCGGAGACGTAACCGCGACCGCGCTCGACGGTCAGCTCCATCTCCAGCTTGCCCTTGCCGTTGAGCGTGGCGAGGACGAGGTCGGGGTTGTGCACCTCGACACCGGCCGGGGGCGCGATGTCGGCGGCGGTGACCAGACCCGGGCCCTGCTTGCGCAGGTACATCACGACCGGCTCGTCGTGCTCCGAGGAGACGACCAGCTGCTTGATGTTGAGGATCAGGTCGGTGACGTCCTCCTTGACGCCCGGCACGGTGGTGAACTCGTGCAGGACACCGTCGATGCGGATGCTGGTGACAGCAGCGCCGGGGATCGACGACAGGAGGGTGCGGCGCAGGGAGTTGCCGAGGGTGTAGCCGAAGCCCGGCTCCAGCGGCTCGATCACGAACCGGGAGCGGAACTCGTCGACGACCTCTTCGGTCAACGAGGGACGCTGAGCGATCAGCATGTTGCGTTCCTTCAGTCAGGGGCACCCACTATTTGATGCCCTGAGACACCGGGCGGTGGCCCGATGGTGGTATGTGCAAGGGTACGGGCGATACAGCCCCGAAGAGCCGTACCGCCCGAAATCCTCAACCCGAACCGGCCGTGTGCCGGAAGCGGCGGTGATCAGCCCCGCTGCTGCGGAGCGGGCCGCCGCACCCGATCAAACGCGGCGGCGCTTCGGCGGACGGCAGCCGTTGTGCGGGGTGGGGGTGACGTCCTGGATCGAGCCGACCTCGAGGCCGGTGGCCTGGAGGGAGCGGATCGCGGTCTCACGGCCGGAGCCGGGACCCTTGACGAAGACGTCGACCTTGCGCATGCCGTGCTCCTGCGCGCGACGCGCGGCCGACTCGGCGGCCATCTGCGCGGCGAACGGGGTCGACTTGCGCGAGCCCTTGAAGCCGACGTGGCCGGCGGAGGCCCAGGAGATCACGTTGCCGGACGGGTCCGTGATCGAGACGATCGTGTTGTTGAACGTGCTCTTGATGTGGGCGTGCCCGTGAGCGACGTTCTTCTTTTCCTTGCGGCGCACCTTCTTGGCAGCGCCCTGACGACCCTTGGGGGGCATCTGTAACTCCTACGGGGAGGTGGTCGGTCCTACAGCGAAGACCGCTGATGAAGCGTTGTCCGCTGTGGACTACTTCTTGCCCGGCTTCTTCTTGCCGGCGATGGCGCGACGCGGGCCCTTGCGGGTGCGGGCGTTGGTGCTGGTGCGCTGACCGCGGACGGGCAGACCGCGGCGGTGCCGCAGACCCTGGTAGCAGCCGATCTCGACCTTGCGGCGGATGTCGGCCTGGATCTCGCGACGGAGGTCACCCTCGGTCTTGATGTTGTTGTCGACGTACTCGCGGATCGCGACGAGCTGCTCCTCGGAGAGGTCGCGAACGCGGGTGTTCGGGTCGACGCCGGTCGCAGCCAGCGTCTCCTGCGAGAGGGTCCGGCCGATGCCGAACACGTAGGTGAGGGCGACCTCCACACGCTTTTCGCGCGGGATGTCGACACCGGAAACGCGTGCCATTCAATGGCTCCAGTTGAATCTTCGGAGGTCTTCCGCAGAACCGGTTCCCAGCCGCCGTACGAGGTACGAACTGGGTCCCCGGCCTCCGAGCCGGGGGTGTCAGACCCGGGATGCCCAGGACTGGGTGCTGCGTATGAACATGTTCAGCTTGCGTCGCGCGAATCTCTGCGGGTGCAGAGGGTTCGGTCGTGCGTCAGCCCTGGCGCTGCTTGTGGCGCGGGTTCTCGCAGATGACCATGACCCGACCGTGACGGCGGATCACCCTGCACTTGTCGCAGATCTTCTTGACGCTCGGCTTGACCTTCATGGGGTGAGGTTCTCCGGGTCAGTTGCCGGCAGTCCCGCTCGCGCGGAACCTGGGCAAGATCTACTTGTAGCGGTAGACGATCCGGCCACGCGTCAGGTCGTACGGAGACAGCTCCACCACGACCCGGTCGTCAGGGAGGATGCGGATGTAGTGCATACGCATCTTGCCGCTGATGTGTGCCAGGACCTGGTGGCCGTTCTGGAGCTCGACCTTGAACATAGCGTTCGGAAGAGACTCGACGACAGTGCCCTCGATCTCGATGGCACCTTGCTTCTTGGCCACGCTTCGCCCTTCGAATCGACTACCTTGATCGACTCCGTACGAGCGCATGCAGGCATGCGGGTGCACGAGAGCCGACGAGTCAGTCTACGTCAGCGCACCCGGAAACACGAATCGAGGAAGTCTGCCCCATGGGGGAGATCGTCATGCAAGGGGGTCCGGCGCAGCCGTGACCCCGTGCTCCGCGAGCTTGGCCCGGCCGCCGTCGACGGCCGTCAGGACCAGTGGGCCCTCCTCCGTCAGCGCGACGGAGTGCTCCCAGTGGGAGGACCAGGTGCCGTCCGTGGTGATGACGGTCCAGTCGTCCTCCAGGACCTCCGTCCTCGGGGTGCCCAGGGAGACCATCGGCTCGATGGCCAGGCAGAAGCCGGGCACCAGCTTGGGACCCTTGCCGCGGCGGCGGTCGACGTAGTTCAGCAGGTGCGGGTCCATGTGCATCTCGGTGCCGATGCCGTGGCCGCCGTAGTCCTCGATGATCCCGTACCGGCCGCCGCCGGGCTTCGGCTGGCGGCGGATGTACGTCTCGACGGCACGGGAGATGTCGACGAGCCGGTTGCCGAGCTTCATGGCGGCGATGCCCGCCCACATCGACTCCTCGGTCACCCGGGAGAGCTCGATCAGTTCCGGGGCGTGACCGGAGCCCACGAAGGCGGTGAAGGCGGCGTCTCCGTGCCAGCCGTCGACGATCGCGCCGCAGTCGATCGAGATGATGTCGCCGTCCTTGAGGACGACGTCATCGGACGGGATGCCGTGAACGACGACGTCGTTCACGGAGGTGCAGATGGTCGCGGGGAACCCGCCGTAGCCGAGGAAGTTCGACTTGGCGCCGTGCTCCGCGAGCACCTTGCGCGCGACCTCGTCCAGGTCCTTGGTGGTCGCCCCGGGCACGGCCGCCTCGCGCGTGGCCGCGTGGATCGCGGCGACGACCAGTCCCGCCGCACGCATCCTGGCGATCTGCTCGGGCGTCTTGATCTGTACCTGCGCCATGGGGGCTACGGCCTTTCTTGGCTTCCGGACCGGAGGGACCGCGCATCGCCGCTCAGGGCTGCGGACCACGGACTGCGGCTGGGGACTGCGGGCGGCGGGGCCGGGCTGCCGATCGCCGGCCGCGATGGTTTCCACGATACGTGGGGGTGCTCACACCCCCCACACAGCAGCCGCGGTCCCCTTCCTCAGGGAACCGCGGCTGCGGCGACGTGGGCACGCCTACTTGTCGGCGTCCTCGCGCTTGAGCGCCTCGAGCGCCCGCTTGGTGATCTCTTCCACCGGGCCCAGCGACGAGATCGTGACGACCAGTCCCTGCGCCTTGTAGTAGTCGATGATCGGCTCGGTCTGCGTGTGGTAGACCTCGAGCCGCTTGCGGACGGTGTCCTCGGAGTCGTCGTCACGCTGGTACAGCTCGCCACCGCAGACGTCGCAGACGCCTTCCTTGGCGGAGGGCTTGTACTCCACGTGGAAGACGTGCTCGGACTTGTTGCGGCAGACGCGCCGGCCGGCGATCCGCTTCACGACCTCGGCCTCGGGTACTTCGAGGTCGAGTACCGCGTCCAGCTTGATGCCCTCGGTGTTGAGGACCTCGTCCAGCGCCTCGGCCTGCGAGACGTTGCGCGGGAAACCGTCCAGCAGGAAGCCGTTCTCGGCGTCGGGCTGCTCCATGCGGTCCTTGGCCATGCCGATGGTCACCTCGTCGGGGACGAGATTGCCGGCGTCCATGTAGGACTTCGCGAGTTTCCCGAGCTCCGTCTGCTGGCTGATGTTGGCGCGGAACAGGTCGCCCGTGGAGATGTGGGGCACGCCCAGTTTCGCGGCGAGCAGCGTTGCCTGCGTTCCCTTACCGGCGCCCGGCGGCCCGACGAGGACGATTCGCATCAGCGGAGGAACCCTTCGTAATTGCGCTGCTGGAGCTGGCTCTCGATCTGCTTCACCGTCTCCAGACCGACACCCACGATGATGAGGATGCTGGTACCGCCGAACGGGAAGTTCTGGCTTGCCCCGAAGCCAACCAACGCCATCGTCGGGACGAGAGCAATCAGGCCCAAGTACAGCGAACCCGGCCAGGTGATCCGGTTGAGTACGTAGCTCAGGTACTCAGCGGTCGGTCGGCCAGCCCGGATGCCCGGGATGAAGCCACCATACTTCTTCATGTTGTCGGCGACTTCCTCGGGGTTGAAGGAGATCGCCACGTAGAAGAACGCGAAGAAAACGATCAGCAAGAAGTACATGCTGATGTAAATCGGGTGGTCACCCTTGGTCAGGTTCTGCTCGATCCAGGTCTTCCAGCCGGAATTGCCCCCGGCGAACTGCGCCACGAGTGCCGGAATGTAGAGCAGCGAGGAAGCGAAGATGACCGGGATCACACCCGCCTGGTTGACCTTCAGCGGGATGTAGGTCGACGTACCGCCGTAGGAACGGCGGCCGATCATGCGCTTCGCGTACTGGACGGGGATACGGCGCTGAGCCTGCTCGACGAAGACCACCAGGCCGACCATGACCAGACCGACCAGGATGACGGTGCTGAACTCGATCCAGCCGTCGGCCAGGGTGCCCTGCTTCTTGATGGCCCACAGTGCGGACGGGAAGGTCGCGGCGATCGAGATGAACATCAGGATCGACATGCCGTTGCCGATACCGCGGTCGGTGATCAGCTCGCCCAGCCACATGACGACGCACGTACCGGCGGTCATGCAGATGACCATCGTGACGGTGGAGAAGATCGCGCGGTCCGGGACGATGCTCGACGCGACCGTGCAGCCGGAGAACAGGGCGCCGCTGCGTGCGGTGGCCACCAGGCCGGTGCCCTGGAGGACGGCGAGAGCCACCGTCAGGTAGCGGGTGTACTGCGTGATCTTCGCCGTGCCGGACTGGCCCTCCTTCTTGAGGGCCTCCAGACGCGGGATCACCACGGTCAGCAGCTGGAGAATGATGCTCGCCGTGATGTACGGCATGATGCCGAGGGCGAAGATCGTGATCTGGAGCAGCGCGCCGCCGCTGAACATGTTGACCAGACCGAAGAGGCCCTGGTTGCCGGATGCCTCGTCCACGCACTGCTGAACGGACTTGTAGTCGACGCCCGGGATGGGGATGTGGGTACCGACCCGGTAGACCACAATGATCGCGAGCGTGAAGAGCAGCTTCTTGCGCAGGTCGGGCGTCCTGAACGCCCGGGCGAACGCGGTGAGCACGGTGCCTCCTGCGACCCCCGCGCAACTGCGTCAAGGGTGACGGTCTTGAGATTCCGATGGAATGACGACTAGAGAACGGTCATCTGCCGCTCAGAGTGCCCCATGTGGAGCACCCAGGAAAGTGGGCAGTGCAGGCCACCTTACCGGCGACACTACCCCCCTTGGAACGACCAACCGGGGATACCCCATTTGTGGGGTATCCCCGGTCGGGATCGTTCAAGTCATCGAGACGCCCGAGTGGGTCAGACGAGCTCGGTGACGGTGCCGCCGGCAGCGGTGATCTTCTCCTTGGCGGAGCCGGAGACGGCGTCGACCGTCACCTGCAGCGCCACGGAGATCTCGCCCTGGCCGAGGACCTTGACGAGGCTGTTCTTGCGAACGGCACCCTTGGCCACCAGACCCTCGACGGTGACCTCGCCACCCTCGGGGTAGAGCGCGGCCAGCTTGTCGAGGTTCACGACCTGGAACTCGGTCTTGAACGGGTTCTTGAAGCCCTTCAGCTTCGGAAGACGCATGTGGAGGGGCATCTGGCCACCCTCGAAGCGCTCCGGAACCTGGTAACGGGCCTTCGTACCCTTGGTACCACGACCGGCCGTCTTACCCTTCGACGCCTCACCACGACCGACACGGGTCTTGGCGGTCTTGGCGCCCGGGGCGGGACGAAGGTTGTGGATCTTGAGCGGGTTCTGCTCACCCATGATCAGTCGACCTCCTCGACCGTCACGAGGTGGCGGACGGTGTGCACCATGCCGCGGAACTCGGGGCGGTCCTCCTTGACGACCTGCGTGTTGATGCCCTTGAGACCAAGGGAACGCAGGGTGTCACGGTGGTTCTGCTTGCTGCCGATGTACGACTTCACCTGCGTGATCTTGAGCTGTGCCATCAGACACCAGCCCCGGCACGCGCACGGAGAAGGGCCGCGGGAGCGACGTCCTCGAGGGGCAGACCACGGCGGGCCGCGATCTCCTCGGGACGCTGCAGGCCCTTCAGGGCCGCCACGGTCGCGTGCACGATGTTGATCGCGTTGTCGGAGCCGAGCGACTTCGACAGCACGTCGTGGATACCGGCGCACTCGAGCACGGCACGCACCGGGCCACCGGCGATAACACCGGTACCGGGGGACGCGGGCTTGAGCAGCACGACGCCGGCAGCCTTCTCACCCTGGATCGGGTGCGGGATGGTGCCCTGGATACGGGGGACCTTGAAGAAGTGCTTCTTGGCCTCCTCAACACCCTTGGCGATGGCGGCCGGCACCTCCTTGGCCTTGCCGTAACCGACACCCACGGTGCCGTCACCGTCGCCCACCACGACCAGCGCGGTGAAGCTGAAGCGACGACCACCCTTCACAACCTTGGCGACGCGGTTGATCGCGACGACACGCTCGACGTAAGCGGTCTTCTCGGCGGCAGCTGCGCCGCCGTCACGGCCCTTCCGGTCCCGCCGCTCGCCGCCACCGGCACCGCTTCCACGGCGCTGGGGTCCAGCCATTGGAATTACCTCTCTCTGTTTCCGCTAGCTACGGAACCGGCTCAGAACTTCAGACCGGCTTCGCGGGCGGCGTCCGCCAGGGCGGCGATGCGCCCGGCGTACTGGTTGCCACCACGGTCGAATACGACAGCCTCGACGCCCGCGGCCTTGGCACGCTCGGCGACGAGCGCGCCGACCTGCTTGGCCTGGGCCGACTTGTCACCCTCGCCACCGCGGATCGAGGTGTCCAGGGTGGACGCCGACGCAAGGGTGTGACCCTTGAGGTCGTCGATCACCTGGGCCACGATGTGGCGGTTGGAGCGGGTAACGACCAGGCGGGGACGCTCGGCCGTGCCACCGATCCGCTTGCGGATCCGGATGTGACGGCGCTTGATCGCGGCGCGCTTGTAGGCGTCGCCCTTCAGGATCTTCTGTCCGTATGCCATGGCTTACTTACCCGCCTTTCCGACCTTGCGGCGGATGACTTCGCCCTCGTACTTGACGCCCTTGGCCTTGTACGGGTCGGGCTTGCGCAGCTTGCGGATGTTGGCCGCAACCTCGCCGACCTTCTGCTTGTCGATGCCCTCGACCTGGAAGCGGGTCGGGGTCTCCACCTTGAAGGTGATTCCCTCGGGCGCCTCGACGGTGATCGGGTGGCTGTAGCCGAGCGCGAACTCGAGGTTCGAACCCTTGGCCGTGACGCGGTAACCGACACCGCTGATCTCGAGCTTCTTCACGTAACCCTGGGTCACGCCGGTGATCATGTTCGCCACCAGCGTGCGGGACAGGCCGTGCAGGGCCTTGTTCTGACGCTCGTCGTTCGGACGGGTGACGTTGAGCACGCCGTCCTCACCCTTGACGATGTCGATCGGCGCGACGACGGTGTGGGTCAGCGAGCCCTTGGGGCCCTTGACCGAGACCGTGCGGCCATCGATGGTGACGTCCACGCCGGCGGGAACCGTGATGGGGAGCTTGCCAATACGCGACATAGCTGTTTCCTCCGTTCCCTTCCGCTACCAGACGTAGGCGAGGACTTCCCCACCCACGCCCTTCTTGCCGGCCTGCTTGTCGGTGAGGAGACCGTGAGACGTGGAGATGATCGCCACGCCGAGGCCGCCGAGCACCTTCGGCAGGTTGGTGGACTTCGCGTAAACCCGGAGACCGGGCTTGGAAATCCGCTTGATGCCCGCGATGGAGCGCTCACGGTTGGGGCCGAACTTCAGCTCCAGGACGAGGTTCTTGCCGACCTCGGCGTCCTCGACCTTCCAGCCCGTGATGAAGCCCTCCTGCTGGAGGATCTCCGCGATGTGAGACTTGATCTTCGATGCCGGCATCGTCACGGAGTCGTGGTATGCCGAGTTCGCGTTCCGCAGACGCGTAAGCATGTCTGCGATCGGATCAGTCATGGTCATGAATTGGCCTTCGGCCTCTCTCGCCGGGGTTTCCTGGTGCGCCATCCCTCTCCCCGATCCGGGACGGGACGGGTGCGGCGCGGTGGACCTACGGCGTAGTAAGCATCATTCAGCGGACAGCTGTCCGCGTGCGTACGGGCGACAGTCAGGCGCCCAACCCTCCAAGCCTAAGCCATGGAGAGGTGGGCACCTGACACGCCCAGTGCTTACCGAGAGCCCTTGGAATCCCTAGATTTAGGGGATTACCAGGAGCTCTTGGTCACGCCCGGCAGCTCGCCACGGTGAGCCATCTCACGAAGGCACACGCGGCACAGGCCGAACTTGCGGTACACGGAGTGGGGACGGCCGCAGCGCTGGCAGCGCGTGTAGCCACGCACGCCGAACTTGGGCTTGCGAGCAGCCTTCGCGATGAGAGCCTTCTTCGCCATCTCGCTCACGCCTCCTTGAAGGGGAAGCCGAGGTGACGAAGGAGCGCACGGCCCTCAGCGTCGTTGGTCGCCGTGGTCACCACGGTGATGTCCATACCCCGGGTGCGGTCGATCTTGTCCTGGTCGATCTCGTGGAACATGACCTGCTCCGTGAGACCGAAGGTGTAGTTGCCACGGCCGTCGAACTGCTTGGGGGACAGGCCGCGGAAGTCGCGGATGCGCGGCAGCGCGAGCGACAGGGTGCGGTCCAGGAACTCCCACATGCGGTCGCCACGGAGCGTGACGTGGGCACCGATCGGCTGGCCCTCACGCAGCTTGAACTGCGCGATGGACTTGCGGGCCTTGGTGACCTGCGGCTTCTGGCCGGTGATCGTGGTGAGGTCGCGGATGGCGCCATCGATCAGCTTGGAGTCGCGGGCGGCGTCGCCCACACCCATGTTGACCACGATCTTCACGAGGCCGGGGATCTGCATGACGTTCTCGTACTTGAACTCGTCACGCAGCTTGCCCGCGATCTCCTCGCGGTACTTCGTCTTGAGACGCGGGGTGGTGGTGGTAGCCATCAGATGTCCTCACCCGTCCGCTTGGCAACGCGGATCTTGTTGCCCTCGTCGTCGAAGCGGTAACCGACACGCGTGACGACCTTGTTGCCGTCCTTCTCCACGACCAGCTGAACGTTGGAAACGTGGATCGGGGCCTCGGTGGTCACGATGCCGCCGGCCTGGGAACCGCGAGCGGTCGGGCCGGCCTTCGTGTGCTTCTTGACCCGGTTGACACCCTCGACCAGGACACGGTCCTCGCGGGGGAAGGCCGCGATGACCTTGCCCTGCTTGCCCTTGTCCTTACCGGTGATGACCTGGACCAGGTCGCCCTTCTTGATCTTCATGCTTACAGCACCTCCGGCGCGAGCGAGATGATCTTCATGAACTTCTTCTCGCGCAGCTCACGGCCGACAGGGCCGAAGATACGGGTGCCACGAGGGTCGCCGTCGTTCTTCAGAATGACAGCGGCGTTCTCGTCGAAGCGGATGTACGAGCCGTCCGGACGGCGGCGCTCCTTGACGGTGCGAACGATGACGGCCTTGATGACGTCACCCTTCTTCACGTTGCCGCCGGGGATCGCGTCCTTGACGGTGGCGACGATCACGTCACCGATGCCCGCGTAGCGGCGACCGGAGCCACCGAGCACACGGATGCAAAGGATCTCCTTCGCACCAGTGTTGTCGGCGACACGCAGTCGCGACTCCTGCTGGATCACGTCTATCTCCTGGTTGTCTGCCGGTTCCCGGGGCGGTTCGCACTGCGGCGAACCGCCCCGAGCCTGGCGGAACTATTCCTAGGGGGTCCCCCTAGGAGGGATTACTTGGCCTTCTCGAGGATCTCGACGACGCGCCAGCGCTTCGTCGCAGACAGCGGCCGGGTCTCCGCGAGGAGGACACGGTCGCCGACGCCGGCGGCGTTCTGCTCGTCGTGGGCCTTGAGCTTGTTCGTACGGCGGATGACCTTGCCGTACAGCGCGTGCTTGACACGGTCCTCGACGGCGACGACGACGGTCTTGTCCATCTTGTCGCTGACGACGAGACCCTCACGGGTCTTGCGGAAACCGCGCGCCTCGGTGTTCTCAGTCACGTTGCTCTCGCTCATCAGGCGTTCTCCACCGTCTCGATGCCCAGCTCGCGCTCACGCATGAGGGTGTAGATCCGCGCGATGTCCTTACGGACGGCCTTGAGCCGACCGTGGTTCTCGAGCTGACCCGTCGCCGCCTGGAAGCGGAGGTTGAACAGCTCTTCCTTGGCCTCGCGGAGCTTCGCAAGAAGCTCCTCGTTGCCCAGCTCGCGCAGCTCGGACGCCTTGGTACCGGCCGACATCACGCTTCACCTGCCTCGCGCTTGACGATCCGGCACTTCATCGGCAGCTTGTGGGCTGCGCGAGTGAGGGCCTCACGGGCGATCTTCTCGTTGGGGTAGGACAGCTCGAACATGACCCGGCCCGGGTGCACGTTCGCGATCCACCACTCCGGAGAACCCTTACCGGAACCCATGCGGGTCTCGGCAGGCTTCTTCGTCAGGGGACGGTCCGGGTAGATGTTGATCCAGACCTTGCCGCCACGCTTGATGTGGCGGGTCATGGCGATACGGGCCGCCTCGATCTGGCGGTTGGTCACGTACGCCGGCGTGAGGGCCTGGATGCCGTACTCGCCGAACGCGACCGTCGTGCCGCCCTTGGCCTGACCACGGCGCTTCGGGTGGTGCTGCTTGCGGTGCTTGACCCTACGGGGGATCAGCATGTCGGTCAGGCCTCCGTTCCGGTGCTCTCAGCCGGAGCGGCGGCGGGAGCGTCGGCCTTGGGGGCCTCGGCAGCCGGAGCCGTCTGCGGCTTACGACCGCGACCGCCACGCTCGCCACCGCGGCCACCACGGCCGGCCGGGCGGTCAGCGCCGCCACGGGCCGGGCGGTTGCCCGCGCGGGCAGCAGCGTTCTCGGCGCGGACCTCGGCGATGTTCTTGACGTCGCCCTTGTAGATCCAGACCTTCACGCCGATGCGGCCGAAGGTCGTCTTGGCCTCGAAGAAGCCGTAGTCCACGTTCGCGCGGAGCGTGTGCAGGGGCACACGGCCCTCGCGGTAGAACTCCGAGCGGGACATCTCGGCGCCACCGAGGCGGCCACCGCACTGGATCTTGATGCCCTTGGCGCCGGCCTTCATGGCGGACTGCATGCTCTTGCGCATGGCCCGACGGAAGGAGACGCGGGAGGAGAGCTGCTCGGCGACGGCCTGGGCAACCAGCTGAGCGTCGGTCTCGGGGTTCTTGACCTCGAGGATGTTCAGCTGGACCTGCTTGCCCGTGAGCTTCTCGAGGTCGCCGCGGATGCGGTCGGCCTCGGCGCCACGGCGGCCGATGACGATGCCCGGACGAGCGGTGTGGATGTCCACACGCACGCGGTCACGGGTGCGCTCGATCTCAACCTTCGAGATGCCGGCGCGCTCCATGCCGGACGTCATCATCCGACGGATGGCGACGTCTTCCTTGACGTAGTCCTTGTACAGCTTGTCGGCGTACCAACGCGACTTGAAGTCGGTCGTGACACCGAGCCGGAACCCGTGCGGGTTTACCTTCTGGCCCATTACCGGGTTCCTTCCTTGCTGCTGACGACCACGGTGATGTGGCTGGTCCGCTTGCGGATCCGGTAGGCGCGGCCCTGGGCACGCGGACGGAACCGCTTCAGGGTCGGGCCCTCGTCGACGTACGCCTCGGAGATGTAGAGGCTGTCGGCGTCAGTGTGGTCGTAGTTGTGCGCGGCGTTGGCAATGGCGCTGTCCAGCACCTTGCCGACCGGCACGCTCGCGGCCTGCGGGGCGAAACGCAGGACCGCCTGAGCCTCCGTGGCATCCATGCCACGGATAAGGTCCACCACGCGGCGGGCCTTCATGGGCGTGACGCGGATGTACCGCGCCTGGGCCCTGGCTTCCATGGTTGTCCTTCCAGTGTCTGTCATGGTCAATCCACCCCGCTACTAGCGGCGCTTCGACTTCCGGTCGTCCTTGACGTGACCCCGGAAGGTGCGCGTCGGCGAGAACTCGCCGAGCTTGTGGCCGACCATCGACTCGGTGACAAACACCGGGATGTGGGTCTTGCCGTTGTGCACCGCGATCGTGTGGCCGAGCATGGCCGGGATGATCATCGAGCGACGGGACCAGGTCTTGATGACGTTCTTGGTGCCGGCTTCGTTCTGTACGTCCACCTTCTTGATCAGGTGGTCGTCGACGAAGGGCCCCTTCTTGAGACTGCGCGGCATCTAAACCCGCTCCTAGCGCTTCTTGTTCGTCTTGCGGCGGCGGACGATGTACTTGTTCGAAGCCTTCTTCGGCGAACGAGTACGACCCTCCTTCTGACCCCACGGCGAGACCGGGTGACGACCACCGGAGGTCTTGCCTTCACCACCACCGTGCGGGTGGTCAACCGGGTTCATCGCCACACCGCGGACGGTCGGGCGGACGCCCAGCCAGCGCTTGCGGCCGGCCTTGCCCCAGTTGATGTTGCTCTGCTCGGCGTTGCCGACCTCGCCGACCGTGGCGCGGCAGCGCTGGTCGACCAGGCGGATCTCACCGGAGGGCATGCGGAGGTGGGCCATGGTGCCCTCCTTCGCGAGCAGCTGCACCGAGGCACCGGCGGAGCGGGCGAACTTGGCGCCGCCACCGGGACGGATCTCGATCGCGTGGATCGTGGTACCGACCGGGATGTTGCGGAGCGCCAGGTTGTTGCCCGGCTTGATGTCGGCCCCGGGACCGTTCTCGACGCGGTCACCCTGCTGCAGGTTGCGCGGGGCGAGGATGTAGCGCTTCTCGCCGTCCGCGTAGTGCAGCAGCGCGATGCGCGCGGTGCGGTTGGGGTCGTACTCGATGTGCGCGACCTTCGCCGGCACGCCGTCCTTGTCGTGACGACGGAAGTCGATCACGCGGTAGGCGCGCTTGTGTCCGCCACCCTGGTGGCGAACGGTCACACGACCGGCGTTGTTACGGCCGCCCTTGCTGTGCAGCGGGCGGACCAGCGACTTCTCCGGCGTGGACCGCGTGACCTCGACGAAGTCGGCGACGCTGGAGCCACGACGGCCCGGCGTAGTCGGCTTGTACTTGCGGATTCCCATTTCTCAGTCCTCGTCCGATATCGGACGATCCGACCCGCTTACGCGGTCGGACCGCCGAAGATGTCGATACGGTCGCCCTCGGCGAGGGTCACGATCGCGCGCTTGGTGTCAGCACGCTTACCGAAACCGCTCTTGGTGCGCTTGCGCTTGCCCTGGCGGTTGATCGTGTTGACCCCGGTGACCTTGACCGAGAAGACCGCCTGGACGGCCTCCTTGATCTGGGTCTTGTTGGAGCCCGGCGCCACGACGAAGGTGTACTTGCCCTCGTCGAGCAGCGCGTAGCTCTTCTCCGAGACGACCGGCTTGAGGAGCACGTCACGGGGGTCCGTGAAGGACTTGCTCAGCGGCGTCTCGACGGTGTTCTTGCCCTCGGTGGCGTGGCGCTTCGCCTTGGCGACGCGCGCGGCCTTGGCGGCCTTGGCGGCCTTCGAGGCGATGCTCGGGTGACGCGTAGCCATCAGGCTTCGCTCCCTTCGGTGTCAGCGGCCTTGGGGCCAGACACGAAGGACTCGAGTGCGGCCTGGGTGAAGACCACGTCGTCCGAGACGAGAACGTCGTACGTGTTCAGCTGGCCCGGCTCCAGGATGTGGACCTGGGGCAGGTTGCGGGCGGACAGCCACGCGGCCTCGTCGGTGCGCTCGGCGACCAGGAGCAGGTTCTTGCGCTCCGAGATCTTGCCGAACAGCGTCTTCGCGGCCTTGGTGGAGATGTCGCCGTCGACCACGCCGGAGACGACGTGGATGCGGTTGTGGCGCGCCCGGTCGGTGAGGGCGTGGCGCAGGGCCGCGGCCTTCATCTTCTTGGGGGTGCGCTGCGAGTAGTCGCGCGGCACGGGACCGTGCACGACGCCACCACCGGCGAACTGCGGCGCGCGGGTCGAGCCCTGACGGGCGCGACCGGTGCCCTTCTGGCGGTAAGGCTTCTTGCCACCGCCGCGGACCTCGCCACGCGTCTTGGTCTTGTGGGTGCCCTGGCGGGCAGCGGCCAGCTGCGCGACGACGACCTGGTGGATCAGCGGAATGCTGATCTTCTCCACGTCGAAGATCTCCGCGGGGAGCTCGACCGTACCGGCCTTGTCGCCGGCAGGCGACAGGATGTCAACAGTGCTCATCGGTTACCTCAGGCCCCCTTGGCCGCGGTGCGGACCAGGACGAGGCCGCCGTTCGGACCGGGAACCGCGCCCTTGATGAGCAGCAGACCCTTCTCCGCGTCAACGGCGTGGACGGTCAGGTTCTGGGTGGTGACCCGCTCGTTGCCCATGCGGCCCGCCATGCGGAGGCCCTTGAACACACGGCCCGGGGTGGCGCAGCCACCGATGGAACCGGGGGAGCGGTGCTTGCGCTGGGTGCCGTGACCGGCGCCGAGGCCCTTGAAGTTGTGACGCTTCATGACACCGGCGAAGCCCTTGCCCTTGCTCTTGCCGGTCACGTCCACCTTGATGCCGGCCTCGAACACCTCAGCGGTGATCTCCTGGCCGAGGGTGTACTCGCTGGCGTCAGCGGTACGGATCTCGACGAGGTGGCGACGGGGGGTGACGTCGGCCTTCGCGAAGTGGCCCTTGAGGGGCTTGTTCACCTTGCGCGGGTCGATCTCGCCGAACGCGATCTGGACGGACTCGTAGCCGTCGACGTCGTTCGTGCGGACCTGGGTGACGACGTTGGGGCCGGCCTTGACGACGGTGACCGGAACAACACGGTTGTTCTCGTCCCACACCTGCGTCATGCCGAGCTTCTCGCCCAGGATGCCCTTGATCTGCTTAGCCATTCTCAGATCACCGATCCCTAGAGCTTGATCTCGATGTCGACACCGGCCGGGAGGTCGAGTCGCATCAGAGAGTCAACGGTCTTGGGCGTGGGGTCGAGGATGTCGATGAGGCGCTTGTGCGTGCGCATCTCGAAGTGCTCGCGAGAGTCCTTGTACTTGTGCGGCGACTTGATGACGCAGTACACGTTCTTCTCAGTGGGCAGCGGCACCGGGCCCGCGACCGACGCACCAGTGCGGGTCACCGTCTCGACGATCTTCTTCGCCGAGGAGTCGATGACCTCGTGGTCGTAGGCCTTGAGCCGGATGCGGATCTTCTGTCCCGCCATGGCTACTCAGTAGTCCTGTCTCTTCGTACGCTCTGGAACCCGGCATTCCGTGAACTTCCTCCGACCCACGCGGTCGGGCGTGTCGCGCTCCCGCTCAAACAGATGCCCCTCGCGAGACATCCCCTGTTGGGAAACACGGCCCTTCCGGAACCGCAGGTCGGGGGCCGAAGGCCCACCGGGTGCCTGGCCGGTGCCGCACTGACACTTCCCGGAAGATTCCCGTACGTCCGTCCCAGCGCTGCCATGAGGCAGTTGGGACGACGAGTACTGTGGGACTCGCTTCCGGTCCTCCCGGCGGGAGGCGCACAGCATCAACACTCGACCGAGCAACCCCGTTAGTCTGCCATACGGGACACCCCTCTGGCCAATCGAGCCGGAGAGAATACCCCCGAAGTGACGCAGGTCAAACACGGGCGTGCCACCGTGCGTGATGAGCCCTGCTCACCCGCCGGAAAGCGCCGCCGTGCCGCGGCCACCGCCGGTGTCCGCGGCGGTCGGCGCGTGCGGGCAGCGCCAGATGCAGTAGCCGCACGGTGGGGGCTCGGCGGGCGCCGATGCCGGTGCGGTCGCCCTCGTGGCGCCCTCCGGGGCGGGGCCCGGACCGGCACCCGTGGTCTGCGGCGGCGCGGCGTCGTCCCGGTCCGAGAATCCGGCGTCGATCAGGGGCAGCCTGGCGATCATGTCGGCCTCGCCGCGCTTCGCGCTGCGGCGGTACCGCTTCGCCGCGCGCTTGTGGAGCCTTCGCTCGGTCCGCCGCGACGGACGGGGGACCTGCCGGTCGAAGTAGTGCGTCCGAGCCATACCGAACTGCTCGTCGACTGCGTTGAACAGCGAGGTCATCGCCCGCAGGGTCTTCTCCGCGTCGGCCAGCTCCGCTCTGCGGGTCGCGGGGTCACCCTCGCCGGCCTCGGCGATCACGTCGATCCGCTCGCCGACCCGTCGGAGCTTGTCCCGGAACCGGTCGATCTCCTGGTTGAAGGGGTGCACGTCGAAGCGGTACGCGTCGCTCAGCACCTCGCGAAACCGCGCCTCCTCGAAGATGCGGTCGCGCAGCCGGGCGGTCCGCGCGGGTGCGCGGCCCCCGCGCATTCGGGCCAAGGCCTCCTCGCAGTCCCGCTGCGCCGCGGTCGCCGCGCCCCTGACCCGCCCGCAGTAGGAGCCGATGCTCAGCAGCGGGAACTGGTGGTCTCCGCCGGGCGCCCGGCCACGCGCCAGGAGCGCCACCCCTACGGCACTGACGGTGGCGCCCACGGTGGAGATCAGCGCCACGACGATCTCGCCCTGCACAGCTCCCCCTCCGCACAGCGCCACTGCCGCTACTCCCCCATGGTAGGCACGGCCAACCCTTGCGGGACAGAGGGAGGTTGACGCGACGAAAGGGACCGCCGGCGCGTCAGCCCGCGCAGGAGTACGCCACGAATGCGGCCCAGGCTTCCGGCCCGAGGGCGAGCCGGGGGCCGTCGGCCCGCTTGGAGTCACGGACGTGGATCTTGGTGGGTGTGGGGGCTATTTCGACGCAGTCGTTTCCGTTGCTGCTGCTGCTGTAACTGCTCTTGCGCCACTCCAGGGCGACCTCGACACAGTCACCTGCTTCGCTGCTATTGCTGTAGCTGCTCTTGAACCACATCAGCCCCGAGGCATCCTCGGGGGAGGCCGCATGGATCATGTCTCTCCAGCAGTTGCTCGATGAAGGCCAGGGTTTCCTCGGGCGAGAGGGCCTGGGCACGGATGATGCCGTAGCGCAGTTCGAGGACCCTGAGTTGCCTCGGTTCGGCTACCGGGCGACCTCCGAAGTCACCATCAGTGCGCCCCACTCCCGAACCGTCATGGAACTTCAGCACCTCGACCAACCCGCCCGTCCCCGGATGACTCGCGTGCGCTGTCGGCATCACCTGAAGCTCCACGTACGGCAGCCGGGCTACTTCCAGCATGTGTTCGAGTTGTCGGCGCAGCACCATTGTGCCTCCGACCGGACGCCGCAGGGTCACCTCTTCTTGGACAAAGCTGAACTCCGGAGCCGGTGACCGATCGAAGACGGATTTCCGGGCCACCCTCGCGGCAACCATCCGCTCCAGCTCGTCCAGCGAGTAGGCCGGTCGCCAGGTACCGAGCAGCGCGCGAGCGTACTCGGGCGTCTGCAACAACCCATGAATGTTGTGGTTGCTGTAAAGCAGCAGCTCGACCGCCCGCTCCTCCAGCATCTTCAGTTCGCGCACCTTCTTCGGGTACCGGGCCTTCTCCATGTCCTCCTTGAAGGCCCTGAGACGCCCGCCGGCGTCCAGGACGTCGTCCGCGCGGTCCAGGAAGTCCGCCCGGGGGATCCGCGCCCCGCGCTCGACCTTGCGGACCAGGTCCTCCCCGTACCCGACGGCCCGCCCGAACTCGACCACCCGCATCCCGGCCGCCTCCCGCCAGAGCCTGATCTGGCGGCCGGTCGCCTCGACCACCGGGGCGACCTCGTCCTCGGGGCTGACGTCCCACCCCGGCTCGTCCGCGCTCTCGCTGCTCACACCCACCCACCTCCAACGCCCACCGTTCCCGTACGACACCCGGGACAGCCGGGACAGATCAGGACAGCGACCGGACAGTCCCGGTACGCACAGGCGTCATCGCAGCTCACAGTAGGCATGGTCGGACACGCTGAGTGACGTGAATCAGGAAACCGCCGGGCCGCAGGCCCAACGCGTCGAACCCGTCCGCAACTTCAGCGTGCTGCTGTCCCCCACGCCACGCGGCGCCCGTCTGGCCAGGCTGCTGGCCACCGAGCAACTGCGCTCCTGGGAGCTGCCGTTGAGCCCGGCCGACCAGATCGTCGCGGAGCTCGCGAACAACGCGGCGACGCACGGCCGCGTACCGGGACGTAACTTCCGCCTCACGCTGTACGTCGTCGGCGACACCCTCCGCATCGACGTCACCGACACCCGCGACGACCGCCGACCTTGGCTCCAACACCCCGACGAGGAGGTCGAGTCGGGCCGAGGACTGCTCCTGGTGGACGCCCTCGCCGACCGCTGGGGCAGCGCCTCCGGGCCGCGCCCGCGCAAGATCGTCTGGGCTGAACTGAGGCTCCAGGAACCGAACCCTGAGCAATCGTGCTCCGGTGCGGCCGGCGGTCTTTGCCAAGAACCACCAGGGAGAAAGAAACCGCACCAAGCCCCACCTCTCCCGCCCGAAGAGCGGGCTCACTCCCGCGAGTGAATATGCCCAACTGGGCTGGATTTGAGAGGGGTCGCCTGCCTTACGCTCAGCGCGACACAGCACCACCACAGACATGCGACGGCCCTCGCAGGGACTGGCATCCCAGTGCGAGGGCCTGACCACCGAGGAAGCGACCTTCCCGATGGATACCAAAGACCTTAGCGTGCCCGCGCCCGCCCGGTCCCACGCTCCGGCCAAGAATCACCCGGACCGACGGCACTCACACTCAGGCGTCGTCCACGACAACGCCCGCCACATCACCCGCTTCACGGTGATCGGCAACCATCTCGCCCAGCACCGGGAGCTGTCGCTGCTGGCGATCGGACTGGCCGTGCACATCCAGTCCCTCCCGGCCGGTGCCCTCGTCGACATCAAGACCCTCGCAGCCCGCTTCCCCGAAGGTGCGACCCGGATCGCCGCCGCTCTGCGCGAGCTGGAGGCCCACGGCTACCTCCGGCGTACCCGTGAGCGCGTTCCCGGCGGCCGGATCGTCACCCGCACGGTCTCCTGCAACCAGCCCGGACGCCATGAAGCGGCAGACGCCACGGCGCACAGGCCGCCCGCCCGGCGGCCGGCCCCGGCCGAACGCCCGCCCCGCAAGGCACTGCCAGCCGTCCCGAAGCCCGCCAACACCGCCCCCGCCCTCCTCCGGACAGCCATCGACCTCCTCGCGGGCCTGCATCGCACGGACCCCAGGCTCCTCCTCTCCGCCTCCGACGCCGAATACCTCGCCCCCGGTGTCGTCGCCTGGCTGGAGCGCGAGCTCACACCCACCGCCGTACGCCACGCCCTGACGAGCACTCTGCCGGACGAACCCCTGCACCGCCCGGCCGCCCTGTTGGCCCACCGCCTCGCCGCCCAGCTACCGCCCCTGCCCCCGTTCCGTGCCCCCTCACCGCCGCCGGCCGTCCGGCATCCGCTCCGGAACTGCGACGGCTGCGACAGAGGGATCCGCATGGCCGAGCCCGGACTGTGCCGCGACTGCCGATCCGATCCCCCCGGAGCGACCTAGCATGAGCGGGACGATCCTTGCCCCCGGGCACAGACGAGGAGCGAGCGCCATGACCATCGCCCCGGACAACGCGCAGCAGGGAAGCACCCACCGGTACCGGGCCATGCGCGATTTCGTTCAGTCCATGGACGACACCCTGCCCGGCAAGTTCGAGGTCACCAAAGAAGGAATCGTCCACGACATGACGGCGCCCATCGGCCCGCACGAGCTGACCACCCTGCACCTGCGGAAACGTCTCGAAAGAGAGATGCCGGACGAGAACGTGGCCCACACGGGCGAGCCGGATGTCGAGGACGAACCCGAGGGCATCATGCGACGCCCCGACGTGATGGTGATCGCGCTCGCCGACATGGACGTCCCAGGGAGCTTCGATCCACGTACGCTCATCGCGGCCATCGAGGTCGTCTCTCGTTCCAACCCGGACAACGACTGGGTGAGCAAAGCACGCGACTATCCCCTGATGGGCATCCCCGTCTACGCGATCTTCGACCCCCGTACCGGCACCGGCGCCGTCCTCACCGACATCCACCCCACCCCGGACGGCCCCCGCTACGCGACCCGCAAGGACTTCGTCTACGGCGAGGACGTGACGATCGCCGACTGGACGATCTCCACGGCGAACCTGCCGCTCTACCCGGACGTCTGAACCCGGACACGGCGAAGGGGCCCGTACGGACGACACCGTACGGACCCCTTCCCGAATGACAGCCCGGTCAGATCACACCCTGCTCCAGCATCGCGTCGGCGACCCGCTCGAAGCCGGCGATGTTCGCGCCGCTGACGTAGTCGCCGGGGACGCCGTAGCGTTCGGCGGTCTCGTGGCAGACGTCGTGGATGTTGTTCATGATGCCGGTGAGCTCGTCCTCGACCCGCTCCCGCGACCACGAGGTGCGGGCGTGGTTCTGGCTCATCTCCAGCGCGCTGACCGCGACACCGCCCGCGTTGGCCGCCTTGCCGGGGCCGAAGGCGACGCCCGCCTGCTGGAAGAGGTGGACGGCCTCGGGGGTGGTGGGCATGTTGGCGCCCTCGGAGACCGCCTTGACGCCGTTGCCGATCAGCGTGGCCGCCGCGGTCGCGTCCAGCTCGTTCTGGGTGGCCGAGGGCAGCGCCACATCGCCGGGCACGTCCCAGACGCTGCCGTTCGCGACGAACCGCGCCGACGCGCCGCGCCGTGCCACGTAGTCGGAGACCCGGCCGCGCTCGACCTCCTTGACCTGCTTGAGCAGTTCGACGTCGATGCCCTTCTCGTCGACGACGTAGCCGGTCGAGTCGGAGCAGGTCACCGGGTTGGCGCCGAGAGCGGTGAGCTTCTCGATGGTGTAGATCGCGACGTTGCCGGAACCGGAGACGACCGCGGTGCGGCCCTCCAGGTCCTCGCCGCGCTCGCGCAGCATGGCGGCGGCGAACAGGACGCTGCCGTAACCGGTGGCCTCGGGCCGGATCAGCGAACCGCCCCAGTGCGTGCCCTTGCCGGTGAGGACACCGGCCTCCCAGCGGTTGGTGATGCGCCGGTACTGGCCGAACATGTAGCCGATCTCCCGGCCGCCCACGCCGATGTCGCCCGCCGGCACGTCCGTGTGCTCACCGATGTGCCGGTACAGCTCCGTCATGAACGACTGGCAGAACCGCATGACCTCGGCGTTCGACCTCCCGTGCGGGTCGAAGTCGCTGCCGCCCTTGCCACCGCCGATGCCGAGACCGGTCAGCGCGTTCTTGAAGATCTGCTCGAAGCCGAGGAACTTCACGATGCCCAGGTTCACCGACGGGTGGAAGCGCAGACCGCCCTTGTACGGGCCGAGCGCGCTGTTGAACTCCACCCGGTAGCCCCGGTTGACGTGGACCTTGCCGTGGTCGTCCGTCCACGGGACACGGAAGATGATCTGCCGCTCGGGCTCCACCAGGCGTTCGACGAGGGCCGCGTCCGCGTACTCCGGGCGCTGCGCGAGGACCGGGGCCAGGGTTTCGAGCACCTCGTGCGCGGCCTGGTGGAACTCGGGCTGCGCCGGATTGCGGTGCTCGATGTCGGCGAGCAAGGACGCGATACGGCTCTTCGGGTCAGGACGGGTCACCTGGGGTCCCTTCTGAGGGAGTGGCCGGAGCGGCGGACCGGGCTGGTCCGACCGGGTGGGCTTCCGGCGGCATCGGCATAGGGGCCAGGGCGCACCCGGGCAGGGGCGGGCGCCTGGAACCCCGGAATTCCGGTACGACCGGCGGGGGTGCGTGCGCTCGGCGCCGTTGCCGGTGCGCAGACCTGCGGATCCCCCGCCCGAGGGCGGAAGACCGCCCCCACAGTGTTACTCCTGAATTTCGCGCACGTTACGTGATTCCGTATACGTGGCAGTAGAAGGGCAGTTCACCTGCGGGGATCGTCCATACAAGGTAACCCCGGCAGGTCTCCGTATACGGACGTGTCCGCCCGCCGAGACAGATGTCTCCACAGGGCGGGCAATACGGACCAATCAGCCCCAATGCTAGCTAATCCAGGGTGTTCCACAGTCGCGACGTCCCCGGGTGACCGCCCCGGACATGCGAAAGGGCCCGTACGACCGAAGTCGTACGGGCCCCTTCTGGAGCTCAGCTCAGGCTGTAGCTACCGGGTCAGGCACAAGATCACTTCGTGATCTTGATGACCTGGCCGGCGCCGACCGTCCGGCCACCCTCACGGATGGCGAACTTCAGGCCCTCTTCCATGGCGATGGGCTGGATGAGCTGCACCGACATCTCGGTGTTGTCACCCGGCATGACCATCTCGGTGCCCTCGGGGAGGGTCACAACGCCCGTCACGTCCGTCGTACGGAAGTAGAACTGCGGACGGTAGTTGTTGAAGAACGGCGTGTGGCGGCCACCCTCGTCCTTGGACAGGATGTAGGCCTGCGCCTCGAACTCGGTGTGCGGGGTGACCGAGCCCGGCTTGATGATGACCTGGCCGCGCTCGACGTCCTCGCGCTTGATGCCACGGAGGAGCAGACCGACGTTCTCACCGGCCTGGCCCTCGTCGAGCAGCTTGCGGAACATCTCGATGCCGGTGACCGTGGTGGTGGTCTTCTCGGTCTTGATGCCGATGATGTCGACGGTCTCGTTGACCTTCAGGACACCACGCTCGATACGGCCGGTGACGACCGTACCGCGACCGGTGATCGTGAAGACGTCCTCGATGGGCATGAGGAACGGCTTGTCGACGTCACGCTCGGGCTCCGGGATGGCAGCGTCGACGGCGTCCATGAGGTCCAGAACGGTCTGGCCCCACTCCGCGTCGCCCTCGAGCGCCTTGAGCGCCGAGACCTTGACGACCGGAAGGTCGTCGCCCGGGAACTCGTACTCGGAGAGGAGCTCGCGGACCTCGAGCTCGACGAGCTCCAGGATCTCCTCGTCGTCCACCATGTCGGCCTTGTTCAGGGCGACGACGATGTACGGAACGCCGACCTGGCGGGCCAGGAGCACGTGCTCCTTGGTCTGCGGCATCGGGCCGTCGGTGGCGGCGACCACGAGGATCGCGCCGTCCATCTGCGCGGCACCGGTGATCATGTTCTTGATGTAGTCCGCGTGACCCGGGCAGTCGACGTGGGCGTAGTGACGCGCCTCAGTCTGGTACTCGACGTGCGCGATGGAGATGGTGATACCGCGCTGGCGCTCTTCGGGAGCCTTGTCGATCTGGTCGAAGGCCGAGGCCTCGTTCAGGTCCGGGTACTTGTCGTGCAGCACCTTGGTAATGGCGGCCGTGAGGGTCGTCTTACCGTGGTCGATGTGACCGATGGTGCCGATGTTGACGTGCGGCTTAGTCCGCTCGAACTTCGCCTTCGCCACTGGGATCCTCCTACGGAGTGGTTCTGTACGCCTTACTCATCGGCGCCAGGTGATCTTTGCTGGTAAGCCCGGGCCCCGGGTCATCCCCCCGCGAATGCGGAGGAATGACCCGTGAGGCTCAGGAGTCAAGCCTAAAGCGTGTGAACGGAGTGCGTTACTCGCCCTTGGCCTTCGCGATGATCTCCTCGGCGACGTTCCGCGGAACCTCGGCGTAGGAGTCGAACTGCATCGAGTAGCTTGCGCGACCCGAGGTCTTGCTGCGGAGGTCGCCGACGTAGCCGAACATCTCCGAGAGCGGCACCAGACCCTTGACGATCCGGGCGCCCATGCGCTCCTCCATGGCCTGGATCTGACCACGGCGGGAGTTGATGTCGCCGATGACCTCACCCATGTAGTCCTCGGGCGTGGTGACCTCGACGGCCATCATCGGCTCAAGGAGCACGGGGGACGCCTTGCGCGCGGCCTCCTTGAAGGCCTGCGAACCGGCGATCTTGAACGCGAGCTCGGAGGAGTCGACCTCGTGGTAGCCACCGTCGATGAGGATGACGCGGACGCCAGTCATCTCGTAGCCGGCCAGGATGCCGAACTGCATGGCCTCCTGCGCACCGGCGTCGACCGAAGGGATGTACTCCTTCGGGATGCGACCACCGGTCACCTTGTTCACGAACTCGTACGAGGCGTCGCCGCCCTCGATGGGCTCGATCGCGATCTGCACCTTGGCGAACTGACCGGTACCACCGGTCTGCTTCTTGTGGGTGTAGTCCAGTCGCTCGACGGCCTTGCGGATCGTCTCGCGGTACGCGACCTGCGGCTTGCCGACGTTGGCCTCGACCTTGAACTCACGGCGCATACGGTCGACCAGCACCTCGAGGTGCAGCTCGCCCATACCACCGATGATGGTCTGGCCGGTCTCCTCGTCCGAGTGAACCTGGAAGGAGGGGTCCTCCTCCGCGAGACGCTGGATGGCGACACCCAGCTTCTCCTGGTCACCCTTGGACTTGGGCTCGATGGCGACCTGAATGACCGGCGCCGGGAAGTCCATGGACTCCAGGATGACCGGGTTCTTGTCGTCGGACAGCGTCTCACCGGTGGTGGTCTGCTTCAGGCCCATGACGGCGACGATGTCACCGGCGCCCACCGACTCGATCTCCTCACGCTTGTTCGCGTGCATGCGGTAGATCTTGCCGATGCGCTCCTTCTTGCCCTTGACCGAGTTCAGCACCGCGGTGCCGGACTCCAGACGACCGGAGTAGATCCGGACGAAGGTGAGCTTGCCCAGGTGGGGGTCGCTCATGATCTTGAAGGCGAGCGCGGACAGCGGCTCGTCGTCCGACGGCTTGCGCTTGACGACGACGTCCGCGTCCTTGACGTCGTGGCCCTCGATGGCCTCGACGTCGAGCGGGGTCGGCAGGTAGCGGACGACCGCGTCGAGCAGGGGCTGGACGCCCTTGTTCTTGAACGCGGTGCCACAGAACACCGGGGTGACCGTGACGTCCTTGGACTTGCCGGACGCGATGGTGACGCGACGGATCGCGGCGTACAGCTGCTCCTCGGTGGGCTCCTGGCCCTCCAGGAACAGCTCCATGATCTCGTCGTCGTGCTCCGCGACGGTCTCGACCAGCTTGCCGCGGTACTCCTCGGCAGCCTCGGCGTGCGTGGCCGGGATGTCGACGACGTCGTACATCTCGCCCTTCGCCGCCTCGGCGGACCACACGAGCGCCTTCATGCGGACCAGGTCCACAACGCCCTTGAAGTCCATCTCGGCACCGATCGGCAGCTGCATGATGATCGGGACGGCGCCGAGGCGATCCTTGATCATGTCCACGCAGCGGTGGAACTCGGCGCCGGTGCGGTCCAGCTTGTTCACGAAGCAGATGCGCGGCACGCCGTAACGGTCGGCCTGACGCCACACCGTCTCGGACTGCGGCTCGACACCGGCGACACCGTCGAACACCGTGACGGCACCGTCGAGGACGCGGAGCGAACGCTCCACCTCGACCGTGAAGTCGACGTGCCCGGGGGTGTCGATGATGTTGATCGTGTAGTCGTTGTCCTCGAGCGGCCAGTGACAGGTGGTGGCAGCAGAGGTGATCGTGATGCCACGCTCCTGCTCCTGCTCCATCCAGTCCATGGTGGCAGCGCCGTCGTGGACCTCACCGATCTTGTAGCTGACGCCGGTGTAGAAGAGGATCCGCTCAGTGGTGGTCGTCTTGCCCGCGTCGATGTGGGCCATGATCCCGATGTTGCGGACCTTGGCCAGGTCAAGTGAAGTGGTAGCCATAAGGCTTCAGTCTTCTCTCGGTCTCGATGGGGTCTGCGACTACCAGCGGTAGTGCGCGAAGGCCTTGTTGGACTCGGCCATCTTGTGGGTGTCCTCACGCTTCTTCACGGCCGCACCGAGGCCGTTCGAGGCGTCGAGGAGCTCGTTGAGGAGGCGCTCGGTCATGGTCTTCTCGCGACGGGCGCGGGAGTAACCGACGAGCCAGCGCAGCGCGAGGGTGTTGGCGCGACCGGGCTTGACCTCGATCGGGACCTGGTAGGTCGCACCACCGACACGGCGGGACTTGACCTCGAGGGTCGGCTTGATGTTCTCAAGCGCGCGCTTCAGCGTGATGATCGGGTCGTTGCCCGTCTTCTCACGCAGACCCTCCATGGCGCCGTAGACGATGCGCTCGGCGGTGGAGCGCTTGCCGTTCAGCAGCACCTTGTTGATCAGCGACGTGACAAGAGGAGAACCGTAGACCGGGTCGATGATGACCGGGCGCTTCGGGGCGGGGCCCTTACGAGGCATTCTTACTTCTCCTTCTTGGCGCCGTAGCGGCTGCGGGCCTGCTTGCGGTTCTTGACACCCTGGGTGTCAAGCGAACCGCGGATGATCTTGTAGCGAACACCAGGCAGGTCCTTCACACGGCCGCCGCGCACGAGCACGATGGAGTGCTCCTGCAGGTTGTGTCCCTCACCCGGAATGTAAGCGGTGACCTCGATGCCGCTGGTCAGACGCACACGCGCGACCTTACGCAGGGCCGAGTTCGGCTTCTTCGGGGTGGTCGTGAACACACGCGTGCAGACGCCACGACGCTGGGGCGAACCCTCGAGTGCGGGCGTCTTGTTCTTCTCGACCTTGTCCTGCCGGCCCTTCCGGACCAGCTGCTGGATCGTAGGCACTACTTCTCCGGTTTCTGTGTGCCGAATGGTGAAGCTAACCTGGAACATTCGCCGACCCACGCGGTCGGGTGTGTCGAATCCGGCAGATCTTCGCCGCAAGGCGAAAAGGGCGCAGATCGCGGTGGCCGTTGACAGACCCCGCGTGCGGTTTCAAGGCACGCACGAGGGCCAGGGCACACCCCAGGCACAAGGTCTGAGCGTACCTACCTCATTCGCTGTGGTCAAAACAAATGGGCAGGACCGGTAGGCCCACACGATTCAAGCCGAAGCCGCAACCCCGTCCACGATCTTCGAATCAGCGGTTCCCGGCCCGAAGCCCGTCCGCGCGCGACAGAGCCGCACCGATCACCGCACCGACCCACGATACGGACCGGCGCGGCCCGCCGCGACCGGAGCGGCCGGAAGCCCTCATCCAGAAATGGCCGATTCGCGCCCTTTCACACTCCGCGGTCTTGCGCCTTCAGTACGTTGATCCGTCGTTGTGGGGAATCGGGGGCTGAGCATGACAATGTGGACACCTGCTTACTCGCCGGACGACGGCGGGCTGGACGACCGGGTGCCGTTCCTGGCCCGGCTGGAGAGCGAGGACCGCTCGGCGCTGCTGGCCCTGGGCCGCTCGCTGGACTTCACGCCCCGCATGGTCCTGGTCCGCCAGCACGAGCCCTCCTCGCACGTCCTCTTCCTCGTCCACGGCTGGACCAAGGTCACCGCCTCGGCCGCCAACGGCTACGAGGCCCTGCTGGCGCTGCGCGGCCCCGGCGACATCGTCGGCGAGTCGGCCGCGCTGACCGGGCGCTCACGGTCGGCGACGGTGACCGCGCTGGAGCCCGTACGGGCGGTGGCGGTCGAACGCGACCGCTTCAAGGACTTCCTCGGCCGCTCCCCCGCCGTCTCCTTCGCCCTGCTCGGGCTCACCGCGGACCGCACCCGCGCGGCGGACCGGCGTCGGCTGGAGTTCGCCTCGATGAGCGTGCGGGAACGCTTCGCCGTCCTGCTGCTGGATCTGGCCCGCACCCACGGCCGCCGCACCCCGGAGGGCGTCGAGCTGGCCGTGCCGCTCAGCAAGCAGGAGCTGGCCGGTTCGGTGGGGGCGTCCCGGGAGATGGTGCAGCGCCTGCTGCGGGAACTGCGGGACAAGGGAGCGGTGGCCACGGGCCGCCGCACCATGCTGATCATGCGGCCGGACATCCTGCGCCGCATCGCGGCGACGGGTCCGGTGGCGGGCATCCCGACGCCACCGGGGCCGTCGGAGGAGTGAGCGGGACTCGCGGCGCGTCGGCACGCGCGGCAGCGGACATCTCGCCGGGCGTCGGCATGCGCAGCGGCACACCTCGCCGCGCGTCGGTACGCGCGGCAGCCGACACCTCGCGGCACGTCGGCACGCGCGGCAGCCGACGCGGACGAACGTGTGGGCGAACGCGCCCTGCCGTGGTGTCCCATCTGCCTCGGACGCCCTTCTGTGCACACGGTCACACTCCGAATGGGTCATCCGCCCTCACCGCCCGAGCCCCGTCTCCACCACGCTGCTGCTCTGCACGGCACACCCCCCGAGAGGCGACCATGACCGACCCTGTGAACCGCACGATCCTGCTGCTGGACATCGAGAGGTTCAGCGATCGGGACGATGTGGAGCAGGCCTATCTACGACGCATGCTCTACGACGTCGCCGACCGGACGCTGGAGAGCGCGGGCATCGACGAGACCCGCCGGCTGCGGGCCGACCGCGGGGACTCCGTGATGGAGCTGATCGACGCGGGCACCCCGGTCACGGCACTGCTGCGGGCCCTGCTCACCGAGGTCCCGGCGCAGCTGCGGACGGTCAACCGCATGGCGTCCAGCTCCGCGCAGATCCGGCTGCGCGGCGTCCTCGCCACCGGTTGGGTCGCCGTCGACCGGCACGCCGGCTGGGTCGGCAGCGACCTCAACCACGCCTGCCGGCTGCTGGACGCCGACGTGCTGCGGGCCGCGCTGCGCGAGCGCACCGGCGACTTCGCCCTGTGCGTCTCGGACGCCCTGCACTCCGGTGTCGTACGCCATGACCACCCCGGCATCCCGGCCGCCGACTTCCACGAGGTGACGGTGGCGAGCAAGAACGGCCCGCTGAAGGCGTGGCTGCACGGACCGGTGCCCGCGGGGGCGACCGGCCAGGACCACGGTGATACGGGGGCGGGGGAGGCGCCGGGCGGATCGGGGGACCGCCCGGCGCCGCACGTCACCGCGCAGGGCCTGCCCGAGGAGCGCGGTCCCGCGCAGGGGCGGCCGGAGGAGCGCGGTCCCGCGCAGGGGCGGCCGGAGGAGCGCGTCCCCGCACAGGGCACCCCCCAGGACCGGGTCCTCACCCAGGGGACTCCCGGGGAACGGGCCCTCGCCCAGGGGACTCCCGAGGAACGGGTCCCCGCGCAGGGAACCCGCAAGGACCGCCCGGCGCCGGACGGGACACGGGGAGCCCCGGCGCCGGGCGCCGTCTTCAACTTCAACGGCGGCTCGCCCTCCTTCGGCGGCAGCCTGGTCGCCGGTGACCAGCACGGCGTCAGCGGCGGCCAGGTCACCGGCGACGTACACCTCGGCGGCCACGAGCCCGGTCACGAGCGCGACCGCGACCACGACCGCCAGCGGGGAGAAGGCTCATGAACGGCCGGCCCGAACCGGACAGCCCCAGACCCGCGGCGGCCTCTGCAGGCGGCGCCGCCGCTCCGGACCCGAAGCCCGCCGAGCCGGCCGCCGACGAGGCCCAGCCGGCCGCCCCACCGACCGCCGCGCCCGCCGCCGAGGAGCGCGAGCAGCCGCAGAACGCCTGGTCGGCCCGGCGCGACCTGATCGACCACAGCCCCCGGACCATGAACTTCAGCGGCGGCTCGCCGTCGTTCGGCGGCAGCCTGGTCGGCGGTCACCAGCACGGCGTCAGCGGCGGCCGGGTCACCGGCGACGTCATCATGGGCACCAAGACGGAGATCCACTACGCGATGGCCGGGTACTCCGCGCCCTCCTCGGCCTCCGGCGAGATCCCGCAATCCACGCTCGACCGCCTGGACGCCACCTTCGCCGCCGACGAGGAGGTCATGGCCGAGCTGCTCGAACGCCTGCGCCGCGACCGGGTGCTCGTCCTGTCCGGCGCCCGCTTCACCGGCCGCCGCACGGCCGCCCTGATGCTGCTGCGCCGGCTCGCCGCCGCCCCCGTCCGCGCCCTGGTGAGCGACACCGGACCGAGTTCCCTCGCCGAGCAGTTCGCCACCGAGGAACAGGCCCGCGGCTACGTCCTGTGCGACCTCGCCACCCGCCGCGACCGCCCGCTGCGCGAACCGCACCTGCTCGCCGCGAAGGACCGGCTCGCCGAGCGGAACGCCTACCTGGTCGTCACCGTCGGCCCCACCGCCGTCCTGGAGGACGTGCCCGCCGTGGAGTGGCGGCCGCCGGCCGCGGCCGAGGTGCTCCGCGCGCACCTGGACGCCGGACCCGCCCCGCAGGCCGCCGCCAAACTCCTCGACCTGCCGGCCGTGACGGAGTTCCTGGAGCGCGGCCACCAGCTCCGCGAGGTGGCCGCCTTCGCCCAGTTACTGGTCGGCCACGCGGCCGGACGGGTCACCGAGGACGATGTCGCCCAGTTCTCGCTGCTCTCCCTGGAGCACCAGGTCCAGGAGTGGTTCGAGGAGGACGAGAGCGCGATCCATCTGCGCGACAAGGCGTTCCTGGTCGCGCTGGCCGCCTTCGACGGCGGACCGTACGCCCTCACCGCGGAACTGAGCGACCTGCTGTACCGCTTCCTCCAGGAGACCGAGAACCCCGCCCGGCCCCCCGAGGTCCCCGTCTTCGGCACCCATATCGGCAAACGGCTGCGGCTGGCCCGCGCCGAGCGGTTCGAGGACGACGAGCACACCGAGTGGGGGCTGGTGCTCCAGCAGAAGGCCAGGTTCCGCGACGAGCGGGCCTCGCTGGTGCTGCTGCGCGAGCTGTGGACCGGCCACCCCTCCGCCCGGCCCGCCCTCATCAAGTGGCTGCGACAGCTCGCCGACGACGGCCGCCCGCTGGTGCGCACCCGCGCCGCGTCCACCGTCGCGATCCTGGCCCGTACCGACCTGCCCTCGGCGATGGCACTGGTCATCGAGCCATGGGCGACCTCGCAGCGGTTCCGGCAACGGCTCGTCGCGGTCAACTCGCTGACTTTCGCCCACCTCATCGGCACACCCAACATCCCGCGCATCCTCGACGCCTGGTGCGAGGGCGACGACGCCCGGCTGCGCTGGGTGGCCGTGCGCTCGTACGGACTGATCGGCCCCGAACGCCCCGCGGAGGCCATGGCCGCCCTGCGCGGCGCGGTACGGCGGCTCTACGACGACGGCCCCGACGACCTCGACGAGGCGATGGCCGGCGAACTCGCCGAGGCCGTCGAGCTGTTGCTGCTCTCCCCCGCCAGCGACCAGGTGCTCGCGGAGCTGCGCGAGCACCTCGACCGCGACCGCGCCGTGCACGACCTCGCGCTCGCCGGGTTCGTCAACGCCTGCCGCCGCAAGGAGGACGACGAGCGGTACGGGACTCCCCTGGTCCTCGCCTGGTACGCCCGCGCGGTGACCGCCGGCGGCACCGCGGCCCGCGGCATCCCCCACCTCTGGCGCGCCGCGCTGGCCGACCCGCGCGCCACCCGGCACGCGCTCGACGTCCTGCGCGACTGGGTCCTGATCGCCGACCGCGCCACCACCACCGAATGGGCGCTGGCCGCCCTGCTCCCGACGCTCGTCACCACGCCCGCCGAACACCAGCGGCTGAGCCATCTGCTGCGCACCATGCCCGGCGAGGACGGCAACCCCCCGCCCCCGGTGGCGGCCCGCCTGCTCACCACGCTTCCGACCCGCTGACCCACGTCAGAACGCCCCGCGCCCGCCGGGTGGTACGTCCGAGGAGACACGCCCCATGCCCACCTTCCGCCAGCCCGATTGGCAGCAGCAGGCCGACCGGCACACCCAGATCGTCGACCCGGTCCTCACCGTGCGGCAGCTGTCGCGCTTCGACTTCAACCTCAAGTCGTACGTCCGTATCGACCACGCCCTGGTCTTCTCCACCGCCAAGGGCGGCTACGAGCCCTATCTGCCGCCCCGGCGGCCGACCCGCGCCGAGGTCCTGGCCAACCACTACACGGCCGTGTACGAGGTGGACATGGGCGTGCACCCGCACACCTGCGACCTCGAACTGCCCAGCGACAACGACGCGTTCGAGTTCACCGCCGCGGTCGACATCTCCTGGCAGGTCATCGACCCGGCCCGGTTCGTGGCCAGCGGTCACCGGGACGTACCCGGTCTGGTGCTGAGCGAACTCCAGCAGGCGGCCCGTCCGGTGACGCGCCGGTTCCCCATCGCCGAGAGCGCGGCCGCCGAGGCGGAGCTGCTGGAGCGGATGAACCTGCTGGGCCCGCTCGGCGCCCCGGCCGGACTCCAGGTCACCTGGACGCTCCGGCTGCGCCGCGACGAGGACGACATCGAGCACCAGCGGCGCATGCGGGCCATCGACCAATCCGCCAGCGAACAGATCCTGGCGGCGCAGCGGGGCATGGACATCGACATCGCGGTCGACCACCGGGACCGGCAGAGCGACCGCCTCCAGATCGAGCGGGCCATGCAGTACGGCACCCAGCAGCAGATACTGGCCCTTCAGCAGCAGCAGTGGCAGCACGCCCAGCTCATGCGGGCGAGTGAGCAGCAGATGGAACTCCAGCAACTGGAGGCGGAGAAGGCCAGGTTCTACGCGTGGCACCTCCAGCAGGGCGGTGTGCACGCCTGGGCGCTGCACCTGGCCCAGCACCCGGAGGACTCGGCCACCGTCATGAACAGCATGCGGGAGGACCAGCTCCGCATGATCCAGTCCCAGATGGAACTGGTGAAGCAGCTGCTGGGCGGCGAGGGCGCGGAGAACTGGGAGCTGGAAGGTCCGAAGCAGCTCGCCCTGCGCACGGTCAACGACATCCTCACCCAGCGCCTGCCGGGCGTACCGCAGGACCCGCCGCAGCTTCCGGGGGGTGGTCCCGTGTACCCGGGGTCGGCGATCCCGCAGGGCGGCGGCGCGCCGGACCCGGGAGCGGCGGGAGTGCCCGGCCTGCCGGGCGACGGCGGGCCGGGCGGGCCGGGGTGGGCGAGCGCGCAGCACCCCGGCGGGTACGCGGCGCCGACGGGCCCGTACGGCGCCCCGGGAGCCCCCGGAGTGCCGCCGGACCCCGCTCCCGGTGCCTACGGCGTCCCCGGAACGCCTGGCCCCGGCCCCTACGGAGTGCCCGGGGCGCCGGGTACCGGTCCCTACGGCGTCCCCGGAGCGCCGGGTTCTCCTTCGTACGGTGTGCCCGGGGCGCCGGGTTCTCCTTCGTACGGAGTCCCCGGGGCGCCCGGCGCTCCGCCGTACGGTGTGCCCGGGGCGCCCGGAACACCCGGCTCTCCGGCGCAGGTTGTGACCGGGGAGCCCGGTTCGCCGCCGTACGGAGTGCCCGGGGCACCTCCGGTTCCGGACGGCGCACCGGCCATGCCCACCACGCCGCCCGCGTCGCCCGGCGCCGCGCAGCGCCCCCCGTTCCCGCCTGCCGCGGGCGGGCCGGACGCCCGGCCGCCCGCCTCGCCGCCTCCCCCGGCGTACGCCCCCGCGCCCCCGACCGGCGCACCGGACCCGTACCCCGGCGCCCCGGCCCCGCAGGCCGCCACCGCCGTGGCACCGGCCGCACCGCCGGAGGCTCCTGCCTGGCAGCCGCCGCCCGGCTACGGCAGGACCCCGACACTGCCGGCCCAGACGGTGCCGGAAGTCCCGACGACCGCCCACCAGGGCGACAGCGACGGTGACAGCGACATCGAGCCGGGGGACAAGGACGCCGCCGACCGGGCGGAGGGCAGCGGCGGATGACCACGCTCGACCCCGACCCCGCTCCCGCCCCGGCGCCCCTCCCTGCTCCGGGACCTGCTCCCGGGCCCGCTCCCGGACCGGTGCCGGCCGTCCGGCAGGGCGGCGACCCGGACGGCGGCGACCTCGTCCCCCTCTGCGAGCGGCTGCTCACGGAGTTGCGCGCCGAGGTGGCCCGGGCGGACGGCAAGGCGTCCGTCCTGGTGGGCGCCCTCGGTATGACCGTGGGTGTCTCCAGCGGGCTGCTCGCCGGGCGGAACTGGTCCCCGGCCGCGCTCTCCGCCCCGGGCGCGGTGCTGTGGTGGGCCGGGACCGGAGCCCTGGGGCTCTCCCTGCTGGCTCTGATGCTGGCGGTGCTGCCCCGCTACCGCACCGGGACATGGACGCCGGGCACACCGCTGTCCTACTTCGGCGACATCCAGGAAGCCGTCCGGCTCGGCCGGTTGGAGACCGCGCTCGACGACACCCGGCGCGACCCCACGTCCGGGCTGACCAGCACCCTCGCTGGCCTGAGCCGTATCGCCGCCCGCAAGCACCAGTGGATCCGCACCGGTCTGATCGCCTTCTGCGCCGGCACGGCCCTGCTGCCCTCCTCGCTGCTGATCGGCTGATCCGGCCGCACAGCAGCCGTCCCCGTCTCCGAGGCCGTCGAGCCTCTGAGTCTCCGCAGGAAGCACACGGAAGTACAAGGAAGCACGATGACCCAGCCACCACCGGAGTACCCGGAGCCCCCGGAGTACCCGACGCAGACAGCCCGGCCGCAGGTGCCCCCGCAGTACCCGCAGCAGCAGCCACCGGCCTATCCCCAGCAGCCCACATATCCGCAGCAACAGCAGCCTCCGGCGTACCCCCAGCAGCAGCCCACGTACCCGCAGCAGCAGCCTCCGGCGTACCCCCAGCAGCAGCCCTCGCACCCGCAGCAGCAGCCACCGGCGTATCCGCAGCAGCCCACGTACCCGCAGCAGCAGCCACCGGCGTACCCCCAGCAGCAGCCCTCGCACCCGCAGCAGCAACAGCCGCCCACGTATCCGGGCCAGCAGCCGCCCGCCTACCCGGGCCAACCACAGCCGCCCACGTACCCGCAGGCCGCACCCACCTATCCGGGGGCCGCCCCGATACCCCCGCAGTACACCCAGGCCCCTCCCCAGACCCCCGCGGACCCTGCCTCGGCTCCCGGTGCGGCCGCGGCCGACGACCCCGCCCATCCGCACCACATCAGCACCGACGCCCGCCGGGTCCACCTCTCCAACCAGCAGCGCCGCACCGACGCCACCGCGGTCGGCAACCTGCTGCTCTACCTGCCGAACTTCCTGTGCAGCCTGTGCGTCGTCGGCCTGGTCTCCGCGATCTTCGGCGATCTCGCGTTCGTGGTGATCCTGCTCTGGATCGCCAGCGGCGCACTCGTCTTCCACCGCCCGACGGAAAGCGCCCTCGCGCGCCGTCTGCTTCATCTGCGCCACCCCACTCCACAAGAACGAGCCAAAATCGAACCCGTCTGGCGGGAGGTCACGGCCCGCGCCGGGGTCGAGGGGCGCAACTACGAGCTGTGGGTCGAGGACAGCGACGGCCTCAACGCGGTCGCCGCGGCCGGCCACATCGTCGGCGTCACCCGCTTCGCCATGAACGAGCTCCCCAACGGCGAACTCGCCGCCGTCATGGCCCACGAGCTGGGCCACCACGTCGGCGGCCACGCCTGGTCCGGCCTGCTCGGCTACTGGTACGCGCTTCCGGGCCGGCTCGCCTGGCGCTTCCTGAAGGCGTTCTCCACCTTCGTCTTCCGGGTGTCGAAGGCCTTCGGCTGCTTCGGCGTCGCCTTCGTGGTGCTGTTCATCGGCGGTATCGCGATGGCCACGATCAGCACGCTCTACGGGCTGCCGCTGCTGATCCTGGGCGTGCCGTACGCGCTCGCCGCCGTCGGCCGCCGCGCCGAGCTGCGCGCCGACGAGCACGCCGCCGCGCTCGGCTTCGCCCCGATGCTGGCCGCCGTACTGGGCAAGCTGCACCAGCAGGAGCAGCAGGCCGAGGCCCAGGCCACCGCCCAGAACGGCGGTGTCCCCGTCGAGGAGAGCGCGCTGAGCAAGCTGCTCTCCTCCCACCCGGACCACCACACCCGGCTGCACCACCTCCAGCCGTACCTCCAGCCGCAGCGGCCGCGCTGAGAGCCGCACCGGGCCCGGGGCCCACGTACGGAAACGCTGAAGGGCGGCCACCCGGTGGGGTGACCGCCCTTCAGTGCTTCAGACGACTCGCGCCTTACTGGTTGTACGGACCGTAGTCGTAGTCCTCCAGCGGGACGGCCTGGCCGGAGCCGGTGCCGAACGGCGAGTAGTCGATGTCGTCGTAGCCGACGGCCGAGTACATCGCGGCCTTGGCCTCCTCGGTCGGCTCGACCCGGATGTTGCGGTAGCGGGACAGACCCGTACCGGCCGGGATGAGCTTACCGATGATGACGTTCTCCTTGAGGCCGATGAGGCTGTCGGACTTGGCGTTGATCGCCGCGTCCGTCAGAACTCGGGTCGTCTCCTGGAAGGAGGCGGCCGACAGCCAGGACTCCGTCGCCAGCG
Organism: Streptomyces sp. NPDC001443; assembly: GCF_053597355.1. Taxonomy (NCBI): domain Bacteria; kingdom Bacillati; phylum Actinomycetota; class Actinomycetes; order Kitasatosporales; family Streptomycetaceae; genus Streptomyces; species Streptomyces sp. NPDC001443. The sequence continues at coordinate 189,381 of NZ_JBSFIA010000008.1, forward strand.
AGGCCTTGGTGATACCCATGAGCTGCGGACGACCCGAAGCCGGGTGACCACCCTCCTGGACCACACGACGGTTCTCGGTCTCGAACTTCGAGCGCTCGACCAGCTCGCCGGGCAGCAGCTCCGCGTCGCCCGACTCGATGATCGTCACACGGCGCAGCATCTGCCGGATGATGATCTCGATGTGCTTGTCGTGGATCGACACACCCTGCGAGTTGTAGACCTTCTGGACCTCGCCGACCAGGTGGACCTGGACGGCACGCTGGCCCAGGATGCGCAGCACGTCGTGCGGGTTGGTGGCACCCACGGTGAGCTTCTGGCCCACCGAAACGTGCTCGCCCTCGCCGACCAGGAGTCGGGCGCGCTTGGAGATCGGGAACGCCGTCTCCTCGCTGCCGTCGTCCGGAGTGATGACGATCTTCTTGGTCTTCTCGGTCTCCTCGATGCGGACACGGCCGTCCGACTCGGAGATCGGGGCGACACCCTTCGGGGTGCGGGCCTCGAAGAGCTCGACGACACGCGGCAGACCCTGGGTGATGTCGTCACCGGCCACACCACCGGTGTGGAAGGTACGCATCGTCAGCTGGGTACCGGGCTCACCGATGGACTGGGCGGCGATGATGCCGACCGCCTCACCGATGTCGACCAGCTTGCCGGTGGCCAGCGAGCGGCCGTAGCACATGGCGCAGGTGCCGACGGCGGACTCACAGGTCAGGACCGAGCGGGTCTTGACCGTGTCGATGCCCGCAGCCACCAGCTGGTCGATGAGGACGTCACCGAGGTCGACGCCCGCCGGGGCGAGCACCTTGCCGTCGACGACGATGTCCTCGGCGAGGCAGCGCGCGTACACGCTGGTCTCGGCGTTGTCCGCCTTGCGCAGGACGCCGTCGGCGCCGCGCTCGGCGAAGGCCAGCTTGAGGCCGCGCTCGGTGCCGCAGTCCTCCTCGCGGATGATGACGTCCTGCGAGACGTCCACCAGACGACGGGTCAGGTAACCCGAGTCGGCGGTACGCAGGGCGGTGTCCGCCAGACCCTTACGGGCACCGTGCGTGGAGATGAAGTACTCCAGCACGGACAGGCCCTCACGGAAGGACGCCTTGATCGGACGCGGGATGGTCTCGTTCTTGGCGTTCGACACCAGACCACGCATACCGGCGATCTGCCGCATCTGCATCATGTTTCCTCGGGCACCCGAGTCAACCATCATGAAGATGGGGTTCGTCTTGGGGAAGTTCGCGTTCATCGCCTCGGCGACCTCGTTGGTCGCCTTGGTCCAGATCGCGATGAGCTCCTGAGTGCGCTCTTCCTTGGTGATCAGACCGCGCTCGTACTGCTTCTGGACCTTCTCGTCCTGCGCCTCGTAGCCCGCGACGATGGCCTTCTTGGCCTCGGGCACGACGACGTCGGAGATGGCCACGGTGACACCGGAGCGGGTGCCCCAGTAGAAGCCGGCCGACTTCAGGTTGTCGAGCGTCGCCGCCACGATGACCTTGGGGTAGCGCTCCGCCAGGTCGTTGACGATCTCGCCGAGCTGCTTCTTGCCCACCGAGTAGTCGACGAACGGGTAGTCCTCGGGCAGCAGCTCGTTGAAGAGCGCGCGGCCCAGGGTCGTCCGCAGGCGGAAGGTGTCACCCTGCTGCCACTCCGGCTCGCCCTCCTCCTGCGCCGGCGGGGTCCAGCCGCGCGGCGGGATGGTGCCCACCGGGAAGCGGATGTCGATCGCCGACTGCAGCGCGAGCTCACCGGCGTCGAACGCCATGATCGCCTCGGCCGTGGAGCCGAACGCGCGGCCCTCGCCCTTGGTGTCGCGCAGCTCACCGTCGGTCGTCAGGAAGAACAGACCGAGGACCATGTCCTGGGTCGGCATCGTCACCGGACGGCCGTCGGCGGGCTTGAGGATGTTGTTCGAGGACAGCATCAGGATGCGGGCCTCGGCCTGCGCCTCCGCGGACAGCGGCAGGTGCACGGCCATCTGGTCACCGTCGAAGTCCGCGTTGAACGCGGTGCAGACGAGCGGGTGGATCTGGATGGCCTTGCCCTCGACCAGCTGCGGCTCGAAGGCCTGGATGCCGAGGCGGTGCAGCGTGGGCGCACGGTTCAGCAGAACCGGGTGCTCGGCGATGACCTCTTCGAGGACGTCGTACACGACCGTGCGGCCGCGCTCGACCATCCGCTTGGCGCTCTTGATGTTCTGCGCGTGGTTCAGGTCGACCAGGCGCTTCATCACGAACGGCTTGAAGAGCTCCAGCGCCATGGCCTTGGGCAGACCGCACTGGTGCAGCTTCAGCTGCGGACCGACGACGATCACGGAACGCGCGGAGTAGTCCACACGCTTGCCGAGCAGGTTCTGACGGAATCGACCCTGCTTGCCCTTCAGCATGTCGCTGAGGGACTTCAGCGGACGGTTGCCGGGGCCCGTGACCGGGCGGCCACGACGGCCGTTGTCGAACAGCGCGTCGACGGCCTCCTGGAGCATGCGCTTCTCGTTGTTCACGATGATCTCGGGCGCGCCGAGGTCGAGAAGCCGCTTCAGGCGGTTGTTGCGGTTGATCACACGGCGGTACAGGTCGTTCAGGTCGGAGGTCGCGAAGCGGCCACCGTCCAGCTGCACCATCGGGCGAAGGTCCGGCGGGATGACCGGCACGCAGTCCAGCACCATGCCCTTGGGGCTGTTGCTGGTCTGCAGGAACGCGGAGACGACCTTCAGGCGCTTGAGCGCACGGGTCTTCTTCTGGCCCTTGCCGGTGCGGATGATCTCGCGGAGCTTCTCGGCCTCCTCGTCGAGGTCGAAGGACTCCAGGCGCTTCTGCAGCGCCGCGGCACCCATCGAACCGTCGAAGTACGTGCCGAAGCGGTCGCGCAGCTCGCGGTAGAGCAGCTCGTCGCCCTCGAGGTCCTGGACCTTGAGGTTCTTGAACCGGGTCCACACCTCGTCGAGACGGTCGATCTCGCGCTGCGAACGGTCGCGCAGCTGCTTCATCTCACGCTCGGCGCCCTCGCGCACCTTGCGGCGCACGTCGGCCTTGGCACCCTCGGCCTCGAGCTCGGCCAGGTCGGTCTCGAGCTTCTTGGCGCGGGCCTCGAGGTCGGCGTCGCGGCGGTTCTCGATCTGCTGACGCTCGACGGAGACGTGGGCCTCCAGCGAGGGCAGGTCGCGGGTGCGGCGCTCCTCGTCCACGAACGTGATCATGTACGCGGCGAAGTAGATGACCTTCTCGAGGTCCTTCGGCGCCAGGTCCAGCAGGTAGCCGAGGCGCGAGGGGACGCCCTTGAAGTACCAGATGTGGGTGACGGGAGCGGCCAGTTCGATGTGGCCCATCCGCTCACGGCGCACCTTGGCGCGAGTGACCTCGACGCCACAGCGCTCACAGATGATGCCCTTGAAGCGGACACGCTTGTACTTGCCGCAGTAGCACTCCCAGTCCCGGGTCGGACCGAAGATCTTCTCGCAGAAGAGTCCGTCCTTTTCGGGCTTCAGGGTGCGGTAGTTGATGGTCTCGGGCTTCTTGACCTCGCCGTGGCTCCACTGACGGATGTCGTCAGCGGTGGCCAGACCGATCCGGAGCTCGTCGAAGAAGTTGACGTCGAGCACTATGCGTCAATCCCTCTCAGGGTTGTAAGTCATGGGGTCTGATACGGGGGTCCTGGGGCCGGCCGGGCTCATGGTGAGCCCGGCCGAACTCCCGTCAGACCTCTTCGACGCTGCTCGGCTCGCGCCGGGACAGGTCGATGCCAAGCTCCTCCGCCGCGCGGAAGACGTCCTCGTCGGTGTCGCGCATCTCGATGGACATGCCGTCCGAGGACAGCACCTCCACGTTGAGGCACAGGGACTGCATCTCCTTGATGAGCACCTTGAAGGACTCGGGGATGCCGGGCTCGGGGATGTTCTCGCCCTTGACGATGGCCTCGTAGACCTTCACGCGGCCGGTGACGTCGTCGGACTTGATGGTCAGCAGCTCCTGGAGGGCGTACGCGGCGCCGTAAGCCTCCAGCGCCCACACCTCCATCTCACCGAAGCGCTGGCCACCGAACTGGGCCTTACCACCCAGCGGCTGCTGGGTGATCATCGAGTACGGACCGGTCGACCGGGCGTGCAGCTTGTCGTCGACCAGGTGGTGCAGCTTGAGGATGTACATGTACCCGACCGAGATCGGGTCCGGGAACGGCTCGCCGGAGCGGCCGTCGAACAGGCGCGCCTTGCCGGTCGGGAGCACCATGCGCTCGCCGTCGCGGTTCGGGATGGTGTGCTGGAGCAGACCCGCGAGCTCGTCCTCGCGCGCACCGTCGAACACCGGGGTGGCGACGTTGGTGCCCGGGGCGACCTGGTCGGCGCCGATGACCTGAAGACGCTGGGCCCACTCGTCGGCGAGACCGGAGACGTCCCAGCCGCGGCTGGCGAGCCAGCCGAGGTGGATCTCCAGCACCTGTCCCGGGTTCATTCGGGACGGGACACCGAGCGGGTTGAGGATGATGTCGACCGCGGTGCCGTCCTCCAGGAACGGCATGTCCTCGATCGGCAGGATCTTGGAGATGACACCCTTGTTGCCGTGACGGCCGGCCAGCTTGTCACCATCGGTGATCTTGCGCTTCTGCGCGACGTAGACGCGGACCAGCTGGTTCACGCCCGGCGGCAGCTCGTCGCCCTCTTCGCGGTCGAAGACGCGGACGCCGATGACCTTGCCGATCTCGCCGTGCGGGACCTTCAGCGAGGTGTCACGGACCTCACGGGCCTTCTCACCGAAGATCGCGCGCAGCAGGCGCTCCTCCGGCGTCAGCTCGGTCTCACCCTTGGGCGTGACCTTGCCGACGAGGATGTCGCCGGCGACGACCTCGGCACCGATCCGGATGATGCCGCGCTCGTCGAGGTCGGCGAGGACCTCCTCGGAGACGTTCGGGATGTCCCGGGTGATCTCCTCGGGGCCGAGCTTGGTGTCACGGGCGTCGACCTCGTGCTCCTCGATGTGGATCGAGGAGAGGACGTCGTCCTGCACGAGGCGCTGCGACAGGATGATCGCGTCCTCGTAGTTGTGACCCTCCCACGGCATGAACGCCACGAGCAGGTTCTTGCCCAGGGCCATCTCGCCGTTCTCGGTGGCCGGACCGTCGGCCAGGACCTGGCCCTCGATGATCCGGTCGCCCTCGTTGACGATGACCTTCTGGTTGACCGAGGTGCCCTGGTTGGAGCGGGCGAACTTGGCCAGGCGGTACGTGATGTACGTGCCGTCGTCGTTGGCGGTGGTGATGTAGTCCGCGGAGACCTCCTGGACGACACCCGCCTTCTCGGCCTTGACCACGTCGCCGGCGTCGACGGCGGAGCGGTACTCCATGCCGGTGCCGACGAGCGGAGCCTCGGACTTGATGAGGGGCACGGCCTGACGCATCATGTTCGCGCCCATGAGGGCACGGTTGGCGTCGTCGTGCTCGAGGAACGGGATCATGGCGGTCGCGACCGACACCATCTGGCGCGGCGAGACGTCCATGTAGTCGACGTCGTCACCGGGGACGTAGTCGACCTCGCCGCCACGGCGGCGGACCAGGACGCGGTTCTCGGTGAAACGCAGGTCGTCGTCGAGCGTGGCGTTGGCCTGCGCGATGACGAAGCGGTCCTCCTCGTCGGCCGTCAGGTAGTCGACCTCGTCGGTGACGACACCGTCGACGACCTTGCGGTACGGCGTCTCCACGAAGCCGAACGCGTTGACGCGGCCGTAGGAGGCGAGCGAGCCGATCAGACCGATGTTCGGGCCTTCGGGGGTCTCGATCGGGCACATGCGGCCGTAGTGCGAGGGGTGCACGTCACGGACCTCGAAGCCGGCCCGCTCACGGGAGAGACCACCCGGACCAAGGGCCGACAGACGGCGCTTGTGGGTGAGACCCGACAGCGGGTTGTTCTGGTCCATGAACTGCGACAGCTGGCTGGTGCCGAAGAACTCCTTGATGGAGGCGACGACCGGCCGGATGTTGATCAGGGTCTGCGGCGTGATCGCCTCGACGTCCTGGGTCGTCATGCGCTCGCGCACGACGCGCTCCATACGCGCCAGACCCGTACGGACCTGGTTCTGGATGAGCTCGCCGACGCTGCGCAGACGACGGTTGCCGAAGTGGTCGATGTCGTCGGTCTCGACGACGATCGACTGGCCGCTGTCGGCGACCGTCTCGGTCTCGCCCGCGTGCAGCTTCACCAGGTACTTGATCGTCGAGATGACGTCCTCGACGGTCAGGACGCCCGCGTCGAGCGGAGCCTCCGCACCCAGCTTCTTGTTGACCTTGTAGCGGCCGACCTTGGCCAGGTCGTAGCGCTTGGGGTTGAAGTACAGGTTCTCGAGCAGCGTCTGCGCGGCCTCACGCGTGGGGGGCTCGCCCGGACGCAGCTTGCGGTAGATGTCGAGCAGCGCGTCGTCCTGGCCCTGGGTGTGGTCCTTCTCCAGGGTGGCGCGCATGGACTCGTACTCGCCGAACTCCTCGAGGATCTGCTCGGTGGTCCAGCCGAGAGCCTTCAGGAGGACGGTGACGGACTGCTTGCGCTTGCGGTCGATACGCACACCGACCATGTCGCGCTTGTCGATCTCCATCTCCAGCCAGGCACCCCGGGACGGGATGATCTTGGCGGAGAAGATGTCCTTGTCGGACGTCTTGTCGATGGAGGAGTCGAAGTAGACACCCGGCGAACGGACCAGCTGCGACACCACGACACGCTCGGTGCCGTTGATGACGAAGGTGCCCTTGTTGGTCATGAGCGGGAAGTCGCCCATGAAGACCGTCTGGGACTTGATCTCGCCGGTCTCGTTGTTGGTGAACTCAGCCGTGACGAAGAGCGGGGCCGCGTACGTGAAGTCACGGTCCTTGCACTCGTCGATGCTGTTCTTCGGCGGTTCGAAACGGTGATCGCGGAAGGTCAGGGACATCGACCCGGAGAAGTCCTCGATCGGGGAGATCTCCTCGAAGATCTCCTCCAGACCGGACTTGGTGGGGACGTCCTGACCGCTCTCCAGAGCCTCCTCGACCCGACTCTGCCAAGCGGTGTTGCCGAGCAGCCAGTCGAAGCTCTCGGTCTGCAGCGCGAGCAGGTTCGGAACCTCGAGAGGCTCCTTGATCTTTGCAAAGGAGATGCGCAGCGGGGCGGTGCTGGCAGCGTTGTTCGTATTCGCGGTCGAGGCAGTGCGCGAGGCGGCCAAGAGGGGGTCCTTCCGAGGGCTCGGACTCACTACGCGCGTACCGGTCCCTCGCTCACGCATCAGGACAGGAGGTTCCCGATCCGGCTAAAAGGCCAGGTCAGGGAGTTCCGGTCATCGATGCTCGAGTGAAGGCATGCCCCTGGTGACGGGCAGGGGACAGCTAACAGGCAGCGCAAAGGGACAGTGTAGCCACTTGGCACACTGATGTCCAGTGCGGGTTTTTCGAGACCCTCGTCGTCCTCGACACCTGCTGCAAGCCCACGCCCTCAATGCACGTTGATACTGCCCTCCACGCCGTCGATCCATGCCTCGGATTCGGATCGTTGTGACGACGCGTCCTGAGAATTGCGCGCTGCGTGCGGTTCGTCAAGGCCCCCTGGCCCGAACCAGCTGCCGCGCTCGTCACTTGCCGCCTGTCACCGGGGGTTTCGCAGGCACGATGAAGATCACCATACTCGCCGGGCTCCCCGGTGCAAGGAGGCCGCCACCCGGCCCCTCGAACGCCGAAGAGCGACCACCCAGATGGATGATCGCTCTTCGGTGCGTTCGCGTTACAGCCTCAGAAGGCCGTAATCAGCGTGCAGACGAGGTCCAGGGGACCTCGGGGTGTTACTTGACCTCGACGGAGGCGCCGGCGCCCTTGAGGGACTCGGCGGCCTTCTCGGCGGCGTCCTTGGCGACCTTCTCGAGGACGGGCTTCGGGGCGCCGTCCACGAGGTCCTTGGCCTCCTTCAGACCCAGGGAGGTCAGCTCGCGCACGACCTTGATGACCTGGATCTTCTTGTCGCCCGCACCGGTGAGGATGACGTCGAACTCGTCCTTCTCCTCCTCGGCCTCGGCGGCGGCGGCCGGACCGGCCGGGCCGGCGACGACGGTCGCGGCGGCGGCGGTGACGTCGAACTTCTCCTCGAACGCCTTCACGAACTCGGAGAGCTGGATGAGGGTCATGCCCTCGAACTCGGCGAGCAGTTCGTCCTGGGTGAGAGCCATGATGGCTTTCCTTCCACTAAATCGGCTGGTGCCGGATGTACATGTATGGCGGGCGTACGTTCGGCCCGCTACGACCTCCGCCCCCGGCGGGGAGCCTTAAGGCGGCGGTCATTTCGCGAGCCGAGTTACTCGGCACCGCCCTGCTCGTCGACCTTGGCACGGAGCGCGTCCACGGTGCGGACGAGCTTCGAGGGAAGCGCCTGGAAGAGCTGTGCAGCCTGCGTCTGCTTGCCCTTCATGGCGCCCGCCAGCTTGGCGAGCAGAACCTCGCGGGACTCGAGGTCCGCAAGCTTCTTGATCTCGTCGGCGGACAGCGCCTTGCCGTCAAGGACACCGCCCTTGATGACGAGGTTCGGGTTGTCCTTGGCGAAGTCACGAAGACCCTTCGCCGACGTCACCGGGTCACCGGTGATGAAGGCGACCGCCGTCGGACCGTTGAACAGGTCGTCGAGCGTGTCGATCCCGGCCTCGTTGGCCGCAATCTTGGTCAGCGTGTTCTTCACCACGGCGTACTGGGCGTCTTCACCGAGCGAACGGCGCAGCGTCTTGAGCTGCGCCACGGTGAGACCCCGGTACTCGGTCAGCACAGCAGCGTTCGAGCTGCGGAACTGGTCCGCGAGCTCGGCTACCGCGGCAGCCTTGTCGGGCCTTGCCATGAGCGTGGCCTCCTTCCGGGTGATGAGGACCGCTCAGAAGGGGCTGAACAGACGAAACGCCCCGGCGCAGGCGCACGGGGCGTAGCTCGACCGGGCGTACATGGCGCGAACCATGAACTCCGGGAGCATTTCCACGGTCACCTGCGCGGGTCGTCCACTGTCAGCGGATCCTTCGGTCACCGCGCCCTCTCACGAGCACACGGCAACGACCAGCGGTCTTTGGCTTCGGCAAGAGAGTACGTGAGCGGGCCACCGTCAGGCAAATCCGCCCGTACGGGGCTCACGCCCGGCCGGGAGCCGCCCCGGAGCCGCCCTGGGACCGCGCGTTCAGGGGGTGGTCCTCTGCTGCTTCACCAGGTCCTCGAAGTCCCGGGTGTCCGCGGCCGGCGGCCGCCGTACCGAGAGCCGTACGCCGTAGTCGCGGTAGTGGGCGGTCTGGGTCATCAGGCCCGTCGACATCCGCGCCTCCTCCACCTTCTTCACCAGCAGGTCGCGGTCGTCGACCCAGATGTCCAGGGTCTCGCCGGTGACCCCGGCCGCGGTGAGCTGCTCGCGCAGCGCGCGGTCGGTGAGAGCGGCCACCTCCACCGTGCCCGTGTAGTGCCGGGTGCGCACGCCGTCCACCGTCTCCTCCCCGGCCGCGCGGACGTTCCCCGAGGCCAGCAGGAGCCTGATGGGCGGGACGGGGGCGGTGTTGCGGAGCTGGTCCTTCAGATATCTGCCCGAGTCGCCGGGCAGGGCGTCCAGGTCCTCGTAGTCGTACCTGATCCAGTGCCGGCCGCCCATCTGCCGCGCGAACCGGGTGCCGACCTGCGCGTAGTACGCGTCGGGCAGCAGCCGGGCCTCCATCGTGGTGGTGCCCAGCCGGCGCATGGTCGCGGCCAGTTCGCCGCCGGTGTACGTGATGCGCAGGGTGCCGGTGGAGTCGCCGGCCCAGTCCAGGGCGCCCTCGGTCCGGGTGGAGAGCATGGCGCCCATCACCGTGGCCGAGGTGATCCGCGCGGAGCCGGCCCGGACGGTGGCCGTCTCCACGGCGCGCAGCGCGGCCGCCGTACGGGCGTCGGGGCGGTGCGGGGCGCTGTCGGACTCCGCGGGCCGCGAGTCGCCGTCACGGTCGGCGGTGCAGCCCGTGAGGGCGGTCAGCACGGCCGCGAGAAGCAACGGGAGGACACCGCGCCCGACGAGTCTGTCCCTCATCCGTACCCCCCTCGTGGCCCCCGTGATCTTCACGCTAACCCGGCGCCGCGGAAAGGGCACGGGTGCGCACGGAAACAGGGACGGGCCCCGCACCTGGAAGAGGTGCGGGGCCCGTGACCGACTGGGGTGAGCCTCAGGCTCAGACCGCCGCCGGGTCCTCCTCGACGAGGAGGTTGCGGGTGCGGTTCGGGTCGACCGGGATGCCGGGGCCGATCGTGGTGCTGATCGCGGCCTTCTTGACGTAGCGACCCTTGGCGGCCGACGGCTTCAGACGAAGGATCTCGTCGAGCGCGGCACCGTAGTTCTCCACCAGCTTGGCGTCGTCGAAGGACACCTTGCCGATGATGAAGTGCAGGTTCGAGTGCTTGTCGACGCGGAACTCGATCTTGCCGCCCTTGATGTCGTTGACAGCCTTGACGACGTCCGGGGTGACGGTGCCGGTCTTGGGGTTCGGCATGAGACCACGGGGGCCGAGGACGCGGCCGAGGCGGCCGACCTTGCCCATGAGGTCAGGGGTGGCGACGACGGCGTCGAAGTCCAGACGGCCCTTCGCGACCTCGTCGATCAGTTCGTCGGAGCCGACGATGTCGGCGCCCGCAGCCTCTGCGGCCGCAGCACGGTCACCGGTCGCGAAGACCAGGACCCGGGCGGTCTTGCCGGTGCCGTGCGGCAGGTTCACGGTGCCACGGACCATCTGGTCGGCCTTGCGCGGGTCGACACCCAGGCGGAAGGCGACCTCGACGGTGCCGTCGAACTTGCTGGTGGAGGTCTCCTTGGCGAGACGGACGGCCTCGAGGGGGGCGTAGAGCTTGTCCCGGTCGATCTTGGCGTCCGCAGCGCGGAGAGACTTGCTGCGCTTGCTCACTACTGCTCCTGTGTGTTCTTGAGGAGTCGTGGTTACGGGCCGAGCAGGCCCCGCCACGGTTCTACGAAGGTGCTACGGGGCTGGGGTTCAGCCTTCGACCGTGATGCCCATGGAACGGGCGGTGCCGGCGATGATCTTCGCGGCGGCGTCCAGGTCGTTGGCGTTGAGGTCGGGCATCTTGGTCGTGGCGATCTCGCGGACCTGCGCCTCGGTGATCTTGGCGACCTTGGTCTTGTGCGGCTCGCCGGAGCCCTTCTCGACACCCGCGGCCTTGAGGATCATCTTCGCGGCCGGCGGAGTCTTGGTCACGAAGGTGAAGGAACGGTCCTCGTAGACCGTGATCTCCACCGGGATGACCCAGCCACGCTGCGACTCGGTCGCGGCGTTGTAGGCCTTGCAGAACTCCATGATGTTGACGCCGTGCTGACCGAGCGCGGGGCCGACCGGCGGAGCCGGGTTCGCCGCGCCGGCGTTGATCTGGAGCTTGATAAGCCCCGTGACCTTCTTCTTCTTGGGAGGCATGTGCTCTCTCCGGGTCCTAGTGAGAGTTTTCAGCCTCCGTCCGCTTAATCCGGATGGAGGCATACCGCACTACGGTAGCCGATGGCCACCCGGCACAAGAAATCGAGCTGGTCAGGCGGGTTCCGCGGGGGTGCGGCGCCGCACCACGAGCACCGCCCTCACCAGCCCCACGACCAGGAAGATCCCACCGAACATCCCGATGACCGAGACCACTTGGCCGACCTGGCCCAGCCCCTGGTCCTCCACGGCCGTCGTCGGGTCCGAGGGCAGGTACCGGACGACGATGGACCGGCCGTCCCGGACCTCGTGGTGATGCACCTTGGTGTAAGTCAGCGGCGGCAGTTCCGCCTCCACCTTCCGCCCGTCGACCTCGATCTCGGCCCAGCAGCGGTGCCGCCAGCAGTTCTCCGCGCCGTCGTCGTGGAAGACCCCGACCGCGCGCACACCGTCCTTCTGGACGGACGTGATCCGCGTCCACTGCGTGACTCCCACCCAGGCCGCGCAGGCGAGCAGCGCGGCGCCCAGCAGCAGGTACACACCGGCCACCAGAAAGGGCCGAGGGCGCCCGGACCGCGCGGGCTGTGCCGCACTGTCCGAGGCGCCCTCGGCCGCTATGTCACTCGTCAAGACCTGGATCCCCCGATCCCGATCGGTGTTCTTCGAGGACGGTTCAGTTCTTCTGGATCTGGTCGAAGGAGAGCTCGACCGGCGTCTCGCGGCCGAAGATCTCCACCAGGCCCTTGACCTTCTTGGAGTCGGGGTTGATCTCGTTGATGGTCGCCTGGAGCGTGGCGAACGGACCGTCGGTGACGGTGACCGAGTCGCCGACCTCGAAGTCCAGGACCTGGACCTCGACCTTGCGCTGCGGCGCCGGCTTGCCCTCGGCCTCGGCGGCCTCGCGGGCGGCCTTCTCCTCGGCCTCCGGGGCGAGCATCTTGACGATCTCGTCCAGGGTCAGCGGGTACGGGTCGTAGGCGTTGCCCACGAAGCCGGTGACACCGGGGGTGTTGCGGACGACGCCCCAGGACTCGTTCGTCAGGTCCATGCGCACCAGCACATAGCCGGGGAGCTTGTTCTGGCGGATGGTCTTGCGGTCGCCGTTCTTGATCTGGACGACCTCTTCCTGCGGCACCTCGGCCTGGAAGATGTAGTCCTCGACGTTCAGCGAGACGGCGCGCTGCTCCAGGTTGGTCTTCACGCGGTTCTCGTAGCCGGCGTAGGTGTGGATCACGTACCACTCGCCGGGCAGGGTGCGCAGCTCCTGGCGGAGGGCCTCGACGGGGTCGACGGGCTCGGCCTCTTCCTCGGCGGCCTCGTCCTGCGCGGCTTCCTCGGAGTCGTCCTCGTCCGCGTCGGACTCGTCCTCCTCGGACTCGTCCAGGGCGTGCAGCGCGGCCTCCTCGGCCGGCTCGTCCGTCTCGGCTTCCGCAGCCTCGAACTCGTCCTGCTCGTCCGCGCCCTCGACGATGTCGAGCTCGTCGTCCACGGACTCGTCCGGCTCGATGGCGTCGTCGTTCAGGTTGGCGTCAGGCACTGTGGCTGCTTCTTCCTGGATACATAGGGGTGGAACGCGCGAAAGGGACGCCGGTAACCGCGGCGCCCTTCGCTGGTCGGCTCAGCCGAAGACGTACTTGGCTCCATGGCTGAGCCCATAGTCAATCACGGTGACCAGAGCGATCATGATCGCAACGAAGAAGATCACCACGGTGGTGTACGACGTCAGCTGGTTGCGCGTCGGCCAGACGACCTTGCGCAGCTCTGCGACGATCTGCCGGTAGAAGAGGGCGAGTCGCTTCAGCGGGCCCTTCTTGGCGCGCTTGCCGCCCTTGCGGGGCTTCTTCTTGGACTCCAGCGCCTCGTCCTGGGCATCAGGCATGTCGATGGAGCCCACGGCGTCCGCCATTCGTCCTCACCTGATTCCGGGTCGTGGCCGTGCCGCGCCCGGTCTGAGCCGCACGGCGGTGCATTTCTGTACGTACATGCGCACACATCACTGGCGAATGGTGTGTGTAGCAGGGCCGGAGGGACTTGAACCCCCAACCGCCGGTTTTGGAGACCGGTGCTCTACCAATTGAGCTACGACCCTTTGTGTGTCCCCAACGTACCGCATCCGGACGGGTGCTCGGTGTGCACCCGATGAGCGCGGGCCGCTGAAGGCCAACGAGGTGAGAGTGTACGTGCTCCGGGGCCGGGCGTCGAACAGAAAGCGCCCGTGGGAGCGCCGAGAACGGAAGATCACCGGAAAGGTGACGGAAGATCACCCAGGCCACCGCGGGATTCCGGACTGGTGTTCAGGAGTGCGCCCGGTCCTGTTCAGTCTGTGAAACCAGCGTGCCGGGGGCGTTTCCGGTCTGAAACGATGGGGTCCATGAGCGCTGCAACCTCTCCCACCGAGCGCCGGGTCTCCGCCCGCATCGGCGCGATCTCCGAGTCCGCCACCCTCGCCGTGGACGCCAAGGCCAAGGCCCTGAAGGCCGCCGGGCGTCCGGTGATCGGATTCGGCGCCGGCGAGCCCGACTTCCCGACTCCCGGCTACATCGTCGAGGCGGCCGTCGAGGCCTGCAAGAACCCGAAGTACCACCGCTACACGCCGGCCGGCGGCCTGCCCGAGCTGAAGACCGCCATCGCCGCGAAGACGCTGCGCGACTCCGGCTACGAGGTCGACGCGTCCCAGATCCTGGTGACCAACGGCGGCAAGCAGGCGATCTACGAGGCGTTCGCCGCGATCCTCGACCCGGGCGACGAGGTCATCGTCCCGGCGCCGTACTGGACCACCTACCCGGAGTCGATCCGGCTGGCCGGCGGTGTCCCCGTCGAGGTCGTCGCCGACGAGACCACCGGTTACCGGGTCTCGGTCGAGCAGCTGGAGGCGGCCCGCACCGAGAACACCAAGGTGCTGCTCTTCGTCTCCCCCTCCAACCCGACCGGCGCGGTCTACACCCGCGAGCAGATCGAGGAGATCGGCCGCTGGGCCGCCGAGAAGGGCCTGTGGGTCCTGACCGACGAGATCTACGAGCACCTCGTCTACGGCGACGCGGAGTTCCACTCCCTGCCGGTGGTCGTGCCCGAGCTGGCCGACAAGTGCATCGTGGTCAACGGTGTCGCCAAGACGTACGCCATGACGGGCTGGCGCGTGGGCTGGGTCATCGGCCCGAAGGACGTCGTCAAGGCGGCCACCAACCTCCAGTCGCACGCCACGTCGAACGTCTCCAACGTGGCCCAGGTGGCCGCCCTGGCCGCCGTCTCCGGCGACCTGTCGGCCGTCGCCGAGATGCGCGAGGCCTTCGACCGGCGCCGCAAGACGATCGTGCGGATGCTGAACGAGATCGACGGCGTGCTCTGCCCCGAGCCCGAGGGCGCGTTCTACGCCTACCCGTCGGTGAAGGCCCTGCTGGGCAAGGAGATCCGCGGCAAGCGCCCGCAGGACAGCGTGGAACTGGCCGCGCTGATCCTGGAGGAGGCCGAGGTCGCGGTCGTCCCGGGCGAGGCCTTCGGCACTCCGGGCTATCTGCGGCTGTCGTACGCGCTCGGTGACGAGGACCTCGTCGAGGGCGTCAGCCGGATCCAGAAGCTGCTGGCCGAGGCGCGGGACTGAGTTCCCGCCCGTAGAGAATCCTTGCAGGGCACCCGGGACATCGGTCCCGGGTGCCCTGTTCCTTTGTGCTCCTTTGTGCGAGCAAGACCACGATCGGGGAAACCGCTACCGGGACGGCGGGAACGTACGGCAGGATCTTTGGATGCAGAGCTCTTCAGGGGGGCGCCCCCCGAACCCCCCGTGTGTACGTGATGTCTCTGAGCTGCCGAAAGCCCATCTGCATCTGCACTTCACCGGGTCGATGCGGCCCGGCACCGTGCTGGAGCTCGCCGACAAGTACGGGGTGCGGCTGCCCGAGGCGCTGACCGAGGCGCTGACGAGCGGGGAACCACCGAGGCTGCGGGCGACCGACGAACGGGGCTGGTTCCGCTTCCAGCGCCTGTACGACGCGGCCCGCTCGTGCCTGCGGCAGCCGGAGGACATCCAGCGGCTGGTCCGGGAGGCGGCCGAGGAGGACGTGCGGGACGGCTCGGGCTGGCTGGAGATCCAGGTCGACCCGACCTCGTACGCGCCGCGCCTGGGCGGGCTGATCCCGGCGCTGGAGATCATCCTGGACGCGGTGGACACCGCGTCGCGGGAGACCGGGCTCGGTATGCGGGTCCTGGTGGCCGCGAACCGTATGAAACACCCGCTGGACGCTCGCACGCTGGCCCGCCTGGCGGTGCGCTACGCGGACCGGGGGATCGTCGGATTCGGCCTGTCGAACGACGAACGCCGGGGCATGGCCCGGGACTTCGACCGCGCGTTCGCCATCGCCCGCGAGGGCGGCCTGCTGGCGGCGCCGCACGGCGGCGAGCTGACCGGCCCGGCCTCGGTACGCGACTGTCTGGACGACCTGGACGCCACCCGGATCGGGCACGGGGTGCGCGCGGCGGAGGACCCGCGGCTGCTGAAGCGGCTCGCCGACCGCGGGGTGACCTGCGAGGTGTGCCCGGCCTCGAACGTGGCCCTCGGCGTCTACGAGAAACCGGAGGACGTCCCGCTGCGCACCCTGTTCGAGGCGGGCGTCCCGATGGCGCTGGGGGCCGACGACCCGCTGCTGTTCGGCTCCAGGCTGGCCGCCCAGTACGACATCGCCCGCCGTCACCACGCCTTCACCGACGCGGAGCTCGCGGAACTGGCCCGGCAGTCCGTACGGGGTTCGGCGGCGCCGCAGGACGTGAAGGCGAGGCTGCTGTCGGGGGTCGACGACTGGCTGACCGCCGGAAGTAATCCCGGGACCCCTCAACCTCCTGAGACCCCTGAGACCCCTGGAGCTCACCGATGGTCATGAACCTCACCGTTCTCGGTGCCACCGGAGGAACCGGTCAGGAGATCGTCCGCCAGGCGCTGGCGGCGGGGCACCGGGTCACGGCCGTCGTCCGGGATCCCGCCCGGCTGACGGTCACCGGCGCGGGCCTGGAGGTGGTCCGCACGGACCTGTCCGACCCGGAGGCGCTGCGGCCCGCGGTGGCCGGCCGGGACGCGGTGCTGTCCGGGCTCGGGGCCCGCAGCCGCAAGGACGCCGGGGTGGCGACCCGGCTGACCCGGACCGTGCTGGAGGCGATGGAGGCGGAGGCGGTCCGGCGGCTGCTCGTGGTGAGCGCGGGGCCGGTCGGACCCGAGCCCGCGGACGAGGGCTTCGTCGACCGGATCGTGCGAGGCCTGGTCTCGGCGGTCTTCAAGGACATCTACGCCGATCTGCGCGCCATGGAGGCCGAGCTGGCCCGCAGCGCCACGGACTGGACGGTCGTACGGCCGCCCCGGCTCCAGGACAAGCCGCTCACCGGCTCGTACCGCACGGTGATCGGCGGTTTCCCGCCCAGGGGCCGCTTCATCGCCCGCGCGGACGTGGCCCACGCGATGCTCGCCATGACCGGGGACCCGGCGACGGTGGGGCAAGGGGTGGGCGTGGCGTACTAGGGCCGCCCGACCGAGGGGCGGAGCCGGACCCGGGGCTGCCCGGCGGCCGTCTACAGGCCGGTTCCCACCATCACCGGCTCGTTGACGAGCGTGATCCCGAACGCCTCGCGCACCCCCGCGATCACCTCGCGGGCGAGCGCCAGCAGGTCCTCGGCGGTGGCCGTGCCCCGATTGGTGAGGGCGAGCGTGTGCTTGGTGGAGATGCGGGCGGGCCCGGTGCCGTAGCCCTTGGTGAAACCAGCCTTGTCGATCAGCCAGGCCGCGGAGGTCTTGGTGTGCCCCTCCCCCGCCGGGTAGGCGGGCGCCTCCACGTCCTCGCCCAGGCGCTCGCGCACCCGCGCCCGGAACACGGCGAAGTCGGCGTCGGTGAGGATCGGGTTGGTGAAGAAGGACCCGGCGGACCAGGTGTCGTGGTCCTCGGGGTCCAGGACCATGCCCTTGCCCGCGCGCAGCTTCAGCACGGTCTCGCGGGCGCGGGCCAGCGGTACGCGGTCGCCTGCCGCCACGCCCAGCGCGCGGGCGGTCTCGGCGTAGCGCAGGGGCGCGGAGAGTCCGTCCGCGTCCTCCAGCTCGAAACGGACGCGCAGTACGACATACCGCTCCGGGTCGGCCTTGAAGCGGCTGTGCCGGTACGAGAAGGCGCAGTCCGCGTTCGTGAGGGCGACCGTCTCGCCGGCCCGGCGGTCGTAGGCGATGACCTCGGTGATCGTCGAGGAGACCTCCTGGCCGTACGCCCCCACGTTCTGGATGGGGGTCGCGCCCGCCGATCCGGGGATGCCGGCGAGGCACTCGATCCCGGCGAGCCCGGCTTCCACCGCGCGGGCGACCGCGTCGGTCCAGATCTCGCCCGCGGCCAGCTCCAGCGTCGTCCCGCGCAGCTCGAACCCACGGGTGGCGATGCGCAGGGCGGTGCCGGCGAAGCCCTTGTCGCCGATGACGAGGTTCGACCCGCCGCCGATGACCAGCAGCGGTGTGCCGCTGTCGTCGGCCTCGCGGACGGCCTCGATCACCTCGGCGTCGGTCGTCGCGGTGACCAGCCGGGTCGCGGGACCGCCCAGCCGGAAGGTGGTCAGCGGGGCGAGGGGGGCGTCGTGGAGTTCCTGCACGCGCCCAAGACTACGAGACGGCACCGACAGCCCGGCCCACCCGCCACCGGTGCCGCCGATGCCACCGGCGACGCGGCCGTACGGCGGCGCACGTGTGCGTGCCTCCTGCCGCCGGGCACGCACGCGTACGGCCCCGTCGCCGTGGACGGGACCGTACGCGGTCGTCGTGCCCTCGCGGGTCGGTCTTCAGCGCGAGGTGGCCTCCAGAGCCTCGACGGGACGCGCCGTCGTGCCGTCCGCCGCGCTGTCGGCCGTACCCGCCGCCGGAGCCGTCCGCCGTCCGGCCGGGATCAGCAGCGCCGCGATGCCCGCCAGGACCACCACACCGGAGCCGGTGACCAGGGCGGGCCGCAGACCGTCGACGAAGGCCTCGGCGGACTCGTAGCCGCCCTGGGCCGAGAAGATCGAGGCCATGACGGCGATGCCGAGCGCACCGCCCACCTCGCGCAGGGCGTTGTTGGCGCCGGAGGCGATGCCCTGTTCCTTGGGACGGACGCTGGACATCACCAGGTTGGCGGCCGGGGCGAAGTAGAGGGCCATCCCGATGCCGCTCAGGATCAGGCCGGGCAGCTGGACGGCGTAGGAGGCGTCGGCGGTGACCACGGAGGCCAGGTAGCCGAGGCCGGCGGCCTGGAAGAAGAGGCCGGTGGCGACGACCGGACGGCCGCCGACGCGGTCGGAGAGGATCCCGGCGATCGGCGCGACGAGCATCGGCATGCCGGTCCACGGCAGCATCCTCAGGCCGGCCTCGGTGGGCGAGTAGCCCAGCACGCCCTGCATGTACTGGCTGAGCAGGAAGATCGAACCGAACATCCCGAGGAACATCAGCATGCTCGCGGCGTTGATCCCGGCGAAGGCGCGGGAGCGGAACAGCCGCATCGGGAGCATCGGGTTCGCGGCACGGCTGCCGTGGAGCACGAACCCGGCCAGCAGCACGCCGCCCGCGACCAGTCCGGTCAGGACGAGGGAGCCGGTCCAGCCGTCGGAGGGCCCGCGGACCAGGCCGTAGACGATGCCGAAGAGGCCGCCGCTGGCGAGCAGGGTGCCGGGAACGTCGAGCGGGGCGCCGGCGCCGTAGGACTCGGCGAGGCGCAGGCGGGCGAGCGGAAGCAGGGCCAGGCCCAGCGGGACGTTCAGCCAGAAGATCCAGTGCCAGGAGATGTGCTCGGTGAGGCTGCCGCCGATGAGCGGTCCGGAGGCGACGGCGAGCCCGTTGACGGCACCCCAGATGCCGTACGCCATCCCGCGCTTGGCGGCGGGCACGGCCGCCGTCAGCAGGGTCAGCGTCAGCGGCATCATGATCGCCGCGCCGACGCCCTGCACGGCACGGGCGGCGATGAGGGAGCCGATGCCGGGCGACATGGCCGCGGCGGCGGACGCGGCGGTGAAGACGGCGAGTCCGGCCAGGAACATCCGGCGCCGCCCGAAGCGGTCGCCGAGCGCCGCGCCGAACATCAGCAGGACGGCGAAGGTGAGCGTGTAGGCGCTCACGGTCCATTCCAGGTCGCCCAGCCCGCCCCCGAGGTCCTCCCGGATGGAGGGCAGGGCGGTCGTGACGACGAGGTTGTCGAGGGCCGCCATGAATCCGGCGACGCTGGTGATGACGAGGGCCCACACGGTTCCCCCACGACGTGCGCCGTGCGCCGTCTGCTGTGCCGCGGTCTGCTGTGACATCGCTCCCCCAGAGCGTCTTTTTTCGTTCCTGACAGTCGAGGCGTGCTGGAAATTAGTTATTGCTAACTAACTTTCCCGCCCATGGGAAAGCCCCGCGTTCGGCCTCCCCTTCCACCCGCCGCTTTCCCACCCGCGCTTCTCCATCCGTCACTTCTCCAGCCGGCCCTTGAGGCGGGCCTCCGGATAGAGCCCTTCCCACACCCGGTGCTCGGGCGGGAACCCCATGGCCACCAGGCAGTTGATGAGCATCCCGTACGCCATGAAGGTGGTCGTCTCCTCGATCTCCGCACCCAGCGACAGGCGCACCGTGTCCCACAGGCGCATCCAGCCGGTCCGTACGGACTCGCCGAACTCGTGATCGCCGGCCTGTTCCGCGGCGGCCACCGTGACGAACATCTGCATCTGCATCTGCAGCTGTTCGGGCCGCTCGGCGATGAGCGCCGTATAGGCGTTCGCCATGGCCCGCAGTGCCTCGTCGCCCTCCAGCCCTTCGCCCGCCTCCGCGAAGGTGCGGGTCACGTCCGCCGTGCAGCGCTCCACGGCGGCGAGGAAGATCGCCTTCTTGCCCGGGAAGAGCCGGAAGAGATACGGCTGCGAGACACCGACGCGCTTGGCGATCGCCTCGGTCGACGTGCCGTAGTAGCCGCCCGTCGCGAACTCGGCCGTCGCCGCGCGGATGACGCTCTCGCGCCTCTCTTCTGCACTCATCCTGACCACGACACGAAGTTAGTACTCAATCACTAACTTCGTCAAGGGGGTCGCTGGCGGGACCCGTATGTCCAGCGCCCCCGCATGCGTAAGGGGCGCCTCGCTGTCGAGTGCGCCCCTTGCCGCATGTACGCCGTCCACCGGACGTCTGCCGTCCACCGGACGCGTGCCGCCGTCAGGCCAGCCGCACGACCGCCCGGGACATGCCGAGCACCTTCTGCCCGGCGCACATGGCCGTCAGATCCACGCGCACGGTGTCGTCGTCGAGCTTGGCCGCGACCTTGGCACTGACCTCCACGGTGGCGCCCTCGTCGTCGTTCGGGACGACCACGGGCTTGGTGAACCGGACGCCGTACTCGACGACCGCGCCCGGGTCGCCGGTCCAGTCGGTGACCACCCGGATCGCCTCGGCCATGGTGAACATGCCGTGAGCGATCACGTCCGGGAGACCGACCTCCTTGGCGAACTTCTCGTTCCAGTGGATCGGGTTGAAGTCGCCGGAGGCTCCCGCGTAGCGGACCAGGTCGGCGCGGGTCACCGGGAAGGTCTGCGCGGGCAGCTCGGTGCCGACCTCGACGTCGTCGTAAGCGATCTTCGCCGTCATCGGTTCCTCACGCCCCCTCGGCCGCACGGGCCACCAGCTTGGTCCAGGTGGTCACGACGTGCTCGCCCGCCTCGTCGTGGACCTCGCCACGGATGTCCAGGATGTCGTTGCCGGCCAGGGACTTGATCGCCTCGATGGTGGAGGTGACGCTCAGCCGGTCGCCGGCCCGCACCGGGCGGGTGTAGGCGAACTTCTGGTCGCCGTGCACCACCCGGCTGTAGTCCAGCCCGAGCTGCGGGTCCTCGATGACCTGGCCCGCGGCCTTGAAGCTGATCGCGAAGACGAAGGTCGGCGGGGCGATCACATCGGGGTGACCGAACGCCTTGGCGGCCTCCGGGTCCGTGTACGCCGGATTGGTGTCACCCACCGCCTCCGCGAACTCCCGGATCTTCTCCCGCCCCACCTCGTAGGGCTCGGTGGGCGGATAGGTCCGCCCCACGAAGGACTGATCGAGCGCCATGGCCCGGCACCTCCTGCTGCTGTGCTGTCGACTGCTGTGATCGGCAGTGTCCTGACGGACCGCCGAAACGACACGAGGCCGCCCCCTGACTGCGGGGGCGGCCTCGTGTACGAGCCTGATTTATCGCGTTTCGCGGTGCGCGGTGTGCGCGTTGCAACGCGGGCAGTGCTTCTTCATCTCCAGTCGGTCCGGGTTGTTACGCCGGTTCTTCTTGGTGATGTAGTTCCGCTCCTTGCACTCCACGCAGGCCAGCGTGATCTTCGGGCGGACGTCGGTGGCAGCCACGTGAGTGCTCCTTGACGAACGGATAGGACTTATTTAACGCAAGAAAGAGTAGCCGATCGAAGGACCGACCCCACAATCGGCTACTGTCAGTAGCGGTGACCGGACTTGAACCGGTGACACAGCGATTATGAGCCGCTTGCTCTACCGACTGAGCTACACCGCTTTGATGCGATCGGACCCCGTCTTGCGACGGGGACCTCTCCCACCAGAGCCCCAATACGGAATCGAACCGTAGACCTTCTCCTTACCATGGAGACGCTCTGCCGACTGAGCTATTGGGGCGAGCGATGAAGACATTACACGGTCCGCCGCCGTTCACCCAAATCCGTTCCGCACCGGCCCGCGGGGCCCGGGCGGAGCCCTGTGCCGGGGCGGGCGCGGGGCGGGCCCTGGAGGGGTTCGGGACGGATTCGGAGCGGGGCGGGAGCGGATTCAGCAGTTCCGTTCACGGGCTCCACGCACCCCTCCCGATTCGCCTCCACCCCGCTCACGTCGGCTTTCTGTAAGCAGGATCACAGCGGAACGGTGTCCGGGCCACACCGGTACGACTATTGCGCTCCTCCCCGGCGCGGGCAGACGGCCGCCCTAGGCTCGACCCACTCTGCGTGATCTTGCGCCCAGTCGTCCGTGCGCGGCCCCGAGCCGGCCCCGATCCCCGAGTCCTTGGAGCGCGATGCCCGACAGCCAGCCGCAGCAGCCCCACTCGCCGTCTTCGCCGTCTTCATCGTCTTCGCCGTCTTTGCCCTCGGAGTCCTCGGGACAGCCGGGATGCTCGGGATATCCGGAACAGGCCGATCCGGCTCCCCTGCTGCTGTGCGGGGCGCGGCTCACGGACGGCCGGGCCGTGGACGTACGGCTGGGCGGCGGACGTATCGAGGCGGTCGGCACCGCCGGGAGCCTGGCGGCGGAGGCGGCCCGTGGGTGCGCCGCCCGGGTGGACCTCGACGGATATCTGCTCCTGCCGGCCCCGGCCGAACCGCACGCCCACGCCGACACCGCGCTCACGGCCGACGAGGGCGGACCGGTCTCGCACGACCCCGGGGACGTCCAGCGCCGGACGACGGAGGCCGCCCTGCTGCAACTGGGGCACGGAGCCACCGCGCTGCGGGCGCACGTGCGCGTGGGCGACGTCCAGGGGCTGAGCACGCTGGCCGCCGTCCTCCAGGCACGGCGCTCGCTGCGCGGGCTCACCGCGCTGACGACGGTGGCGATGCCGCGGCTGCTGACCGGGGTGGCCGGGGCCGACGGCCTGGCCGTACTGCGGGACGCGATGAAGATGGGCGCCTCCGTGGTGGGCGGCTGCCCGGACCTGGACGTCGATCCGACCGGCTATGTCGAGGCCGTGCTGGAGGTCGCCTCGGAGCACGGCTGCCCGGTCGACCTGCACACCGACGCGGCCGACCCGGGCCGCCTCGCCCGGCTCGCGGCGATGGCGGCCGGGCTGCGGCCCGGGGTGACCCTCGGTCCGTGCGGCGGTCTCGGCCGGCTGCCCGTCGAGGCGGTCTCGCGCGTCGCGGACCAGCTGGCGGCGGCCGGGGTGACGGTGGTGTGTCTGCCGCAGGGCGGCTGCGGCGGTGTCGACCGGCGGGGTACCGCTCCGGTACGGCTGCTGCGCGCGGCCGGCGTGCGCGTCGCCGCCGGGAGCGGCGCGCTGCGGGACGTCTCGAACCCCGTGGGCCGCGGCGACCCCCTGGAGGCGGCCTACCTGCTGGCCTCCCTGCACGGACTGCACCCCGAGGACGCGTACGACACCGTGAGCGCGTCCGCGCGAGCCGCCCTGGGGCTGCCCGAGGTCCGGGTGGAGGCGGGTTTCCCGGCCGATCTCATGGCCGTGCGCGGCAACCGGCTGACGGAGGCGCTGTCGCCCGCGTACAGCCGGATCGTGGTGCACCAGGGACGGATGGTGGCCCGGACGAGCGCGGTCCGGGAGTACTTCAACCCGGCCGCGGCGGTGGAGCCGGGACTGCCGCGGCAGGGGCGCGGCGGGGTGTCCTGAGGGAGCGCGGCCGTCGACCTGGACAGCGGTCGTCGACGCCGCCACCAGGTGCGGGCGACACG
Source organism: Streptomyces sp. NPDC001443 (assembly GCF_053597355.1). Taxonomy (NCBI): domain Bacteria; kingdom Bacillati; phylum Actinomycetota; class Actinomycetes; order Kitasatosporales; family Streptomycetaceae; genus Streptomyces; species Streptomyces sp. NPDC001443. Next base: position 213,172 of record NZ_JBSFIA010000008.1, read on the forward strand.
GGCGAGGCCGTGCGGCGGACCCGCCTGTCCGGGCGTACGGTCGAAGACATGCGCATTGTCATCGCTGGTGGTCATGGTCAGATCGCGCTGCGGCTGGAGCGGCTGTTGTCCGCGCGCGGGGAAGAGGTCGCGGGAATCATCCGTAAGGCCGAACAGGGCGACGATCTGCGGGAGGTCGGTGCCGAACCGGTCCTGCTCGACCTGGAGTCGGCCTCGGTCGAGGAGGTCGCGGCGCACCTCCAGGGCGCGGACGCCGCGGTGTTCGCGGCGGGTGCGGGTCCGGGCAGCGGCGCGGCCCGCAAGGACACGGTGGACAAGGCCGCGGCGGTGCTGTTCGCGGAAGCGGCGGTCCGGGCGAGGGTACGGCGCCTCGTGGTCGTCTCCTCGATGGGAGCGGACCCGGCCCACCAGGGCGACGACGTGTTCGACGTCTATCTGCGCGCCAAGGGCGCGGCCGACGCGCACGTGCAGAACCTGGAGGGGCTGGACTGGACGATCCTGCGCCCCGGTGCGCTGACGGACGACGCCGGAACCGGCGTGGTCCGTCTGGAGGCGCACACCGGGCGCGGTTCCGTGCCCCGGGACGACGTGGCCGCCGTACTGGCGGAGTTGGTGGACACCCCGGCGACGGCCGGCCTGGTCCTGGAGCTGATCGGCGGGTCGACACCGGTGTCGGTCGCGGTGAAGTCGGTGGCGGGTAACTGAGCACACCGGGCACACCGGGCACACCGTGCCGGTCCCTCTAACGGCCGTACGGCACGCACGCGTTCCGGAAGAGGGGGCACTCGCGTCCTAGAACAGCGGCATCTGGCCGGGGAACTCCGGCACGGCGTATCCGTCCAGGGTGGGCTGGGCCGCGCCCAGCGAGGCGGCCCGGCGCGAGCCGGGACATGAGGTGAGCGCGCCGTTCTCCCGCGCCCCGGGCGGGTCGTGCCGGGCGTACCGGCCCGCGACCACGGCGATCTCGCGACGGCACTCGGGGCAGCTTCTGCGGCGGGAGGACATGGAATCAGTGTGCCCTGCACGGGTCCTGACGGCACAACTGCTCCGCGAATACGGCCGTACCGGCGGAGCTCGCGCGGGTCGTGGGCGCCGACGCGCGGAAACCCGCTCGCGTACCTAGGCTCCGGCACGTGGCAGACACCTTCGAGGAACTCGTGGAGAAACAGCGCGCCGCGAACGAGGCGCATCTGAGGGTCCTGCAGCTGCGGGACACCTACGGCGCCCCCACGACCGCGTCGTGGACGCAGCAGCAGACCGACACGTACGAGACCGCCTGGCGGGCCTGGCGGGACCTGGCACGGGACGTACAGGCCTCCGTGACCGACTACGCGAAGGACGAGGGCAGACCGCGCAACGACGTCGAGGCGGACGTGAGGCGGGCGGCGGGCCCGGAGCCCGAGGAGACCCTGGAGGGGCACGGGAAGGCCGGCTGAACGGACGGCCGGCACCGGACCGAAGACCACCCGACCGCGCCGACCGGCCGCCTCACCCGCCGACCACCCGGCCAAGGGCCCGTGACCTGCTGTCGCGCAGGTCACGGGCGCTTTCCTGCGACTCTGCGACTCGATCCGCCGGACAGGCCCTAGCCGCGGGCCGCGTCGGACGCGCCGAGTGCGGCAAGGGTGAAGGCGTCCCGCAGCTCTCCCGCACGGATCGCCTGTGCGATGTCGCCGGGACTCCACCAGCGCGCGGCGGCGATCTCGCCGTCGCCAGCCGCGTCGGGACGCAGCGGGGCGTCGTCCGGAACCGCGACCTCGACCACGGCGACCTCGCTCTCCAGCATGCCGGAGTCGACGTCCAGGTACGCCACCACAGCCGCCGCGGAGCCGACCAGACCCGCCTCCTCGGCCAGTTCGCGCAGCGCGTCCGAGGCCGGATCGGTCTCGCCGAAGCCGCGCGGAAGTTCCCAGGCCCACCGGCCGATCGTCGGTCGCCACTGGCGGACCAGCAGAACGTCGTCGCCTCGTCGGGCCAGCACCAGGACTCCGGTACGGCCACCGCCGGTGCGGATCCGGTGCCGGACGGCCTCGGCGCCGGACGGCAGGCGGTAGGTGTCGAGGTAGACCTCGCACCATCGCCCGCCGTCGGCGTCCGTGTAGGCCTTGTGGGTGTGCGTGCGTGGCGCCTCAGTTTCCATCGGGCCCTCCCTCCGTCGCTCCAGGGAGCTCTATCACGTCGTACCGCCCCCGGAAGTCGGTCAGGCGGGACACACCTGCCGATACGGCCGCGACGACGACCGGCGCCAGCGCTCCACCGGCGCCGGCGACGAACGCCCCGGGCATCCCCTGGCCGAGCAGGCTGGTCGCCAGGCTCATGCCGCCGCCCGCAACCGTCTGAGTGGTGACCCCTCTTGCGGACTGCACGAACCGCTGGAGACGGGTCACCGGCACCTCGTGCACGCCACCGGCCGGCGGCTCCTTCGTACGCTCCGCGAGCAGATCGCCCACCTCCTGGAGTGCGGCGAGGTCACGGTGGTGCCACCAGTTGCGCAGGGCGTCGGCCGCGTCGTCCGTGTAACGCTGCCACTGCGCACCGCTCATCAGGCCGAGCCGCAGTTCGAACCGGGTCGGATAGATCACGACCGGGGTCTGCTCCACCAGCGCCGCGGCCTCTCGGCGCCGGATGCCGCGTCGCGGCGAGGTCAGCCCGAGCAGACAGCCCTCGCTCGCCGCGATGGCTCGGTAGTACGTCTCGTCGAAGGCCTCTCGCAGCGTCTGTGCGTCCACTTGCGCCGCGGGGTCACCGGAGCGCAGCAGGGGGTCGAGGCTCTCGTACAGGCGACTACGGTTGGGCAGGCCGTTCACGTCCAACTCCCCGCCGGTCCAGGCGGCGAGCACCGCCCGGCCCTCGTCGGTCGCCGCAGCCTCCGGGCGCGGCGGGGGACGCAGCGCGTACGCGGTCGCGTAATCGGCCGGCATCAGGGGGCTGACCTCCAGCAGTCCGCGCTCGGCGGCCTCCAGCCAGTCACGCCACCGGGCGACCGTGCGCCGCCGTAACGAATCGTCGAGGACACCGGTCTCCGCCAGCAACCGGTCCGCCGTGCCGACGGGCCCCTCCGCGGCGAGGGCCGCGACCGCGGCCTCGCCGTCCGCGCGGACGGCGAGCTCCCGCTGGAGTCGCCGGCACTGTTCGTCGGCGACCGGGAGGGAGGAGAAGAGGAAACCGGTCGAGAGCATCGCGATCAGCTGTCCGGCCAGGTCCGCGTTCCGGGAGTTCACCCGGATCGGCAGTACCGCACCGCCGCCGATCGCCCGGATGGCCAACTCGTCGAGCAGGGCGGCGGGCCGGAGCGCCGCGAAGACGGCGCCGTCGAGCAGTTGGGGGTAGGTCAGGAAAAGGGAGCCGCCCTGGATGACTTCCCAACGCAGCCGCCCGAGCAGTTCCGCCCGCTCCAGCGAGGACAGTCGCTCCACCGGGGCGTTGGCCCCGGGCATTTGGGCGCTCAGCCTGGCCCGCTGCTTTACGCTGTCCCACCCCGTGCTGAGGACCGCGGTCATGTGTCAGCCCTTTCTGTGGCGTCCATGCAGGAGCCAGTTCAGCAGGTGCCGCATCGAACAGGACCGAAAACGAAGAAACCCCCTCCGACCTGCCGTAAAGGCTGATCGAAGGGGGCTTTCCCCAGTGTGGCGGCGCCAGGATTCGAACCTGGGAAGGCGAAGCCGGCAGATTTACAGTCCCCTCAGGGACGCCCTTCGCAAGTGCCGCTGACCTGCACAGATACAGGTGCCTGGACCGAACTGCCCTCCAGTCGTCCACGCCTCGTCCACCGAGCGCGCTTGATGGACTGCTGGCGCCCTACGCCTCAGGCAGCGGCGCCAGCTTCCGACGAAGCCCGCCGACTCAATCGGGTCAGTTCTATGGCTCCCGCCCCCATCCGACAACGGCAACCGCGGCTACGCCAGCGCCTACGACAGCGGCTGCGGTGTTGATCGGCGCACCAAGCGAAGGCCACAAGGAGACAAGCGCCGCGGCAGCAGTACCCCCTAGCCCGGCTACGGCAAGTACAAGGCAGCGCCGCGTCTTCCTCCGCCGCAGTCTTCCCTCGGCTACAGGAGGCGCATCACCATTCGCGGGGGACGTTAATTCTTGCGGCTCAGTAGGTAGTGTCACCTCTGACCTTTCTCTTCTTCCGACGGGCTAGGTCAGGGCGGCTCCCGTCTCACCGGGGGCCGTCTTTCGTCGGCCACACCGCCCCGATGCCTGCTTAGAGTGGCGCAAATGCCAGCCGCTTCGCATCCTGCTCAATCTTTACGATTCATGAAAGCAACGTACTGGGCACGCAACAACTGTTGCCATACAGTGGGCTTGAGCTGCATGTTTTATCTACCCTCTCAGACCCGCATTGCAACACCGCATTGCAATGTCGAAGCGCAGCACAGCGGATGATCCTGCAGGTAGCGGGAGCGCCGCTCCCCCGGCCGGCCCCAGCCGCCGCGCGTCGACAACAGGCACGACCAGGCTCGCACCCTCCGAGGACCGCAGGCGGATCCGGGGCGAGCCGCAAACGGATACGGGACGAGCCGTAAACAGCGTTGCCATGACGTTCCACAGACCCGGAAGAACGTTGTAGATCCGTTACTCAAAGTCGATGTCCCGCTCCGCTCCGTTCGGGCAGACGGTGGCTCGATGCGCTGCCAATCCGCGCCAAGTCCGCGCGCCGCCGACAGGGCTGCGGAAGCAGAGGCCGCGCTGGAGGCACCTGAAAGCGTTCTTCGGGTGATTGCCCTACGTGGCCATGCGTGTCCCACCGAGGCTGCCAGACTGCGCCTGAGCCAGCGAACAACACCCCGGCAACTGCAGCGCGCCAGGCGGCCCTTGCCGTCACTATCCAGCCGGCCATCACAGGGGCATGCCCTCACAAGCCGCGACACCAGCCCCTCCAAACCGCTCCTGAACTAGCGGCGCAGCCTGCCTTCGTGCCCCAGGCTGCCCCATTCAGGCCTCCACTGCAGATTCACAGATGGTGCAGACGTCTCCTCTACGCACGGCCGACGGCGGATTCGCTTCGGGTCTGATGCCGACCTTCCCTCGGTCCGACACAGAGCCGCCAGCCGTCCCCGCATCTCTCGACGAGAAAATGCTGCGCCGAACGTTGCCGAACGCTGCGCCAGCGCTTGACGACAGCTGCGCCGGATGCCAAGATCGCCACATCCGGCACCCGCGAGAGGCGCCGGACAGGGAGAGGGGAATAGCTAATGAGCACGCCTTTGCGTAAAACGTCCCTGATGAGAGTCGCCGAGTACCTGGCTTCCAAGGGGGCGGGAAGCAAGTTCAGCAAGCTGGAACTGTTCGAAGCAGTCCCGGACATCTCACAAGCCGACCGCCGCATGCGGGACCTCCGGCCGATGGGCTGGAAGATCGACAACTACAAGGTCAACCCGAACCTCAAGCCGGACGAGTACCTGATCCGGGAGATGGGGACGCGGGTCGACCTCGGCGAGACGCCGCCGAAGACCATCCGCAAGAACATCACTGGACCCAAGCGCCGGCGCATCCTGGAGCGCGACGGCCACATGTGCCAGGTCTGTGGGATCCGCGCCGGCCAGGAGTTCCCGGACGCCCCCGGCCGCAGCGCTGCCCTGACCATCGGCCACATCATCCCGGTCAAACGCGGCGGCACGAACGACGACGACAATCTCCGCACCGAGTGCCAGCGCTGCGGCGACGAGTCCCGCGACATCACTGTGGACCCGCCCACGTCCCAGCAGGTGCTCACCCACGCATCCCGCGGAAGCCTGAAGGACAAGCGCACCCTCTACGGCTGGATGCAGGCCGGCCGCCGCACCCCCTCTGACACCGAAAAGGTGTTCCAGGAGTGGTCCCGGCTGCCCCACGCCGAACGCATGCAGGTCATGACCGCTCTCGCCGACCAGGTCATCAAGGGACTCGAAACCGAATAGCAGTCCGGCCCGGGCAGGCAGCCGCCAGAAGTACTGCGACTGCCTGCCCGGGCGCTGGTGCAAGACGCGGTCACTGTGGGAGGACTGTTGAAGCGCGCGGGAGGCTTCAGCTGCGACGGCGCGGGCCTCTACTGGGCGTGAGGAAAGCTCTGCCGCAGCCATTCACGGACTGCTTCAGGCGTGTTCCTGCCGTGCTGCCTGAGCGCGTCCGTGATGTCGCGGCCGCAGACAAGCGCGATCGGGTGCCCGTCCTCATGCACCTCGCTCTGCACCTGGCGGTTGAAGTGCGATGTGGTCACCAGCACGCCGAAGTTGCGGTGCCGGATGCGGGAGATGAGCCGCGAGACTTCCCGGACACCGACGCTGTTGCCGGGTTCGTAGCATTTGGCTTCCAGGGCGAAGTCAATGCTGATCGAGGCCGCCGGCGGCCCCAGAATGTATGAGCCGACGGCGTCTCTTCCGCCGTCACGGCTCGGTCGCGTCACATCGACGTCCCCCGTGGCCGGGGCGATCAGCCGCCAGATGGCCACGGCACATGTCTCGAAGTCTGTCTCGCGCCCGCGGAAGTACTCCCGGATCTCCGCCAGCATGGCTTCGCCGACCCGGTCACCGGGAAGCTGCTGGGCAGCTGAGCGTATGACTGTCGTGGCCGGTGCGAGCAGAGGCCGGTAGACGCGGCTTTCGACCCAGGTCTGCCAGGCTTCCGGGCACTCACCCTCCAGAGGGCTGCCCCCGGCCAGTACGTGCCGGATCCAGCCGCGGGGGATGCACGCCTGATCCAGCACGGTGAAGCGGGAACGGTAGTTCTGGAACCGCTCCGTACCGGTCGAACGCCAGATAGCCGAGAGTTCGTCATCAGACGCCAGTGTTGGCCCGCCGGGAGCGAGCAGTCCGCGGAAGCGCACCGCGCGGCCGGGTGCAGCCTTCTCGAACAGCAGGAACGGCGGAACACCGCTTGCCCGTTCCTGCGCTGTCCCGTGAGAGCGTGCGAAGGCGTCGCGCAGCAGCACGTTGCCTTTGCGCGGCGTTTCATGCAGCCCTTTGCCCGGGGTGCGGTTGTCGCCGTAGTAGGTGAAGGTGCCGGTCTCGGTGTCCAGATGGTCCGGCCAGTCCACCGCCCCGCCGCTGGTGTACAGCACCGCCAGGCGCACTGTTCCCTTCGCTGGGGACCCTGCATAGCGAAACCCGCCCTGGTTGCCAGTGCCGGGCAGCAGCTTGCCGATGGGGTCATCGCCGGAGTGGCCAAGAGCCCCGCCGGCATAGACAGCATCGACCACCAGGTCAGCTTCGCCGAGATTCGAAAAGGCAACGTCCAGTTCAGCCAAGCGAGGAGAAGGGATCACGGGCTACGTCTACCAGACACCTACAACACCACCAGCCGCCGCCCGGCCCCAACTCGGCACGGCCACTGGTGACACCTCACCACCAGTCAGGTACGCCCCAACCGGCAGCTTTACAGCGGGCTAAGTCCCCTGTCCGTGACCTGCAGGTTTTCCCCTGTGTGCTGCTGCCGGGGGACGCCTGGGGGAATCAGCGTCTGTTCCCAGGTCTGCTCAGTGTCGCGAACAGCCGGTGGCCGGGGTGGGTGCGCGGCTACGGTCGGGATGCTGGATCCGACCGTGTTCGAGGGGGTGTTAGTGGCGGGTGGGGAGGCGCAGTACGGCGCTGAGGGCGGGGACCACGTCGATTTCCGCGATGGTGTGTTCACCGGTCCGGTCACGGGCAAGGGCGACCACCATCACCATTACTACGGAGTGCTGCGGCCTGCGGCTGCGTGGCCGCATCGGGCGGCTTCCCTGCCCCGGCCGATGAGTTCGGCATACCGACGGCAGGTGGAGCGGATTGCTCCACCCCAGTTGCTGGGTCGTGACGCCGAGCTGGCCGAACTGGCCGGCTTCTGTCTGGAGGAGCAGCGCGGTTCGTATGTCTGGTGGCAGGCCGGGCCGTGGGCGGGTAAGTCCGCGCTGCTGTCCACCTTCGTGCTCAACCCGCCTGAGGCGCTTTCTGCCGGCCGGGTGCGGCTGGTGTCGTTCTTCATCACCGCCCGACTGGCCTCGCAGGACACAAGGGAAGCGTTCACCACCGTGCTGACCGAGCAACTGTGTTCCTTGCTCGGCCTGGACTTGCCGCTCGGCGGGGATGAGGCAGCCCGGGAGGCGGCTCTACTGGATCTACTTGCTCAGGCCGCGGCGGCCTGTCAGCAGGAGGGTGGCCGACTGGCGCTGGTCGTGGACGGGCTGGACGAAGACCGAGGCGTGACCACCGGGCCGGGAGCGCACAGCATCGCGGGGCTGCTGCCCGGCCGCCCCCCGGCAGGGATGCGGGTCATCGTCGCCGGACGGCCCAACCCGCCCATCCCTGATGACGTGCCCGACTGGCACCCGCTGTACGACCCGGGCATCATCCGCCTGCTCGGCGACTCCCTGCACGCCCGGAATCTGCAACGCCTCGGCCAGTCCGAACTCAAACGCCTGCTCAAGGGCAGCCCCGTCGAGCAGAATCTGCTGGGCCTGCTGACCGCCGCCCGAGGCGGCCTGTCCGGCACCGACCTGCGGGAACTGACCGGTGCGGACCTGGTGACCGTGGAGGAGGTACTGCACACGGTGGCCGGGCGTACCTTCACCCGCCGACTCGCCACCTGGTCACCGGACGACGCACCGCAGGTATACCTGCTCGGCCACGAAGAACTACACAACGCCGCCTGCCACTACCTTGGCCACGACCGCCTGGCCCACTACCGCAATCGGCTGCACAGCTGGGCCGACAGCTACCGCACACCCACCGACGGCCAGCCGCCGTGGCCGCCACACACTCCCGAATACCTGCTGGCCGGCTACTCCCGCATGCTGGCCACCACCAACGACACCAACCGCTTGGCCGCCCTGGCTATCGACGCAGCACGCCACGACCGGATGCTTGACCTCTCCGGCGGTGACGCCGCAGCTCTCACCGAGATCAAGACCTGCCAAGACCTGCTCCTGGCCAGCCCAGAACCGGACCTGTACGCCCTGGCCAGACTGTCCCACCGCCGCAGCCAACTCGAATCCCGCAACGCCAACATCCCCGCTGAACTCCCCGCCGTGTGGACCACCCTCGGCCAACCCAACCGGGCCGAAGCGCTCGCCCATGCCCTCACCAACCCGCTCCAGCAGGTCCGTGCGCTGGTCAGGGTGGTTGAGGCAGTGGCTGCGACCGGTGACCACGAGCGGGCCCGTGCAATGGCCACAGACGCCGAGCAGATCGCCCGCACCATCACCGAACCGTTCCAGCACCCATGGGCGCTGGTCGACGTGGCTGGGGCGGTAGCTGCGGCCGGTGACCACCAGCGGGCCGAACAGATCGCCCGCACCATCACCGACCCGTTCGAGCAGGGCCAAGCGCTGGCCGACGTGGCTGGGGCGGTAGCTGCGACCGGTGACCACCAGCGGGCCGAACGGATCGCCCGCACCTTCACCGACCCGTACTGGCAGGTCCGTGCGCTGGCCGACGTGGCTGGGGCGGTAGCTGCGACCGGTGACCACGAGCGGGCCCGTGCAATGGCCACAGACGCCGAGCAGATCGCCCGCACCATCGCCAACAAATGGGTAATGGTCAGGGTGGCTGGGGCGGTGGCTGCGGCCGGTGACCACCAGCGGGCCGAACAGATCGCCCGCACCTTCACCAACCCGTTCGAGCAGGGCCAAGCACTGGCCGACGTGGCTGGGGCGGTAGCTGCGACCGGTAACCACCAGCGGGCCGAACAGATCGCCCGCACCATCACCAACCCGTTCGAGCAGGGCCAAGCACTGGCCGACGTGGCTGGGGCGGTAGCTGCGACCGGTGACTACGAGCGGGCCCGTGCAATGGCCACAGACGCCGAGCAGATCGTCCGCACCATCACCGACCCGAGCCGTCAGGCCCAAGCGCTGGCCGACGTGGCTGGGGCGGCGGCTGCGGCCGGTGACTACGAGCGGGCCGAACAGATCGCCCGCACCATCACCAACCCGCACTGGCAGGCCCAAGCGCTGGCCGACGTGGCTGGGGCGGCGGCTGCGGCCGGTAACCACCAGCGGGCCGAACAGATCGCCCGCACCATCACCGACCCGAGCCGTCAGGCCCATGCGCTGGCCGACGTGGCTGGGGCGGCGGCTGCGGCCGGTGACTACGAGCGGGCCCGTGCAATGGCCACAGACGCCGAGCAGATCGCCCGCACCATCACCGACCCGTCCCAGCAGGCCGAATTGCTGACAGGGCTGGTTGAGGCGGTGGCTGCGGCCGGCGACCATGAGCGGGCCCGTGCAATGGCCACAGACGCCGAGCAGATCGCCCGCACCATCACCGACCCGGACGAGCAAGCATTCGCGCTGGCCGACGTGGCTGGGGCGGCGGCTGCGGCCGGTGACTACGAGCGGGCCCGTGCAATGGCCACAGACGCCGAGCAGATCGTCCGCACCATCACCGACCCGTCCCAGCAGGCCGAATTGCTGACAGGGCTGGTTGAGGCGGTGGCTGCGGCCGGTGACCACCAGCGGGCCGAACAGATCGCCCGCACCATCACCGAACCGCTCGAGCAGGCCCAAGCGCTGACAGGGCTGGCTGGGGCGGTGGCTGCGGCCGGCGACCATGAGCGGGCCCGTGCAATGGCCACAGACGCCGAGCAGATCGCCCGCACCATCACCGACCCGTCCCAGCAAGCCCGTGCGCTGGCCGACGTGGCTGGGGCGGTGGCTTCGGCCGGTGACCACGAGCGGGCCCGTAAAATGGTGACAGATGCCGAGCAGATCGCCCACACCAATACCAACCGGTTCAATCAGGCATGGGTACTGGTCGGGGTGGCTTGCGCGATGGCTGCGGCCGGTGACTACGAGCGGGCCGAACAGATTGCCCGCACCATCACCAACCCGTCCGAGCAGGCCCAAGCGCTGACAGGGGTGGCAAAGGCAGTTGGTCTGCCACGGGCTGATCACTTGTTGGGCGAGGCATTTGCGCTGGGGTCATGGCTGACACCTCTGCCGGTACTGGCGAAGATACATCCGCAGGAGGTGATCCGAATCGCCGACGCGGTATATGTGGACAGTCTTCGCGTGATGCCCGATTGATTCTGACGCTTGCGCGAACTGCCGAAGAACAAGACTTTGGCCAAGAAGGCCACAGCGAAGAAGGCGACTGGTCGCCGACCTCGCAGCGCCTAATCGAGGACGCCCAGCTCGGTGTCTGGCCGACAGAAGGCGCACGGCTCCATGTTCGGATCGGTCAGCGAGACGCGTGCCTCGTGATCGCTGACTGGGTGGGGCGTGCCCTCAATCATCGTGCAGTCGTCGACATGGATCACGGCAGGCGCGAGTCCGTCCGGGGTTCGCTTCTGCTGGACGACGAACCCGACCCGGGCCTTTGTCTGGGCCAGGGGCGGAAGCATCTTTCCTCCCTTGGCTGGCCGGCCTGGGCGGCGCGGGAGCGGCGCCTCAGCGCGGGCGAGGGCCTCCTGGACGGCCTTGCGCTGGAGGCGAAGGTAGATACCGACGGCCTTATGGTCGGCTACCTGCTTGTCGAGGTGCGCCAGGATCACCCGCAGGCGCACAGGATCCGGAGGCAACTCGCTCACGCGTTCGAGCTGGGCAGATGCATCAGGAGGGCGCGGCAGGTTGCCGCGCCCTCCTGATCGTTGCCAGCCATTAGCAGTAGGCGCTGGTCACCCCCGCACAACCAGAAGACAGCCGGTCCGGGCGCCGTGGAGATTTGCAGTCACCTCTCAGGAAGGCACTGACCTGCAAGCATCCGGGCGTTTGCTCGTCTACAGAAGCGCACGGGGTGCCTCTCGATCCACGCATTGAACCCTGCCCAGGGGGCAGGCTGGTACTGACCATCCTCAAATCCATGTCTGACCAGAGGAGCTGGATTTTTGCCCGTTCCTTGAACACGCACTTAGCGACTCGGGCACTATGGTACGAATCGATCACCGTTGGTCTGGGGAGCTGCCATGGTTCGTCGCAAAAGGGGCAGAGAGTCCAAGTCTTCCGTAGCGCCTGAACCAGCTATCCCCCCTGCGCGGGAAGCGCCACAGCCGCCGGCTGGCCTTCGCCTCCCGAAAGATGCCATTAAACGTATCAATATTGGACAGTCGTTCGCCGAGTATGACGCCGCTCTGAGCGATCCGAGTATCTACGTACACACTCCGGCACTTGAAGCCGCCCTAGACCCGAACAGCGAGAAGGTCTTCTTTGTAGGGCGGCGAGGTACTGGAAAGACAGCCGTCAGAAAATACTGCGGAATAAATGGCGGCGCCACACGCGTTATCGTTCCGGAGATTTTCAGCCCCTCTTCAACCCTGCAAGAGATCGACCTCTTGACGAACGTCAAAGGTAAACCATTCAGGTCTCTCGTGTTTGCCTTCCGCAGAGCGTTGCAGGTAGAGATCCTTTCGATGTGGCTTCAAGATCGTCCTGGCCGTGACAGGCTAGCCAACGAAATTCAAGATGAGCTTGATGAATATGCAGCCATGGATTTCGACCTCCGTTGCCTAAGAATCATTGCGCGAGTTAGTGGCGCCCTTGCTGACGGCGACGACGAGCGCTGGCTGGCCGAAAATAAGATCGCCAAGCGGGTTGCGGATGAGATGAAGCAACTATCTGCTGAAGGGATCGCTACCCACACAGTACTAATTGACAGTATCGACGACTACTGGGAAGGGAGCGACGAGGGGCTCGTCTACCTGACCGCATTCATGCACGCGTGCCAGGAAATTTCCACTCAGATCCCCTGGGCGCGCGCGATCATTTTCCTTCGCGAGAACATTTATGAGCGCGTGCGTGGACTCGACACAGAGTCTTCAAGGCTCGAAACCTCAGTAGTCGGAATGGAGTGGAATGAACGCCAACTACTGGAGGTTATCGAAAAGCGCTTGAATCGGAATCTCACAGCAAAGTTCGGACTGCGTGGTGCGACCTGGCAGGCGTTCTTCGAGCATCCAGACGAGGCATGGAGCAACGTCCTTGAATATTGCCAGAGGCGACCACGTGACATTCTGATCTACACTAGTAATGCAGTGGAAGCCGCGCAGGGTGCTGGCCACGATAAAATCCTTCTTGAGGACGTCCAGCAGGCACGACGTCGATTCTCCGACAATCGGTTCCGCGACCTTGGGGATGAGTACTCAGAGAATTTCCCGCAGGTGGCTACCGTGCTCTCCCGTTTTTACGGGCTCGGAAACGCTTTTACGTTCGGCGCAATCGAGGATCTCATCAGAAAGCTGATGAAAGATCCAGAAGTCGTACAACTTTGCGGCACGTGGCTATCCGCCAACGCCTCACCTGAGAAATTTATCCGCCTTCTCTATGATATTGGATTCGTTGGTATCCGGGCAGCAGGAAAGAGCCCCAAGTTCCGTGCTCTAGGGCCGCTCGACACAAGCCCTCCCCCGGTGAGTAATGCCACAGATGTCGTCATCCATCGCTGTTACTGGGATGCCCTCGACCTCCAAGACAGCCTGGTTAGAGACATTCCCGATGACGCCGAGTTTGGCAAAATTGGGAAGATTGAGGATCTGCCTGGAGGCGTGGACAGGACCGAGTACGTCGCCCATGTCGAGATGCTTATGGATGACATCAAGCAAATCAAACTAGGCACTGCCGGCGCGCAGGATTTCGAAGAGATTGTCGGCGACGTAATTCGTCTTTGCTTCTTTCGCGCCCTCGGGAACGTAGAAGCCAGATCCCGAAGTCACGATGGCCGGGTCGTGCGGGACTGGATTGCTTCTAACCGAGCAAGCGGCGGTTTCTGGGAAGCGATGAGAACCAGATACGGGGCCACTCAGGTTATCTGGGAGTGCAAGAACTATACAGAATTGCACGCTGACGACTTTCACCAGTTGAGCTACTACCTCAATGAGTTCAGCGGCGGATTCATTGTCGTAGTATTTCGAGGCGAGATGAAGCCCGCCTATTACGGCCACATCAAACGCATCGCAATGCAGAACAAGTTCGTTCTGCCCCTGAACGAAAAAGACCTGATGGTATTTCTACGACAGGCCCGTAATGGTAAAATCAAAGAGGATCACATTCAGGATAAGTACGACAGTGTAGCTCGCAAACTCGGGTAGATCATCGCCCGTTAGCCCCGTCGATGCAGCGCACGAAGCCCCGCTGCATCGACGGGGCCCTCCGCAGACAGATCTAAACCGTGAGTGCGAGGTTAAGGCGTCGCTTCCTTTCAGGGCTGCGAGGCTTCTAGAGCCGCAATCACGGCCGCACTATTGCCGTCGTACACAAGGTGTGGTTCGTCCATCTGCGGTGGGATGAACCGGGTGCGGTACCGCTGCAGGTCGCTCTCAGAGAAGTAGATCGAGTTGGGGTCGTTCGCGTGGAATTCGTTGCGCTTGCTGACCCTCGCCCACAGCTCATCGTGACTGGCTGCGAGGTACACGAGCACCGGCGTAGCACCAGTCTCGATGGCAATGCCGCGCCACCTCGCCCGATCCTCCGGTGTCCAAAAGCCGTGGTCAACGACGACGTCGTGCCCCGCTTTGAGTTGCTCCCGAAGGTCGGCCGCTACGTCTTCCAGGACCGGACGCTCAAGGGTGGGGAAGACGCCTCGGGGGAAGTCCACCCCGTAGACGCCGTGTCGGCGAAACATCTCTTCGTCTGGACACAGCCGTACGAACCCGCGCGCCGTGAGAGTGCGGGACAACGTCGTCTTGCCGGACCCCGGGAGTCCGGCCATCAGGACACAGAACGGTGGGCGTGGCGACATGGGTCTCGTCAGGGTTCGGGAGATGGTGGCCATCTCCGCTTCGGCGTCGGGCGTGATTCTGCCAGCCCGGCGGGCCGCGAGCAGTGCATCTAGACGGACTTGGACCACACTCGCGAGCGTGTCATCGAGAGCCGTCACGGTGTGACCTCCGATTCGGTGCGCCAGGTACGGCCGGGGCCTCCGAGGTCCACGCCGTACTCCACGATGTTGCCCTCGCTGTCGACGAACTTTGCGGTCATCACGACTACTGGTTCCGCCGGCAAGTTCTCGGGGTCCAGTTCCAGGAGCCGCGCGTACTCCGGTGTCAGCAGTCGGGCTGAGGCGCTGTCGATGCGGTGGCTGATCGGATAACCGGTCGCCTGGGCGATGAGCCCGAGCGACGTACCGTTCAGACGCTCGCTAGCTGCTAGCTGGGGGATCAACTTCCCGTAGCGAACCGGAATCCAAGACGTGCTGTGCGCCACGATGCCGTGTCGGTCCCTGTACACCCGGCTACGGCGGATCACGTCGGAACCGGGCTCAATGTCCAGAGCTTGGGCTACTTCAGCCGGCGCGGTCACCACGGCCGCCTGGTGCGAGTCGGACCTTTCACCCGCTCCCCAGCTAGATCCGGTGCGGCGCCCTCGGTCCTGACGCTGGGACCCTGAAGACATCGGCGCCGGCTGGTCCAGAACTTCAGTTCCGATGCCGTGGATGCCGCGAACAAGACCCTCGTTGCGCAGCTTGCGCAGGGCCTTCTCGGCCGTCGCGGTGCTCACTTTCCACTCTTCCGCGAGGTTCTTGATGCTCGGCAAGAGCGTCCCTGGCTGTAGCTGTCCAGAGGCGATCAGCCCCGTGTAGTGGGCGGCAATCTTCGCGTACGGGGCCCGATTGTCGGCCTGGCCTGCCATGTCGCTCGCTCCTCATTCGCCACTTCCCTGAGGTTCCCTAGCTTACCGCTTGACACCGCAGGGAACCCTAGGGAACCTTAGGGATGTGCCCGGAGGAAAGCCCGCGAGGGTGAGTACGAAGTGAGCCCGCGTTGCTTGAGAACTCAACAGTGGACCGAGGAACTACCGCCTGTCCTCACGGCAAGAAGGCGGCCCGCGCGGTGAACGACCCGCGCAACTCCAACTCATCCGCAGCGCGCGTCCGACGTGGGCTGCGGCCGGTTGCCTCTCCCGCCCGTCCGGTCCCCGCGCACGCTGCGGTGGTCGTACGGGCGGGAGTGCGGGGAGCCGGATCGTCCGACTTCAAACGGCGCGCGGCCCCGGTGCTGGAACACCGAGGCCGCTGTTCGGGCCGTTCCACCTGCAAGGGAGACCACGACCCAATGAGCCACATCGTCACTGTTCAGGATGCTGTTACCGCGTTCGCCGATGGGCTGGAGCCGACAGACGCGGAACTTGACGCCATCGAGACCGAGATGCCGGTCATCCTCGCGGACGTCGAGCTGTTAGACGCCTACATCGTCACCCTCGACCGCGTCCCGAACGAGCTGGACGCGCGCCGGCTGCGCAGGGCCCGTCGTCGGGCGCTGGCCGCGCGGCTGGAGCTGGCCAACCTCGCCACCCCGGCCACGGAGGTGGGCGCGTGAGCACCGCGACGCTGGCCGATCAGTCGGCCGTCTTCACCTGCCTGGCCGGTCTCGCCGCCACCCGCCCTGGTCTGCCTGCCGCTTACCTCACGGTCAGCCGGCACTCGCCGCGGGAGCTGAGCGTGCAGCTCGACAGCCCGGCCGCGCTGGAGGCGTGGCGGGAGGCGCTGGCCGTCGACCCGGGCCGCGTCGTCGCGGACCGGATCGGGGACCGGCCGTCGCTGGAGTTCACGACCCGCGCGTTCGGCGTCGACTTCCACGTCTACGCCATCTACACCCCGGCCGCGGAGACCCTGCGGGGTGCGGCGTGAGCCGGCGGGAGTCACGCCCGGCCGCGCAGATCGCCGCGCTGCAAGCACTCCAGACGAACCTGACCCGGGTGCTGGTGGCGGTCGCGGTGGTGGCGTTGGCGTTCACGGCGACGAACGTGACGCTATTCGCCATCGACCACCACATCTCGGTGTGGATCGCGTGGCTGCTCGACCCCATGGTCGCCGTCGCTCTCGGGGCGGTGCTGATCGTGGACGGACGGCTGTCGGAACACGGCGTGCACCCCTCGGGGTGGGCGAGTGCGCTGCGCTGGTTCGCCGGTCTGGGGACCTGGCTCATGAACTGCTGGGACTCCCTGTGGCCGGACGGTGCTGCATTCGGGGTACCCCGGCAGGTGGACCCCGCAGGACTGGTCCTGCACTCCATCCCGCCTGTCCTGCTGATCGTTCTCGCCGAGGCGATCACGCACTACCGGCGCGCAATCCTCGACCGGATCGCCGTCCTGCGCGATCAGGTGGACACCCCCACCACCGAGGTGAACACCACCGCGCCCGCCACACCGTCCACCCCGTCCGCCCCGGCGCCTGCCGCCGTGTCCGGACGGCCCGTTCCTGAACGGTCGTCGCTGGTCATCTGCGGTGCACAGCAGGTGTTCACCCCCGCACTGCCGGCCCGCCCGGCACCTTCGGGCGAGAGTGGGCGGGAGGTGGAGCGGCTGTCCACCGAACAGGCCCTGAACGTCATCCGCGTGTGTTGGACGATGGGGGAGTCCATCCGGACGGCCGCCCGGAAGTCCACCCGTTCACCCTCGTACGTCCAGAGCGTCTACGCCCGGCTCACCGAGAGCGCCAACGAGCCGAAACCGCTGGCACTGACGAGCGGGGGCGGGCACTGATGCCGACCGCCTACAGCCGCTGCTTCGACCCCACCGGCACCCGCTACGGCATACCCACCTACCCGTGGCGCATGGCCCCCGACGGCTACGCCACCCGCCGCCAGCTCCGCGCCCGCGGCTTACGGCCCGGCGGACAACCGGTCGCCGCTCAGCTCATGGTGATCAACCGGCGCCACAACACGCCCCGGGTGGCCTACCTCTACCGCGAGGACCTGGCCCTGCCGGTCCGTCCGATGACGTCCCGCAAGTGGGGCGCCCTGGCGTTGGCGATGCTCGCCCGCCGCACCTGCCCACGCTGCCGGCTCGATACCGGGTACTGCGTGTCGACCCGGCACGGCATCTGCGGCGTGTGCCTGGCCGCCGAAGAACAGCGCGCCGCCTGAACTTCCCGCCCTTCAACCCTTCCGGGAGCTCTGCTGTGTCCAGTCGTACCGGTGCCCGCGGCGTAAAGTCCGCGGCCAGCGTCCACACCGTCCGCGTCCCGCGTCAGCGCGGGCGCCGCTCCGAACCCTTCGTCGTCGTGGTCCCCGAACGTCCCTCCCTCGCCAGCGAGGCCGCTGCCGCGTTGGGCGGGCTGCTGTGGCGCTCGCGCCGCGCGCTCGCCCCCACCGCCTTCGCGCTGCTCGCGTTCGTCGTGGCCGCGCTGCTGCACACGATGGCGTGGTGGTCGGGCCTGCTGCTCGCCCCGCTCGCCGTCGCGCCCGCCGGGTGGGTGCTGTTCATGCAGCGCCGCCGTCCCGCCACGGGTTCGGTGCTGGCCTGGCGCATCGGCCTGGCCACCCTCGTCACCGTCGCATCGTCCTGGCTCGCCCTCGCGGCCGGCTTCGGACCGCTCGCCGGCTCGCTCGAGCTGCTGTGGCTGCTCATCCTGATCGCCGCCCAGACCGCCTGGCTCATCGTCCGCCGCACCCACTGACCCGAGGAGACAGAGCCTGATGGCACAGAACACCAACGGCCAGCGCAGGACCCAGCCGACCAACAGCAACGGCAATCGTCCGTCGAACAAGCCGAACAAGTTCGCCAACGTCGGCGCCGCCGCGGGCGGGTTCGTCGGCGCGCTGGGCGGCTCGATGGTCCCCCCGATCAACGTCACCGTGAACAACACCAAGAACACCGCCCGCAGCGCGGGTGGGGGCCGTACGCACGCCGAATCGCTGCTGCCCGCACCGGACTTCACCTCCCCCGCGCAGGTGCGGAACTACTGCAACACCCTGCGCGCCGCCGCCGTGACGCTGTCCATCGAGGTGGCCATGGGTGCGGAGATCTTCAAGGGCGTGCTGGCCGCGGTGCCGGACCCGCAAGGGCGTGCGTTCGGCTCCCGGATCCGGGCGCAGAAGGTCGCCCGCAAAATGCAGCGCTCCGCCGACGCGCTGCGGGACGCGGCGAAGAATGCCGCGGCCTGCTACTCGGTCTTCCAGCAGGAGTTCGAGGAAGAGATCAACCGCGTCCGCCACCGTGCCCGCAGGCCGCAGCAGCCGGTCATGAACTGGGCCCAGCAGTAGAAGGGAGAACCCTGATGGGGCGCTACAACGAACCACAGCTCGCTGAACTGCATGACATCCGGTTGGGCCGCGGTACGGACGGCAGCGGTGGTGGGGTCGGGGCGTATCTGCTGCACCGGGCGAAGCCGCACCTTCCGCCGTGGCTGACCTGGGGCGCCACCGGCATAGCGGGCGCACTCGGCAACGCACGCTGGGGTGAAAGCGCCGCCGCCGGCGTCGGCCTCACCCTCGCCTCCGTCGCGCTGACCGGGGTGACGTGGTGGGCGGGCAAGCCGACCAGCCAGCAGCGTCGGCTGCACTCCGCCATCACCGTCGCCGCAGGCTCCGCCTGGATCACCGCCGCCTGCCTGGCCGGACCGACTGCGGGCCCGATCGACGACATGTACCTGATGGGCGGCCCGGTCCTGGCGCTGTCGTGGAACATCCGTATGGTCCTGCGCCACAACACCGACCCGGCCGGCGGATCCGGCGACAAGGGCCTGTTGGAGAAGGTCGGATTGGCGCGGGCGCAGATCGGTGCGGCAAAGGTGGAGCCCAACCGGGTCACCGCGCCGCTCGCCGTCGAAGCCGGTGAGCAGACCAACGAGGACGTCTCCAAAGCGTTGGGGCGGATCGCGTCCGCGCTCGACCTGCCAACCTCTGCCGTCCGCTACACCCCGGATCCGGGATCCTCCCGCCGCGGAGAGCTGGTCATCGTCCCCGAGGACATGCTGTCCGAGGTGGTCGAGTGGGACGGACCGTCGAACCTCGGGGGTTCGATCGCCGAACCGCTGCTCATCGGCCGCTACGACGACGGCGCCCCCATGGTCGTGTGGCTGCCCGGCGACCCGGACACCGGACGGAACTCCACCCACGTCCTCATCGCGGGCGGCACAGGATCCGGCAAGGGCGACACCGCCCTGAACCTGCAAACGGAGATCCTGTCCCGCACGGACGTGATCCTGTGGCTGTCCGACCCGAAAGCCTTCCAGGACTTCCGCCCGCTACTGCCCGGCATCGACTGGGCCGTCGAGGGCGGAACCCCCACCGAAGTCATGGTCGAAGCCCTCCAGGCAACCATCCCCGCGCGGACGCGGTGGCTGGGTGCCCACCGCTACCGGCAGTGGGTCCCCGCCTGTACACAGCCGCAGAACAGCCCCGAACACTCCTGCCGCCCCGACGGCACAGCTTGCGGATGCGCCGGCATGCCGTTCCTGGTCGCGTGGATGGAGGAAGCCGCCAGCACCCTGCGCGCCCTCGGGGACGATGCGTTCACCGGGATCGCGCAGGAAGCCCGATCGGCGGGTATCTCGCTGATCGTCTCGCTTCAGCGCCCCTCCTACGACCAGATGTCCACCAGCACGCGGGCATCGCTGCCGTCCGTGATCGCACTGGGCTGCGACCCGCGCGACGAAGGATTCTCCCTTCCCGAGACGGTCATCGACGCCGGCGCCCACCCCGGAGCATGGGGCAACCGCCGCCCCGGCTACTGCTACGCCGTCTCGCCCGGCATCCCCGAGGACCGCTACCCCTCCCCGGGCCGCACCCGCGCCTTCACCCACCACGCCACCCCCATCATGGAAGCCCTCGCCACATGGGCACAGCGCAACGGCGCCACCGCCGACCCCATCACCGCGACCGCAGCAGCGCAGATCGCGGGCCGCGCCTACACCGGCCGTACCGGCGAGAACACCACCGGGCCGGCTCAGCTCTCGGTCGTGCAGGGGGAGGACGACATGGACCAAGGCGGACTGTTCATCGACCCCGAGGACGCCAACATCGACCCCGAGGCAGATCTGCCCGGCCCGAGCGACGGCGACGACGCCCCGATCTTCGGACAGGGCTCCGGCCGCAAGCCGTCGCCGGAGGAAGCCCGCCGGCTGTTCGCCGACGCGCTCGCCGAGTTCGAGAACGACGGACAGATGATCGTCGGCCCGAAGGACTTCATGGACTGGTGCGACCGGCACGGCCTGTCCCGCCCGTGGGTCTCCGCCCGGCTCAAGGAAGCAGCCGAAGACGGCCGCTTGCAGGCGACGAACACCACCGGCCGATGGCGCATCGTCCCCACCCTGACAGCCGCCTGACATCTGACACCGTCACGGCCCCCTGACACCCAAACCCTTAGGCAAACCCACTGTCAGAAACCCGTGACACCCCTGCCTGACACACCCACATCCACGCCTGACACCCCATCCGTACGGGCCCGCGCCACACACCGACACGGGCCTGCGGCACACCCGAGAGGAAGCCCCGTCATGCCGCACCGCGACCCGCCGGGGATCGTCGCCCCGCACATCCCCGCCGACGCCTACCGCCACGCCCAGGCCACCGGAGCCCCGGTCGTGATCGTCGTCCACACCACGAAGCCGACCGGCCGCCCGCTGCGCCAGTACCTGATCCCGATCGCCGTCGCCGGCGCCGGAGTCATCGGCGTCTTCGGACTCGTCGCCGCGTTCCTCGCCCTGCTCGACTTCGCCGTCCACACCGCGACCGCCATCGCCGCCGCTACCGGACCCGTCGGCATCGGCGGAATCACCCTCAAGCTCTTCGGCACCAAGGACCGCTAGCTACGCCAAGGGCGGCCCCCTCGTCTCGCCAAAGTCGCAGGGCCGCCCTTGCCAGCCAGTACCCGGCTAAGGAACTGGAGACATCCAGCATGACCCAACCCACCGATATCCGGCGAGTACGCGGCTTACGGCCGCGTCTGCTGGACACGTTCTGCCGACAGGGCGGAGCAGGCAAGGGCTACAGCGACGCCGGGTTCGACGTCGTCGGCGTCGACAAGGACCCGCAGCCGCTCTACCCCTTCGCGTTCATCCAGGGCGACGCGGTCGACTTCATCCGCGAGCACGGAGCAGAGTTCGACTTCATCCACGCCTCACCGCCCTGCCAACTCGACAGCGACTGCCAGCGCCTGCACGGCAACATCCACCCCGACCTGATCGGCCCCACCCGCGCCGCCCTTGAGGCAACCGGGCGTCCGTGGGTGATCGAGAACGTCCGGGGCGCCCTGCCCAAGCTCCGCAGCCCGGTGGTGCTGTGCGGGGTCATGTTCGGGCTTGAGACCTACCGGCACCGGCACTTCGAGCCCGGCGGTGGCTTCACCCTCGGACAGCCCGCACACCACGCACACACCGCCCCTCAGGCGAAGATGGGCCGCCCCGTCCCGCCCGGCCACTACGGGCAGTTCGTCGGCAACTTCTCCGGCGTCCCCCTCGCCCGCCGCGTCATGAACGTGCCGTGGATGACCCGCGAAGGCATCCGCGAGTGCATCCCGCCCGCCTACGCCGAATACATCGGCCGAGCATTCCTGGCCTCCCGCGCACCGCAGGCGGCGGCATGAACGGGATCCTGAGCCCCGACCGCGCCAGGTTGAACCTGCTCGCATCGGCACTGAAGGCCGCACGCCAGGACTGGCACGTCATCCCCCTGCGCCCCGGGGACAAGCGCCCAGCCGGCCACGCCGAACGGTACTGCCCCGGCACCGGCCGTTGCACCAACGGGCACAAGACGCCGGAGGACCGCGCGACCACCAACCGGGATCTGCTGCTCGCGGCGTGGGCGCAAAAGCCCTACAACGTAGGCATCGCGACCGGCCCGTCCGGGCTGCTCGTGGTCGACCTCGACACGCTCAAGCCCCAAGAGCCGAAAGGAACGCCTGACGGCGCCGCCAACTTTGCAGCGCTCTGCGAGCGCGCCGGACAGACCGTCCCCGACACCTACCGGGTGCGGACCGCACGCGGCGGAGAGCACCTGTACTTCACCCAGCCCGCCGATGCCCGGCTGCACTCCACTGCCGGGCGGCTCGCGAAGAAGATCGACACCCGCGGGTGGGGCGGCTACGTCGTCGCCGCAGGCAGCACCACCCCCGACGGGGCGTATGCCGTTCTCGACGACCGACCGCCCGCCGTCCTGCCCGCATGGCTGCACGACGCCCTGAAACCCCCTCAGCGCCCCGAATATGCCATGGCGGCCTTCATGAAAAACCGCAGGGGATATGCCGCGGCAGCGCTACGCGGCGAGGTGGACAACGTCACCCGTGCTGCGGACGGCGCCCGCAACGCCACGCTGCTGCGGGCCGCGCGAGCACTGGGGCGGCTGATCGCATCCGGCGAGCTCGACCGCGGGGAGGTCGAGGAGGCTCTTAGTAGGGCGGCGACGGGCAACGCCACCCAGTCCCAGCGCTACTACGACGACGTCATCCGGCGCGGGCTGGACTGGTCCATCGCCCACAACCCGGCCGGCAGGCGGACGGCATGACCAAACCCACGCCTACTAAGAGCCTCGCCCCGGCTTCCCGCCAGCCGCAGGACGCTCCACAGCTTGTGGGCACACCAGCCGTAGGCGAACCGAAAGGCGCCGCCCGCAAGGGCGTCCGCAGTGCTCTTCGCCCTGGCCCGCAGCAGACGGACAGCCGCTTCCCCATCGCGTGGCTGCGCATCACCGCCCCTCGAGGCGTCACTCCCAGCGCGTCGTCCCGGTGCGAGTGCGGGTGGGACCGCCGGGCATTCGACCGTACCCGCATCCTGGCGCTGATCGCCGACCACAGCGCCCACCGAGACACCTGCCCGCTCCGCACTCCACTGGAAGGGCGGGACACAGCATGACGGACCGCCCCGCCCCCGAGACCGAAGAACTGCCGCCGCCGTCCAACCCCCTGGCCGTCGCCCGCCGTCTGCTGCCCGACTGGCAGACCGAGGACGGACAGCTCGTCTGCCGGCGCTGGCGCGCGTCCTGGATGCGATGGAACGGCACCTGCTGGCGGGAGCTGGACGACGCCCAGGTCCGCAAAGCCATGTACGAGCGGCTTGAGCACACCATCTACTGGGCTCCCGGCAAGGACGGCGAGCCCGAGGAACGCGACTGGGCGCCCACGAAGACGAAGATCGGCAACCTGCTCGATGCTCTCGGCTCCATCACTCTCCTGCCCACCGACACCGACGCTCCCGCATGGATCGATGGCGAGGGCGCCAGCGAGTGGGACAGCGGGCTGATCGTGGCGTGCGCGAACGGGCTGCTGAGGATCCGGGACCGCGCGCTGCTGCCGCACACGCCCGGTTTCTTCAACCTCGTGTCCGTCCCCTTCACCTACGACCCAGCCGCGACCGCGCCCACGTGGGCATGGTTCCTGCGGGAGGTCTGGCCCGACGACCCGGACGCCATCCAGGCAGTACAGGACTGGTTCGGCTACGTGCTGTCCGGCCGCACCGACCTGCAAAAGATCCTGCTCATGGTCGGCCCGTCCCGCTCCGGCAAGGGCACCATCGCCCGCGTGCTGAAAGAGCTGGTCGGGAAGAACAATCTCGCCGGGCCCACCCTCGCCGGACTCGGCACGAACTTCGGCCTGTCGACCCTGCTGGGAAAGCCGCTTGCGGTCATCTCCGACGCCCGTCTGTCCGGCAACGACAACAGCCAAGTCGTCGAACGGCTGCTCACCATCTCCGGTGAGGACACCATCGACATCGACCGGAAGTACCGGGAGCCGTGGACCGGCAAGCTCCCCACCCGGCTGATGATCCTGTCCAACGAGCTGCCGCACTTCGGCGACTCCTCCGGGGTCATCGCCCGCCGCTTCGTGCTGCTCAGCATGACCGTGTCCTGGCTCGGCAAGGAAGACCCCACTCTGTTCGACCGGCTCGCCGCCGAGATGCCCGGCATCCTCAACTGGGCTCTCGACGGACTCGCCCGGCTGGAGCACACGGGCCGCATCACCGAGCCGGCGTCCAGCCGCGAGGCCGTGACCACGATGCAGGACACCGCCTCGCCCACCAGTGCGTTCATCCGCGAGTGCTGCACCACCGGGCCCGCGTGCAGCGTGCCCGTGGACGCTCTGTGGGCCGTCTGGCGGGAGTGGTCCGAGGACAACGGCGTCCGCCCCGGAACGAAGCAGGTGTTCGGCCGCAACCTGCTCTCCGTCGTGCCACAACTCAACCGCACGCGGCCCCGGGACGCCTACGGCCGGCAGGTGGCCACCTACACCGGGATCACCCTCAACCAGTCCCACCCACATTTGCCTGAGTCGTGACTCATCGCGACTCAAAGCCCCTCGCACCCGCTCTGAGTCGCGATGAGTCGCGACTCAGAGCAATGTCCGTCCAACTTCTCCGCCGCTCATTCACCGACTCGGTGCCATGGTCCGCCCTGCCTGGCGCCGAGTTCACCGAGTCTCACGAGGAGACAGCCGCATGAGCACGCCCACCCGTCGTCGTCGCACCCCGAAAGACGAGTTGATCCCGCTGCCTGACGTTCTGACAGAACTCGGCATCAGCCGGCCCACTTGGTACCGCTGGCGCGATCGTGGCCTCACCCCCGAGGCCCGCCGCACTCCGTCCGGTCGCATCTGCGTGCGCCGCAGCGTGCTGGACGCCTTCAAGGACGAGATGGAGGCTGCGTGACCGAGTGGAGTTACACCGTCAAGATCTGGGCCATCCGCAAGCGCGACTATCGGAAGCCCTACCAACTCCGTTGGAAGGTTGGCGAACGCCCTCACTCGGAGTCGTTCCTTACTCTGGGCCTGGCGGAGAGCCGCCGGGCCCAGCTCATCACGGCGGCCCGCGAGGGCGAGCCGTTCGACGTCGACAACGGGCTTCCGAAATCCCTGGTCGCCAAAGAACGGGACATCTCCTGGTACGAGCACGCCCGCAACTACATCGAGATAAAGTGGGACCACTCCCCCGCCTCCACGCGGCGCACGCTGGCCGAAGCCATGGCGACCGTGACGCCGACGTTCGTGAAGGACACCAAGGGCATGCCGGACGCGGGAGTCATCCGCACGGCTCTCTACGGTTGGGCATTCAACAAAAACCGGTGGGGCGAGGAGCTCCCGGCCGACGTCGCCAAGGTGCTGGACTGGTTCCAGCGTAAGTCGCTGCCCACGTCGGCGCTCTCGGAACGTCTTCTCGTACGGGCCGCCCTGAACGCCATCTCGAAGAAGCTGGACGGTAAGACCGCAGCCCCGGGAACGATCAGCCGAAAGCGCGCGATC
Source organism: Streptomyces sp. NPDC001443 (assembly GCF_053597355.1). Classification (NCBI taxonomy): domain Bacteria; kingdom Bacillati; phylum Actinomycetota; class Actinomycetes; order Kitasatosporales; family Streptomycetaceae; genus Streptomyces; species Streptomyces sp. NPDC001443. The sequence goes on from NZ_JBSFIA010000008.1 coordinate 239,006, forward strand.
TTCTACAACAGCCTCGAATACGCGGTGGAAGCCGAACTTCTCGCCGACAACCCGCTCACTCGCATCAAGTGGAAGGCACCGGAGCAGGTGGTCGAGGAGGTGGACCCGGCATGCGTGCCGGGCCCCGGCCAAGCGGCCAAGCTTCTGAACGCTGTACGGGCTCAGAGCCCCCGCGGTCGCCGTCTCGTGGGGTTCTTCGGCTGCATGTACTACGCCGCCGCGCGGCCGGCTGAAGTCATTGGGCTGCGGCTCCAGGACTGCGACTTACCGCGGCGTGGGTGGGGGACGCTGCGGCTCAGGGAGACACGGCCCCGGTCGGGCTCAGCGTGGACCGACAGCGGCGAGCCGCACGACAAGCGGGGCCTGAAGCACCGCCCGCGGAAGGCGGTCCGGCATGTGCCGATACCCCCGGAGTTGGTCAGCCTGCTGCGGTGGCACGTCACCGCGTACGGCACGGCTCCGGACGGGCGGCTCTTTCGGACCATGCGCGGCGGGCTCATCCAGGACACGGGCTACGGCGAGGTCTGGGCGGAAGCCCGGGTGCGTGCTCTGACCGCGCAGGAGTACGGCTCGACGTTGGCCAAGCGTCCTTATGATCTTCGCCATGCCGCCGTGTCCACGTGGCTCAGCTCCGGGGTGGAACCTCAACTCGTGGCCCTGCGCGCCGGCCACAGCGTCACCGTGCTCTTTCGGGTCTACGCCAAGTTCTTGAACGACGGAGATGAGGCCGCGAACGCCAAGATCTCCGCCCGTCTGGAGCAGCAGGACTAGGGTCTGAGATCCCGTCCACGCCCCGTCCACACACCCCGAGACGGGGCGTTCGAACGCGAGACAGTGTGAGACAGCAGGCCAATCGGCGGACCGCATGACTAAGGGCCCGTGACCTGGGTTTTAAGCAGGTCACGGGCCCTTAGTTCCCGTGTGGCGGCGCCAGGATTCGAACCTGGGAAGGCGAAGCCGGCAGATTTACAGTCTGCTCCCTTTGGCCGCTCGGGCACACCGCCGGGGTTGCTGCCCTTCACACCCCCTGTCGGCGGTGTTCCCTGGCAACGACGTAAACAATACCCGATGAGGAGGGGTGCTTCGCCACCCGATTGATCGCCACTCGCGAGGGGCGGGGTGGCTAGGCTGGTGCGGATGCGGCCCCGATCCCCGGCGGGCTCGGCGGCAGCCCCGTGTACGGCGGTACACAGCCGGTACGGACCCGATTCGCCCTCAGATACAAGGAGCCACAGGACATGGCCGACTCCAGTTTCGACATCGTCTCGAAGGTCGAGCGGCAGGAGGTCGACAACGCCCTCAACCAGACCGCCAAGGAGATCTCGCAGCGCTACGACTTCAAGGGCGTGGGTGCCTCGATCTCGTGGTCCGGCGAGAAGATCCTGATGGAGGCGAACTCCGAGGACCGGGTGAAGGCCGTCCTCGACGTCTTCGAGACCAAGCTGGTCAAGCGGGGCATCTCGCTCAAGGCGCTGGACGCGGGCGAGCCGCAGCTCTCCGGCAAGGAGTACAAGATCTTCGCCTCCATCGAGGAGGGCATCTCCCAGGAGAACGCCAAGAAGGTGGCGAAGATCATCCGCGACGAGGGTCCGAAGGGTGTGAAGGCCCAGGTGCAGGGCGACGAACTGCGCGTCAGCTCCAAGAGCCGTGACGACCTCCAGGCCATCATCGCCCTGTTGAAGGGCAAGGACCTCGACTTCGCGCTTCAGTTCGTGAACTACCGGTAGTTCCGGCGCGTCGGACACGCGCGAGGGAGGGGTGGCCTCGCTGACGATCGAGGCGGCGTTGGTGTAGGCGAGGACGTACTCCCGGAAGTCCTTCTCCTCGGTGAGCACGTGGTTGATCACCGCGC